>JBJECV010000250.1:0-3746 GCA_051871435.1 Sodaliphilus sp. | reverse complement strand
ATCGACCCACTTATTAAAATGGCTATCATTCACCACCAGTTTGAGAGTATTCACCCTTTCTATGATGGCAATGGCAGAACAGGTAGAATTATAGCAATTCTATATTTAGTGGTAAATGATTTGCTTGATTTGCCTATCTTGTATCTTAGCCGATACATCACTCATAACAAAGGTGAATATTATCGCTTGATACAGCGCATCAGAGATAATGCTCCTGATAATGCGGAAGTTTGGGAAAAGTGGATTCTATTTATTCTGAAAGGTGTGGAAGAAACCTCTATTGAAACTATCCGACTTGTGAAAAGCATTTCGGCTTTAATGGCTAAATACAAGAATATATTAAAGCCATTGTTTGGCAAACAATACAAGCACGAACTGCTAAACAACCTGTTCTTTCACCCATACACCAAGATTGAATTTATGGAAAGGGACATGTCGGTTCAACGTAAGACTGCCACCAAGTATCTCGATACTATCGTATCGGAAACAGGTTTGCTGCAAAAGCAAAAACTTGGACGCAGTAACTACTATATCAATACCGAACTTATGGAACTTTTCATTTTCAGGGCTAAAAATTCAGGTGGCAATGTAGATTTCGCGAAATCTGTTAAAGAATGATTAATATGTACCCAAAAATGCCAAATCGGGTACACGTTCTGCTCAATATGTACCCGAAAACGCAAAATCGGGTACACGTTCTGCTCAATATGTACCCGAAAACGCAAAATCGGGTACACGTTATTTAGCGTTTCGCACTTGATTAGGGGAATCTTGTTGACTTGTTGACTTGTTGACTCGTTGACTCGCAAAACTTGGTGGTTTGTAATTTCCGGGGAAATATTTGGGTGGATTCGTAAAAAATGCCTAAATTTGAACTTTAACTCTCCATTTGATTCAGAAATCGCTATGAGCAATATCAAAAAAATCGTTCTCACAGGCGGCCCGTGCGCCGGCAAGACCACCGCTTTGGTGAAAATTATCGAGCATTTTTCAAGTCGAGGCTACAAAGTGTTTACCGTTCCGGAAGTGCCCACACTCTTTCTGCAAGCCGGTATGGACTACTTGACCAAAAACCAAGCCCTCTTTTTTGAAGGCGAAAAAGCCACCCTCGAAGTGCAAATGGCTATGGAGCGCTCCTTCATGAAGATGGCGGAGCAGTGCGAAGAGCCCACCGTGGTGATTTGCGACCGTGGCACGCTCGACATTTCCGCCTATCTCTCGCCCGAAATGTGGGCAGAAATCACCTCGCTGTGTGGCACCAGTTCGGCACAATTGCAAGAAAGCTACGACGCGGTGCTCCACTTGGTGTCGGCAGCCGACGGCGCAGAGCAATTCTACAACACCACCAGCAACGAGGTGCGCACCGAAGGCTTGGAACTGGCACGCACGCTCGATAAAAAGGTGATTAGCGCTTGGGCAGGGCACCCCAACCTTCGCGTGATTAACAACCACGAAGACTTTGAACACAAGCTCCGCCGCGTGCTTCAAGAAATCAGCAATGTGCTCGAATTGCCACAACCCATTGAAGAAAGCCGGAAATACATTGTGGAAGTGCAGGGCGATATTGATGGCGCAGTGATGAGCGAAATCACCCAAACCTACCTCGTGGCAGAGCCCAATTGCGAAGTTCGCCTACGCCGAAGAGAATGGCAAGGCAAAGCCGTGTATATCCACACCACCACCAAACGCATCTCTCATAATGAACAATTGGTGACGGAGCGACAAATCAGCAAAAACCTCTACACCTCGCTCTTGCAGCAAGCCGACCCCTATCGCCAAACCATCAAAAAAACGCGATACAGTTTTATTTGGAAAGGGCAATACTTTGAGCTCGACTCCTATATCTCGCCGTGCCCCGGCTTGGTGATGCTCGAAACCAAAGACGTGGCCAAGGGCGAAGCCGTGAAATTCCCGCCATTCCTCAGAGTGCTGGAAGATATCACCGGCAATAAAAAATACTACAACTATATGATGGCATTAAAAAACAACTAACCCTACCCATGAAGCGCATTGCATTATTGCTCATTCTTGCTATAGTGGCAATTGTGGGCTTCGCCCAAAGCGGCACCGACCAAGTGATAGCCATTAACGGTATCACCACCCACTACACCACCGCCGGTCCCGACGACGGCCCTGCTGCCATCATGGTGCACGGCAATGGCGGCTCATATCGCGATATGGCATCCGCCACCAAAGTAATGGCAGAAGCCGGCTACCATGTGTTCGCCCTCGATTCCCGTGGTCAAGGGCAGAATGCGCCACTGAGCGAATACCACTACGTGGATATGGCGCACGATGTGAATGCCTTCATCGAAGCGCTACACATTGAGCAACCCGTGGTGCTGGGATTTAGCGACGGCGGCATCATAGCCATCGAACTGGCACTGCTACACCCCGAAAGCGTGAAAGCCATCGCCACCTGCGGCGCCAATGTGCAGCCCGACGGCATTCAGCCCCACCTCTTTGCCCAATTCAAGCAAAGTGTGGACGATGCCATCCGAGCAGGTAAACAAGTGCCCGCACTCACCAAAATGATGCTCGATGAACCCAACGTCTCGCCAGAGCAATTGCAAACCATCAAGGTGCCGACATTGATAATGGCAGGCGAAAACGACCTCGTGACCCTCGCTCACACCACCCACATTCACCAATGCATCAAAGGTAGCACCATGCTCATTCTCGGCGGTGAAGACCACGGCTCCTACGTGCTCTCCGGCGAAGCCGCCCGACACTTCCTCCACTTCCTCCACCCCGAAAAATAAGACACAGATATGGACGAATTAATGCAACGACAGTCACCCGAAAGAATAAAAGTGACTCTTCCCAACGGGCAAAGCATTTGCTATTCCAGCTCAAAGCAAACCTTTATCGAAACTTTAAAGCTAATCAGTCCACTGCCATGGCAAGAACTCAACATCGAAATTTGCCATTTGCCGCTTTTTTCCACCACCATCTACGAAAAGTATAAAACCGCTATGGAAGACATTGGCCACGGATGGTATGTAAACACGCAAAGCACCGTGAGAAACAAATCGGCACAATTAAAGCTCATATCTGCACATTTTAATTTGGGCTTACAGGTGGAAGTAAGCCAAAATCTGAAGGGCGATAGAGTGCCAAAAGGTAAAAAAACCACAAGAGCACTTCAGGTGGAATTTCCCGACGGTACAATCATTGCAGACGAAAGTCCGGTCAACACCTTTGTGCACTGCATTCAAAAAATAGGAATCGACAAAGTGGTGAAAAGCAGGGTGCAATATGTGGGCAAAGACTTAATCACGTCCACCCAAAAAAGCAAAAATCAAATTCAAATTGAAGAAAACAGGTGGCTCACCACGCCCAACATTCCAAAAGAAAGAGTGAAATTACTCAATGTGCTCAGCATCCATCTGCACCTCAAATTAAAAATCACCTACTCATAATTCGAACGCTCGGATTTGCAACCACAAAAAAATGATAACAAAATTGAAGGTTAGTCGTGCTTCGCACTTGGTTATAGGAAAGCCTACCCCCGGCCCCTCCCTGAAGGGAAGGGAGTGAGGATGCGGAACACCTGAAACACTAAATTGAAGGTTAGTCGTGCTTCGCACTTGGTTAGCCGCTCGCAAGCTCGCTTGGTTAGTCGCGCTTCGCGCTTGGTTAGAGATTTCTTGTTTACTTGAAACGCTTGAAACACTTGAAACACTTGAAGCACTTGAAACACCTGAAACACCTGAAACACCCGGTAACTATTCAGCTATGCAATA
>JBJECV010000249.1:0-3763 GCA_051871435.1 Sodaliphilus sp. | reverse complement strand
AATTTATCTTTCTGACAAATAATTAGTTAGCTATTTTGCGAATATCCCTAAGTAAGCATTGTGCATTGTGAATTATGCATTATGCATTGTGAATTATGAATTAATTATGCATTATGCATTATGCATTATGAATTATTCCAACCGCTATCGAAATACGATTTCTTTGATTACTTCGCGGCCGATGATGGCGTTGATGCGCTGAATGAGGGTGGTGCGCGAGAGCATAAGTTGGTTGCGCAAGGGGGCGCTGCTGATGGTGAAGGTGAGCACGCCGTTTTTCACCGACCGTGCGGTGGTGTATTGGTCGATGCCGGCGCCCACTAAGCGAGGCCACAGCGCGAGGGCACGCTGCTCATCGAGTTTGAGGTCGAGTCGCTCTTTTCGGAGCACTTCAGTGATGATTTCGCCCACCGATTTGGCATTTGTTCGTTTCATGGCTGCGACTGTTTTGGTTGATTTTCAAGCGAGTAGGTGCCATCGTGCACTTCATACATGGCATAATCGCCGCTCACTTGCTTCACGATTTTGTCGAGGTGGGTGCGATTGGTGTCGGTGATAAAAATTTGTCCGAACCGTGCATCCGACACTATTTTCACAATACTTTCCACCCGCTTCGCATCCAATTTGTCGAAAATATCGTCGAGCAGCAGTATCGGGGTGATGGAGGTGAACGATTTCAGGAAGTCGAATTGCGCCAAGCGCAGGGCGATGGTGTAGGTTTTGCACTGCCCTTGCGACCCGGTTTTGCGCATCGAGTAATCGCCGAGGAGCAATTCTATATCGTCGCGATGCACCCCGCGCGTGGTGTAGCCCAGGATGTAATCGCGCTCGCGCGACTGCGCTAAAAGTTGCGCCATATCGGCATCATTGAGGTGGCTTTTATACTCCAGGTGCACCTGCTCGCCTTCGCCGGCAATGGCATTGTAGTAGCGCATAAAAATGGGCTCGAAAGCGGCTATCCACTGTCGGCGCGCACGGTGGATAAAGGCTGCGGCTTCCGCCATTGGGTGCTCCACTGCCTCGTAGAGCACGGGGTCGTGACACTCCTTCTTTATCATAGCGTTGCGCTGCTCGAGCGCTTTGGCGTAGGCAATAATCGCATTCAAATATTCGGCATTGCCCTGTGAAATAATCATATCCATCAGTCGGCGACGCTCCTCACCCCCTCCGCGAATGAGGTCGGTGTCGGAGGGCGACACCATCACCAAGGGCAGCAGCCCGATGTGCTGGCTCAGTCGCTTATATTCTTTGCCATTGCGGCGCGCCACCTTCCGCCGGCCGCGGCGCATACCTATGGCTATCTGCTCGTCGGCATCGCGGCGCGTGTAGCGGCCCTGAAGCAGCATCTCGGTGGCGCCATGCGTAATCACCGAAGCGTCGATTTGCCCACTACTACTCTTGCAATAACTCAGATAGTAGATGGCATCCAGTATGTTGGTTTTGCCCATTCCGTTGTTACCGATAAGGCAATTCACCTTGGGCGAAAACGCGAGCGTGGCTTCCGCAATGTTTTTATAATTCAGGATAGAAATGCTATGAAGTATCATCAAAGGCAAAAATACAAATTTTTCTCCACACCACAAATTTTTGGGTCAACAAGTCCACGAGTCAACAAGCCAACGAGTAGATTGCCCCCACACAGATCCCACTCCCACAGAATTAGTTTAAGACCACGAATAAATTGCAAGCGAATTATTTGTTTTAAAATAACCACGGGACACCGTAAATAGAATCATCATCACACGCCTTCCAAATATCGGAAGGAGGTAATATGACATTGGCTTTAGCAAGACGGTTGATATAATTGCTTCGGATGTAGATATTGTCTATTTCTTCTCTACGAGCTTTACTCATAGCTAAGAATTCTTCTTCCTTTTCTAAGCCAAGATAACGCCTACCAAGCAAATTTGCGGCAATCCCTGTAGTGCCACTTCCACTAAAAGGGTCAAGAATCCAAGCACCGGGCTGAGTGCTGGCTTGAATGATTCTCGCCAGAATTCCAAGAGGCTTTTGAGTGGGGTGCTTTCCACAAGATTTTTCCCATTTTGCTATAGCCGGCAATTGCCAAACATCTGTCATTTGCTTATTGCCATTTAATTCTTTCATTAAATCATAATTAAAATAATGAGGCTTTTTCGGCGATTTCCGTGCCCAAATGATAAACTCTGTGGAATATGTAAAATATCGGCAAGAAATATTTGGTGGTGGATTTGTTTTCGCCCAAGTGATTACATTGAGGATTTTAAATCCCAACTTTATCAACTGCTGCTGAACACTAAAAATATTGTGATGAGTGCCTGAAATCCAAATAGTGGCATTGTCTTTCATGTGGTCGCGGCAAGCCGACAACCATTTCAAATTAAAGGCATCCATTTCTTCAGGAGAGGTTGGCTTGTCCCATTCACCTTTATCCACACACACCACTTTACCACTCTGATAACTGATACCACCACCGGAAAGGAAATATGGCGGGTCAGCAAATACCATATCGAAGCCAAATTTAAACTTTGACAGAGTTTCCACACAATCGCCTTGAATAATGGTAAAATCGTTGTTTGGAGATTTATAGTATGAAGGAATCATGAATGTTTTATTATTTCAATGAAATCTTTTATACTTGTTAAATTATACACACTGGGTATGATACTGTAGGCTTCTTGAATCTTATTTCGAGCCGCTTTCCATCCTACTCCGTCGGTTATCCACACAAATTCAAAGCCGGGAACAGAATTGATTTTTGGTGCGATATCTGAATATGAACGAGCCACCTCATTTAATTTGGAACCGCCTCCACTATAAAAATTCACTTCAATAAGATATGTTTTTGATGGCGTTTCCACCACAAAATCAAAACGCTTTTCATCATCCCCAAGCACGTTTGTGATTTGAGGCCACTCGCTGGAATATATTTCCGGTCGATATTTAATTACATTCTTATCAAAGATACTGGCTACCATATTTTCCATTACATGCCCACTTCTATTTTTGCGCGCATTTGTATCAAGCCCTGTTTCTATCCCAAATACATAGTCAACCAAATCCTTAATTCTTCTTGATTGAAAAATGCTAACAAGACCGGTGTCATTAAGAAATTCCATCACGCCATCCACGGAGTCAAAAAGAGAATCAAGAACAACACATTGCCCGAGTCTATTGAGAACTTTCTTTCTCCCTTCGCTTCTAACAGCAATGAGAATATCCATCACATTAAATGCTGATTTATCACGTTGCCACAAAATTTCTACCGCCTCTCGCATGTTACTTGCCCCTATCAGACTGTTAAGCATACAGAGGCTAAGTTTGATATTGTCTACATTATTAGAAATTTTTTCAAAATCACAGAAAAAATCTAAAGTTTGATTCGTTTCCTGTAATTGTGACATAAAAGTCGAAAAATCTTTAGCCATAGTTTTGATTTTATTTAGGGATTCTGTTTTGTTGACTGATAATTACGAATTACAATTTCTGTTAGTTTGCCTCTTTTATTTGCTACAGAGTTGATACTTCGTTTTGCCCATACACGCTCTATTTGATAATTTTCGTAAAGAGATTCAAAGAAATTTATTCCTTCATTTTCATCTTTACTATCAGAATTGCTTAGCAAAAACTTAAACCCAGAATTGTGAATTTTGTCGCAGAAGTTCTTTAAACGTACTTGCTCCTCATCGTTGAAGGGTTCTTTTGCATAATCCTTAAAATTTGAAGTTCCATTCAATGGTCGATAGGGAGGGTCGAAGTAAAACAATGTATTGCCTTTTGCATG
>JBJECV010000248.1:0-16978 GCA_051871435.1 Sodaliphilus sp. | reverse complement strand
GCACCAGCATTTCACTCGCGATGCCGGCAGCCACCGCATTTTTAGCGATGTGGCGCGCGGCGTAGGCTGCACTGCGGTCCACCTTGCTGGGGTCTTTACCCGAGAATGCGCCGCCGCCGTGTGCGCCGCGTCCGCCGTAGGTGTCCACAATGATTTTGCGTCCGGTGAGTCCGGTATCCCCGTGAGGACCGCCAATCACGAATTTGCCGGTGGGGTTCACGAGCAAAATCAATTGGTCGTCGAAAAGTGCTTGTGTGGCAGCCGGAAGCGATTCAATGAGCATAGGCAGGAGCACCGTTTTCACATCGTGGTAGATGCGCTCTTGCATGCGCTTATCGGCTTCTTCTTGAGAGATACCTTCCTTTTTGGCATCCACAAATTCATCGTGCTGTGTGCTAATCACGATGGTGTGCACGCGCACCGGGCGGTGGCTGTCGCTATCGTATTCCACCGTCACTTGGCTCTTGGCGTCGGGACGCAGATAGGGTAGCACGTGGCCCTTGCGGAGTTTTGCCAATTTAATGAGCAGCAGATGAGCCAAATCGAGGGTGAGCGGCAAATAGCTGGGCGTTTCGGTGCAAGCGTAGCCAAACATCATGCCTTGGTCGCCTGCGCCTTGCTGGGCACGCTGTTCGCGGTCCACTCCGCGGTTAATGTCGCCCGACTGCTCATGGATGGCAGTGAGCACACCACACGAACTGGCATCGAATTGGTATTCGCTCTTGTTGTAGCCAATGCCGTCAATCACCTTGCGCGCCACTTCGGGCAAATCGATGTAGGCGGACGATTTCACTTCCCCGGCGAGCACCACTTGTCCGGTGGTAACGAGGGTTTCACACGCCACTTTCGACTGCGGGTCGAAAGCAAGAAATTGGTCGAGAATAGCGTCGCTAATCTGATCGGCAACCTTATCAGGATGCCCTTCTGAAACGGATTCAGACGTGAATAAATAATTCATTTTTCCATCATTTTTAATGGCGGAAAAATGCTAATAAGGCTGTGAATGTGAGAGGGATAATTCGCAGTTTTAGCATTTTTTTAAGTGGTTGCAAGCAGCCAAATTTTTCCACCTTGGTTAATATTATGTTTCGTTTGCGGGTGCAAAGGTAATAAAAATAATTATAACATAGAAATAAACAGCAAAGAAAGCAACGCACCACAACTCTTTCTTTTAAAATGCCAAAAGCCCCCATTCCCACAATCCCATTGCATACCATGTATAGATCTATAGCAGCTATAGAATCTATAGGGGCTATCCCACCAATAGCGCCCCGCCCTCCCATCATCCCTCGCAAACCCGCAGCGAAGCCCCCACCAGCCGTGTTTTTTTTCGGCGAAGCCGACTTTTTTCTCTGTTTCATGCCACAAAGCCCAAATAGCCGTTAGCTAAATTAGCTAAATTCGTGACTTAAAAATCCCTAAATCCCTAAATCTGTGTGAGGCGGTGTGGGGCACGAATGGTCTCGGTTTATGCCGGGGTGAGGGTGGTGATGTGCTTGAGCAGGGCAAGGGCTTGGCTCACGGTGGGCACGTTGTCGATTAGAAAACTGCAACGCTCGTTCACTTCGCGTAATTTGCAGCGCAGCGGGTCGCTTTGCAGGTAAGCGATGCAGCGTCCGAAGGCGTTGGAATTGTAGTAGGCTTCGTTTTTTTTGTCCACAAAGTAAAGGTAGAGTTTCCCTTGCTTGAGCGCCACTTTTTCCACACCAAGCGAACGAGCAATGCGGCGCATAGGCACGATGCGGATAAGTTCGGCAGCAATTTCGGGAATAGCCCCGAAGCGGTCGCGCATCCGGGCTTCAAATTCTTCCACTTCGCTGTCGCTTTCCATATTGTCGAGTTCGCGATAGAGGGAGATGCGTTCGCTTTCTTGCGGCACGTAGGTGGCGGGGAACAGAAGTTCGAGGTCGGTGTCGATGGTGCAATCGCTCACATAGCGGGCTTCGTTGCCGAAAATCTGCGATTCTTCCGCCTGTTGTGCTTCGAAAGTATCGGCGAATTCCTCTGTTTTCAATTCCAGCACTGCCTCTTTCAAAATCTTTTGGTAGGTTTCGTAGCCAAGGTCGGCAATGAAGCCGCTTTGCTCTGCTCCGAGCAAATTGCCGGCGCCGCGAATGTCGAGGTCTTGCATGGCGATTTGGATGCCGGAACCGAGGTCGGAAAAACTCTCTATGGCATTCAGCCTGCGCATTGCCACTGCAGAAAGCGGACGCTCGGGCGGGATGGTGAGGTAGCAAAAGGCTTTGCGATGGCTACGCCCCACGCGCCCGCGAAGTTGGTGCAAGTCGTTCAACCCGTAGTTTTGGGCATTATTGATGATGATGGTGTTCACGTTGGGCATATCCACACCGCTTTCTATGATGGTGGTGGACAGGAGCACATCGTAGTCGTGGTTGGAGAAGGCGATGATGCGTTTTTCCAATTCGTCGGGGTCCATTTGCCCGTGACCCACCACCACGCGCGCATCAGGCACTAAGCGGTGTATCATGTTTTCGAGAATCGACAATTGATTGATGCGGCTGTTTACAAAAAACACCTGACCATTGCGCGCCAATTCAAAATTAATGGCTTCTTTCACGATGTCGTCGTCGAGGGGCTTCACTGTGGTGAGGATGGGGTAGCGATTGGGTGGCGGGGTGTTGATGGCGCTCAAGTCGCGAGCTCCCATGAGCGAGAATTGCAGGGTGCGCGGTATGGGCGTGGCACTCATGGTGAGGGTGTCGACATTGGTCTTGAGCTGCTTGAGTTTTTCTTTCACGCTCACGCCGAATTTCTGTTCTTCGTCCACGATGAGCAAGCCTAAATCGTGAAATTTTACGGTTTTTCCGATGAGTTTGTGGGTGCCGATAATGATGTCGATTTTTCCTTCTGCCAAATCGGCGAGCAGGGCTTTGGTTTCTTTGGGTTTGCGGGCACGGCTCAGATAATCAACTCTCACAGGGAAGTCTTTCAATCGCTCGGTGAAGGTGTGGTAATGCTGGAATGCCAACACGGTGGTGGGCACGAGCACTGCCACTTGCTTGCCGTCGGTGGCAGCTTTGAAGGCGGCACGTATCGCTACTTCGGTTTTGCCGAATCCCACATCGCCGCACACTAAGCGGTCCATAGGGCGGTTGCGCTCCATATCGGCTTTCACCGCTTGCGTGGCTTTCAATTGGTCGGGGGTGTCTTCATAGATGAACGATGCCTCCAATTCTTGCTGCAAATAGCTGTCGGGCGAGAAGGCAAATCCCTCTGTCTCGCGGCGTTGGGCATAGAGTTTTATCAAATCGCGGGCTATGTCTTTGAGTTTGCCTTTGGTGCGATTTTTGATTTTGTTCCAAGCCCCGCCACCGAGTTTGCTAAGTTTGGGCTCCACGCCTTCCTTCCCGCGGTATTTGGAGAGTTTGTGGAGGGCATGAATGGAGCAGAATATGATGTCGCCATTCAAGTAAATGAGTTTAATCATTTCTTGCATGGTGCCGTTTGCGCGAGTGCGCACCAATCCGCCGAATTTTCCGATGCCGTGGTCTTCGTGCACGATGTAGTCGCCCACTTCTATTTGGTTGAGTTCTTTGAGCGATAGGGCGAGTTTGCCGGAGCGTGCACGCTCGCTCTTGAGGCTATAGCGGTGGAATCGGTCGAATATCTGGTGATCGGTGAATACGCAAATGCGCATCTCATCGTCCACAAACCCCTCATGCACGGTGCGATTTACGGCAATGAAGGGGATGTCGTCGTTGCGGTCGTCGAATATTACGCGCAGGCGAGCTATCTGTTTTTCGCTGTCGCTGAGGATATAAAGTCGGTAGCCTTTGTTCAGGAAGTCGTGAAACGATTGACTGATAAGGTTGAAATTCTTGTGATAGATGCCTTGTGGGGTGCACTGAAGGGTGAGGCGGGCGTCGCAGACTTCACGGCTTTCGCCGTTGTGGTAGTCCACACGGCGAAAATGCTCAAATTCTTCGATGAAATGGGCAGAATCCACAATTTTCTCCATGGCGTGGGCATCACATTCTTCGGCAATGAGTGCGCTCGCCGACAGGCTTTCTTCCGAAATGGCTTTCACGCGCTGCCGGAGCCACTCGGCATTGTGACAAAGGAGCCATGTGGAGGGCTGAATGTATTTCAGCAGCGAGGTGCCACGGTTGGCGGCTTCGGCATTATTGTTAATCAAAGAGATGCTTTGCAGGCGCTCGATGCTGAGCTGCGTTTCCACATTAAAGGTGCGAATACTGTCGATTTCATCGCCGAAAAAGTCAATGCGGTAGGGCAATTCGTTGCTATAGGAATACACATCGAGGATGGAACCGCGAATGGCGAATTGCCCGGGCTCGTACACATAGTCCACCATCCGGAAGTCGAATTCGCGCAGTCGATTGCCCACCTTTATCAGGTCTACTTCCTCACCCACGGTGAGCGATATGGTGGTTTCATCGATGATTTCCTTTGCTACCACCTTCTCGGCAAGCGCTTCGGGGTAGGTCACCACGTGGCGCAATTGCGGGTTGGCGTACCATTGGTTGAGCACTTCGGTGCGCAATATTTCGCTCGGCGCATCAGGCTGACCGTATTTAATGTCGCGCTTATAGCCGGAGGGAAAAATGAGGGTGGAAGTCTCGCCGTTGATTTGGCAAAGGTCGTGGTACAGGTAGCCAGCCTCATCGGCATCGTTGGCAATGAGCAGATAGGGCGACGCTTGTTTGGGCAACTGCGAAAATAGCATCGCTGCCGCCGAACCTGCCAATCCGTCGATGGCCACCACTTGATTGCGCTTGGCACTGAGTATCTTTTTCAAAGCATCGCATCGCGCTTTGGTGTTGAACTCCTTACATAATTCTTTTATATCTACCACAGTAGCTCTTATTTTCGTTTTTGTTTGGGATGCAAAATCTTATCGTATTCACCCGGTGTGGAGAGCACCCTCACGGCTTCTGCCATACATTTGCACGTTTTGAGCAGATTTTCCGTTACGCCGGCAGTATAGTAGTATCGGTTCAAAATTTCGCTCGCCAAATAGGTGCTGATTTGCGCCCGATTGCGGTCGAGGTCGCGATTTAAGTCGTGCTTGAGCAGCTGTTCCAATCGGTCGAATTCCGTTTTCACCGAATCGGTCATATAGCCTTCCGATTCGGCTGTTTTCCGCAAGAGCGACACACCGATTTCGCACACTTTGTCGTATTCAAACTTCTCCGGATTGAGAAAATGCTTGAATTCATCGAATATTTCGTCGGTTATCTCAAATTCCGACGGCGAAGGAATCTTGGGATGCTCGGCAGCATATTTGGTGGCAAAATCAAAGTCCCATCGGTCTTGCACAATTTTATACACTAAGCGATTGATGGAGTCTTCTTTCACTTTGATGTCGGGTGTGATGCCGCCGCCATCGCGCACTTCTCTTCCGCCGGCGGTGTGGAACACCTGGCACAGGCTGTCGGGCTTCCGGCTGGTGCCGTCGGCATTGTGCTTGCTGTAGTCGATCTCCTGTATCAATCGTCCGCTGGGGATGTAGTATTTGGCTATGGTGAGTTTGAGCAAATTGTTGAACCCGATAGGTCGGGTGGTTTGCACCAACCCTTTGCCAAATGAGCGTTGCCCTATCACCACGGCGCGGTCGAGGTCTTGCAGCGCACCCACAGTGATTTCGCTTGCCGACGCCGAACCGTCGTTGATGAGCACCACCAAGGGTATATCGGGCATAATGGGTGCTTCGGAGGTTTTATACACACGCAATTGCTGGGTGGTGCGTCCTTTGGTGGTAAGCACTTCGGTGCCTTTGGGCAAGAAGAAGCCCAATATTTTGATGGCTTCATCCACCAATCCGCCGCCATTGTTGCGCAAGTCGAGCACCACGCCTTTCAGGTGCGGGTGCGCTTTAAATTCCATCAGCGCTTTCTTCACGCCCGTAGCCGAATGCTCGTTGTAGGTGTTGAGCGCAATATAGCCCACGCTGTCGGGCGTAACACCATAGTAGGTGATGGGGTTGAGTTTGATTTTTTCGCGAATCAAGTTGAAGGTGAGGATGCTATCTGCCACGTAGGGCCGGCACACCGTGATGGAAAGCCGGGTGCTGGCTTGTCCCTTCAGCCGCTTGCTCACCTCATCGCTGGTGCACTTTGCCACGCTGTCGTTGTCAATCATCAAAATCCGGTCGCCGCTTTTAAGCCCTGCGCGCGCCGCCGGGCTATCCTCGTAGGGACCGGAAATCACCACCCCGCCGGTTTTCAGTTGGGTGATATACGACCCGATTCCGCCGTATTCACCGGTGGAAAGCGCCAAAAAATCGTTTTGTTCCTCTTCGGAAATAAATTCCGTGTAGGGGTCAATATCTTCCAGCATAGCTTTGATGGCGGTTTGCACGTGTTTTTTTGCATCCAGCGTGTCGACATAGAAGGTGGTCAACTCCTTCACCACCGAATTGAGCACATCGAGTTGCTGCATCACTTCCGCTTCGGTGCTACCTTTTTTTTCTTGCGAATCGCCCAATGCCATCGGTGCCGCAAACACAGCCACGAGCGTGGCAATAGGCAAAATTTTCAAATATTTCTTCATGTTACTACTTTAAAAATCGATAGTTCCCTGTTTGGTGGTTTTGTCTTTCATAAAATACACTCTGCGATTGCCTTTTTTCTCAGTGCAGATATATTCCTGCGATTTCAGCCACTTCGTTACTTTTGCTTCGCCCCATGCCACGTGGATACCCGTGCAAATTTCCTTGATGCTTTTCTGCCCTTGTTTGAGCAATGTTTTTACTTCAGCCTCCACTTGCTTCAGCTCTTTTTCTTCCGGGGTGAGCAAATCCTCGCGGTCCACCGCTTTCACATTGCCGAGCATATCCACCGGAATGGCGCCCTTTTTCGCCAAAAGAATGTTGGCATTCTGCTCGCCCGCTTCAGGCCAGCGCACATACACTTTGCGCCGGCATCGCAGTGCTTCGGTAGCGCCGCTCCAGGTGCCGCCGTGGCTGTCGCTTTCCGCCACGTAGGTTTCGTGGGCCAAAGCGTAGATGATGCTGTTGCGCATCATAGCATTGGGCACACTCCACGGTGCATTCGGGTGGAATTGGCTCATCACCAGCACTCTGCCATCAAGTATATGTTGATACATCTCGCGCATGCCTTTCCCGTAGGTGGTGATGCCCTGCGGAATCACCACTATCGCTTTCCCGTCGTGTTCTATAGCCGAGGCGAGTGCTTTGCTGTCCACACCTTTAGCGCCGCCGCTCACCACCACTTTTCCTTCGCTCACTGCCTTTTGAGCCACATTATCGGTGAAGCGCAACGAGGTGCTATCGGCATTTCTCGAGCCCACTATCGCGATGGAGTCTTCATTAAATAAATGAAGGTTACCCTTGGTGAAAAGTGCCAAAGGGGCATTGCGCTTCATATTGGTTTTTAGCAATTGAGGATATTCCGCGCTCACCACGGGCACAATATTGTAGCCCTGATTGAGCAGAGATTCCGTAAGGAAAGCGATATTCACCATTTGCTTGCCGGTTTGATTGAACACAGCTTGCTCGTCGGGCGTCATTCCCACTTCCGCTTGCATTTCCGCGTCTTCAAACAAGCGCACAATCACCTCGTCGGCATCACATTTGTCGGCAGTGTAGCAGTTGCAAAAAAGGTCCATTCGTCGCGTTTGCCACACGCCTTGCATAGTGGCTAAAGCAGTCCAGTATGTTAGTTTATTCGTCATTAGTCGGTTCCTCCCACAGTTTTTGCAATCACAATCGGGCAAATCCATTTTGCACCGTTTTGAGTAAGCATCAGCCCTATTTCTTTCAATGTGGCGCCACTGTCGCTCACATCATCAATGAGCAAAATATTCAGTCCGCTCACATCGGTGCTCACACCGAATGCGTCCTTCACATTCTCCCGCTTGCTTGCACTGTTTTGAAATATTTTTTGTTCTTGCGTAGCATTCTTTTTAATGATGCCATGATGGATGGGCACCCCAATAGCCTGCGCAAATTTCTCAGCAAAATTTTTCACCAAATCCCCCGATTTGGTAGGGGGCACGTACATCACCCTGTCGAACTTGACCCCTGCAAACGAATTGTAATACGCTTTCAGGGTGCGCGTGAGCAAAAAGAGGGGGAAGTCGCCGCCATTTTGATATTTGCAGCGGTGAATGGCTTCGCCCACAATCGATTCGCCATAGTATGATGCTGCCACGCCATTGGTGATGTGCGATTTCTTCTCGCGCCAATTTTCTTCCAAATCTGCCAAGAGCGCACATTCCTCCGGGCTAAGCACGGAAGCAAAATTACAAATATTTTCTTCACGACCCACCACCACAGCGTTTTTTTTCACTTCAATCAGGTTCGGACGTAGAAATTTCATCGAAAGACTTGATTTCACGCCGTCGACCGGCACACTCTTGTGCACGTGTTCCGCCACCGCAAGTTCCGGAAAGAGCCTTTCCTTAAACGCTTGAAGTTTCGCCTCTGTGGCAAGACTACTCCTCGGGCTAAGTTTGGGAAGATTGGTGTTGTCGCAATTTCCCGCCGGAGCATCTTCTTCGCTATCCAAGCATCGGCACAAATACTTCATTCGGGGCCTATCGGTGTGCACATAATCCACCATCGCATCCAGTTCTTTGTATTTCAATGCTTTCACGCGTTCAAACAAAGAATAGTCGAAACGCTCCGGCGCCGTGAGCGACACCAATTCATACACCTTCCGCTTTCCATCCATCACCTCACGAATCACCTTCTGCTCAATGAGGTCGGATTTAATCACCCTCACTTGCGTTTGCTTAAGGTTCGATTTGAGCATCATCCCCTTTTCGGAGAGCGGTTCGCTACCAAGCAGCCGGATAATTCTTCGATATTTTTCTTCCGCAGGCCGAGCGCCCTCTATAAAAGAGATGGGCAATTTCATATCCACTTCCTTGCCTGAGATGGGGTCCACACTTTCGTTATAGAATAAAATAATGGTGGTGGGCTTGCCATCGCGTCCGGCTCTACCAATTTCTTGGTAGTAATGAATGAGCGAAACCGGGATTTGGGTGTGAATCACAAAGCGAATGTCGGGTTTGTCGATGCCCATACCCAAAGCGTTGGTCGACACGATGCACTTCCATCGATTCTCCATCAAGCCCTTCTCCACCGCCATTCGAGTGTCGGCATCAAAGCGTGCATTATATTCTGTGGCATCGATGCCTGCATATTGCAGCCACTTAGAGTAGAGTTCGGTGTTCACCCGGGTGCCCACATACACGATGCCGGTGCCTTCCATATGAGGAAGCCGGTCGGCGAGCCACACCATTTTTTCTTCTTCCGATTTCACGCTCACCACATAAAGGTGGAAATTCGAGCGAGCCAACGAGCCTCGGATAGTGAGCAAATTGCCGCCAATTTGCTGCTCAATATCGCGCTGCACACGGCGAGTGGCGGTGGCAGTGGTGGCAAGCACCGGGCAATGCTCGGGCAAGAGTTTCACCAAATCGATAATGCGGCGAAATGCCGGGCGAAAATCGTGTCCCCATGTGGAGATGGTGTGCGCTTCATCAATCACCACCATCGAAATATTCATTTGCAGCACCGCCTGTTGCCACGCCACATTTTCCTGGCGCTCCGGAGCGATGTATAGAATTTTCAATTTGCCTTGCAAGGCGGCTTCTATGGTGGCTTCATTCATTTCGGGAGTTTGCTCCGAATTGATATAGCCGGCAGCGATACCCTTGCGCCGGAGTGCATTCACTTGGTCGCGCATCAGCGCAATCAAAGGCGAAAAAATGATGGTGATACCCGGAAATTGTGTGGCGGGAAACTGGTAGCACAGCGATTTCCCAAACCCCGTGCGCTGAATCATCAGCACTCGTTCGCCCTTCAAAAGCCTACGAATGGCATCCCACTGCTCATCGTAGAAGCGGGCGATACCAAAAATATCCTGTAGTCGTTGTTCTGCAAGTGCTCGGGTCATCATCTTTATTGAGGAGGCTTAGTGCATAGAATTATTCTGCGAAAATACTACTTATTGCCGATATAACGGGGATGAAATGTGCGAAAAATGCCTAAAGTGCGATTTTTTTGATAAGTTTTTTCAAAAAATATTGCATAATTCAAAAAATGAAACTACTTTTGCATCGCAATTCTCGGGAAGACCGGTTTTTCGGGAGTTTGCAACTGCTTCAATAGCTCAGTTGGTTAGAGCACCTGACTGTTAATCAGGGGGTCGTTGGTTCAAGCCCATCTTGAAGCGCTTTTTGAAAACTAATCAGGATTGCTTCAATAGCTCAGTTGGTTAGAGCACCTGACTGTTAATCAGGGGGTCGTTGGTTCAAGCCCATCTTGAAGCGCATAAAGAGGAGTTACATGGGTAACCCCTCTTTTTTTTGCATAGTCACACTACTAAGTCAATCAACCAAAGGACACTATGGACACCATCATCACCGTATTAGGCATCGCAGTCATGTCACTGGCGGCCTTCATCCTGGGAAAGAAACTCGAAGCACGGAAAAACGAGAATGAGACAAACCTGCTCAGCGACAAGCTGAAAAGCCTGACTGAACAGAGCAACGAGCGTGAGAACCTCATCAGGCAGCAGACCGAGGAGATAAGAAACCTCACGGCCCAAAGGGACGTGCAGAAAGCCAACGTTGAGAACGCCAACAAACTCATGGAACTTCAGCTAAGGCAGCACGAGGACACCATATCGAAAATGAAAGAGGATACAGAGAAACAGAAGGAGAACCTCGAAAAGCAGATAGCGGATATCAAAGAGACATACCAGCAGCAGACGGCAGACCTTAAGGCTACATACGACAAGCAGCTGGAACAGGCCATTGGCAACGCCAACCAGCAGCTCAACACCCTGAAGGAAATGAACCGCAAGCAAGTGGAAGACCAGATGGTGCTCATAAGGGAGCAGATGAAAACCACGTCGGAGACCGTGCTCAAGGCAAGGCAGGACGAGCTGGGAGAGCGCAACCGCGAGCAGGTATCGAAAATCATCGACCCGCTGCAGAAGAGCCTGCAAGACATGCAGGCTGCACTCAACATGACCAAGGAGCAGCAGAAGGAAGCACTGACAAGGCTCGACGAGACCATAAAGCAGAACATGAAGCAGAGCGAGTCTCTAGGACAGACCGCCGACAGGCTTACCAGGGCACTGACAGGAGAAGTGAAGGTGCAGGGAAACTTCGGCGAGCTGAAACTAAGGCAGCTGCTTGAGGACCTTGAGCTGAAGGAGGGCGAGCAGTTCGACACCCAGGCCACCCTAAGGGACAATGCAGGACGCTCTGCCAAGGGCGATGACGGCAAAGGACTAATCCCCGACTTCATACTTCACTTCCCCAACAACAGGCATGTGGTCGTAGACTCCAAGATGTCGCTAACGGACTATGAGCGATACATGAACGCAGAAGACGGCACGCCAGAGAAATCATCCTTCCTCAAAGCCCACATCGAGAGCGTAAGGGCACAGGTGAAGAGGCTGGCAAGGAAGGAATATACCCGATACCTGCCTGAAGGATGCAACCGCCTTAACTTTGCCATAATGTACGTGCCCATAGAGGGTGCCCTGAATCTTGCTCTACTCAACGACCCGACGCTGTGGCGCGAGGCTTACGACCAGGGAGTGATGATACTCGGCCCGCAGACCATGTACATGAACCTCAGGGTTCTGGAGATGATGTGGACGCAGGTAAGACAGCTCACCAACCAGCAAGCCATGATAGACGCGGCAAACACAATAGTGGAAAGGGTGCAGGACTTCGGCATGAGGTTCATTGACGTGGAGCAGAGCATGAACGACACCATAAAGAAAATGACCAAGCTGAAAATAACCACTGCCGAGAGCGGGCCAAGCATCATCACAGCCGCAAGAAACCTCATCAAGGCTGGCGCAAAGGAGAACAAGAAGAAGAAAACACTTTCGCAGATGGACGACTCCCTGTTTATAGAGGACAAGACAACGGACGAGAGTGGCAAGCAAGAGGAGTAACTCGATTACTTGTCTACTCGTCTCACTTTTCTCCTAATTTTATTTTTTATTTTGGCTGATTTATCGTAATTTTGCAACCATAAAACCAAAGAAGAACAAGAACCAATTTTTAAAATACTCACACTATGGCAAAAAAAGCTTTATTGATGATTCTCGACGGATGGGGAATCGGTCAGCACGGTAAGGGTGATGTCATCTACAATACCCCCACACCATTTCTTGATTATCTGAACGCCGTTTCGGCTCACTCTACTCTCCAGACCTCTGGCGAGGACGTAGGTCTTCCAGACGGCCAGATGGGCAACTCGGAGGTTGGACACCTCAACATCGGTGCCGGACGCATTGTCTATCAGGACCTCGTGAAGATTAACAAGGCTTGCAAGAGCGGCGACATCCTCAAGAACCCGGAGATTGTGAAGGCTTACAGCTACGCACGTGACAACGGCAAGAAGCTCCACCTCATGGGCCTGACCTCTACAGGTGGCGTACACTCATCGCTCGACCACCTCTTCAAACTCATCGAGATAGGCAAGGAATATGGCCTTGACAAAGTATTCGTACACTGCTTCATGGACGGCCGCGACACCGACCCGAAGAGCGGAAAGGGATTCATCGAGGACGTACAGAAGTGCTGCGATGACAACGGCGCACACATTGCCAGCATCATCGGACGTTTCTATGCCATGGACCGCGACAAGCGCTGGAACCGTGTAAAGGAGGCTTACGACCTGCTCGTAAAGGGCGAGGGCAAGAAAGCTGCCGACATGGTACAGGCCATGCAGGAAAGCTATGACGAGGGGGTTACCGACGAGTTCGTAAAGGCCATCAGCAACTCTACCGTTGACGGTACCATTGGCGAGGGCGACGTAGTGATATTCATCAACTACCGCAACGACCGTGCAAAGGAGCTCACACAGGTGCTCACACAGCAGGACATGCCCGAGGAGGGAATGGCAACTATCCCAGGCATACAGTACTACTGCATGACTCCATACGATGCCAACTTCACTGGCGTCAGCATCCTCTTCCCAAAAGAGAACGTCACCAACACTCTTGGTGAATACCTCTCTGCCCAGGGCAAGAAGCAGCTGCACACCGCCGAGACTGAGAAATATGCCCACGTAACGTTCTTCTTCAACGGTGGCCGCGAGGCTCCATACGAGGGCGAGGACCGCATACTGGTACCATCACCGAAGGTTGCCACCTACGACCTGAAGCCGGAGATGTCGGCATACGAGGTGAAGGACAAGCTCGTCGGAGCCATCAACACACAGGAATACGACTTCATCGTCGTCAACTTCGCCAACGGTGACATGGTGGGACACACGGGTGTCTACAACGCCATAGCAAAAGCCGTACACGCCGTTGACAACTGCGTGCGCGAGGTCATAGAGGCAGCAAAGGCAAACGACTACGAGGCCATCATCATTGCTGACCACGGAAATGCCGACAACGCCATCAATGAGGACGGCACACCAAATACCGCACACTCGCTCAACCCCGTACCATTCATCTATGTAACCGACAACAACTCGGCTACTGTCAAGGACGGACGTCTGGCCGACGTGGCTCCCTCCATCCTCCACATCATGGGACTGGAGCAGCCTGCCGACATGACTGGCGAGAACCTTATCGTTGATTGACATTTTCGTAAATAAACAGACGAGTAGGCAAGTAAACATTTAACTTGTCTACTCGTCCGCTTGTTTACTCGTCAACTAAAGAATATGATTAAAATAGAAGACAGCTGGCTTCACCATCTGGCAGCCGAGTTTGAGAAGCCCTATTTCGCAAGCCTCACCGAGCAGGTAAGGGAAGAATACCGCAACTACCAGTGCTACCCGCCTGGCGGCAAGATATTCAATGCCTTCAACCTCTGTCCTTTCGACAAGGTGAAAGTGGTCATCATTGGACAAGACCCCTACCACGAGCCAGGACAAGCCATGGGACTGAGCTTCTCCGTACCGGAGGGCATAACGCCACCCCCCTCGCTGATAAACATCTTCAGGGAGATAGAATCAGACCTCGGCAAGCCTGCTGCCCGAACAGGCGACCTTACGCGTTGGGCCATGCAGGGTGTACTGCTCCTCAACGCCACACTAACGGTAAGGGCACACATGGCCAACAGCCATCAGCGACTTGGGTGGACGACATTCACCGATGCAGCCATAAAGTCGTTGAGCGACAACCGCGACCACCTGGTATTCATGCTCTGGGGAGGATTTGCACGCAGCAAGTCATACCTCATAGACAAGACTAAGCACCTCGTACTGGAATGCGCCCATCCGTCACCACTCTCCGCAAACCGCGGCGGATGGTTCGGCAACCGTCATTTCTCGCGCTGCAACACTTATCTGGCACAATACGGAATAGCACCAATAGAGTGGTAACAACAACTAACAATGAGCACTCAGAAACTCCACATCATCCAGGTGGGTGACGTTCTCGTCTCACCCGATATCATTACCGAACAGTTCTGCTGTGACCTTGACCAGTGCAAGGGACAATGCTGCGTTGAGGGAGATGCCGGCGCCCCGGTAACACTCGACGAGATAGCAGCCATCGAGGACTCTCTCGACACCGTATGGAACGACATGAGCGCAACAGCACAGGCTGTTGTAGACAAGCAGGGCGTGGCGTATACCGACCGCGACGGCGAGCTGGTCACCAGCATCGTCAACGGCAAGGACTGCGTGTTTACCTGCTACGACGGTAACGGCTGTTGCCTATGTTCGCTCGAACGTGCCCACCGCAACGGCAAGTCACCATTTGTGAAGCCCATCTCCTGCGCCCTCTACCCCATCAGGGAAAAGCAGTTCCCCGGTGGACTGACAGGACTCAACTACGACCGCTGGAGCGTATGCAAGCCAGCCGTAGAGAAGGGACGCCAGCTCGGCCTGCCCGTATACCGTTTTTTGCAAGGACCGCTGGTGCGCCGCTTCGGAGAAGAATGGTACAGAGAATTGTGCGAGGTAGCACAAGTTCTCACATAACCCACGGTTTAGGCTATGAAAACCGCCACTTTAGGACCAGAAAACCCACGTTTTAGACTACGAAAACCCACGTTTTACGATTAAAAAACGCCGTTTTAGACTATGAAAACCCATGGTTTACGTTATGCAAACCCATGGTTTAGACTTTTCCGTCCGTAAGTCAACCTACGAACGAACATGCAAACTAAGTTCACCTTTTCTTTTTATTTTGAATACTTATTACAAAATAGCAAGTGTTTTAAGCGTATGCATCGGTGAAATGACAAGAAAATGGAAAACAGAACTGAGGACAACGAACGAAAATGACAAAGAAGTAGGCCAAGAAGGCCAAATGGCCAAGTGTCCAAAGATAATAAAAAAAATAGAAAAATGTAGTATTTATGGGAATTCTTATTTTGATAGGCCAAATGGTCATTTGGCCTTCTTGGCCTACTTCGATACAATCGATAACTATCCCTCTCTTGGTACAAATTCGGCTAATTCTTTTTCTTTGATATTGAAAAAAGAGGACATTACTCTATTGTTGTGCTAATTCTGCTTGCTGATAGCAATCCCCCCAGCTCCCCTTTTGGTGGGGCTGGGGGAAGTTTTTGCATGAGTCCCTGCAATAATGGGGGAGGTGCCTCGCTACCTTATCAACCAGCAACAGCCTATTGTGAACCAGCAGTCACTGGCCGAAGGGTAAATTAAAGTTGAATTATAAACGAATAGTGATGGTGGAGATTGCCATCGATGGTGTATTCGGGCAAGGTGCGCTTGCCCCATGTATCGGCGCCGCCTACACCATGAATATTGAGGTCGATGTTGAGATTAACAAACTCTCCTCGCTTCAGTTCGTATGGGTGAGCCACATTAAGGTTTTCCTCACCATAGTTCCATGCACGAACGCAGAGTGGCTGACCTCCATGGATGCGCAATGAGCAGTCATCTGAAGACAGCGACAACCAACGCACGTCACAGCGGTTGCCATTATCCTGTGGACGGATATAATCCACCTGGAAGTCAGAGAGCGGCATGGCATAGCGGGCGATGTCATATCCCAGTTTGCGGTCGGGATAGTTCTCCCAAGGGCCGCGGCCATAATACTCCACATAGTCGAAATCGGGTGTCAGGCGCATTCTCATTCCAAACTTAGGTATCAACGGAATGCCGGTCTGTGTAGGAAGATAGTCTGCATCCACCTTTATATCTCCTGCGGAGTTAATGCTATAACATAATTCGTAGTCTGCCCCAACAGGCAATGTATATTCACACTTTATAGTGGTGATGCCTTTGGAAGAGGAAACCTTGAGGGATTTCAGTTGGCGGTCTTCGCCAGATTTCCTCCATGGAGCCACGCGCTTGGCAAAGCCTGCTGCCCGCTGGTTGTCATTCTCTGGCTTCCAGAAATACGGTTCAAGCGGAGCCTTGAGGATGTTGCGTCCATTGACGTTTATTTCTGTGATAGCCCCTTTGGAATCAATCACCACAGAGCCTTTCTCTGTCATCACCTCGTAGCCAGACTTTTTCCTCACCTTAGGAGCTTTGCACGAAGAGGCTGTTAGTTCTGGGAAACAATAAGGTTCGATGACAAACTGCTCTGAAGCAACGACAAAACCTTTCTTTGCCCATGACGTGTCATCTTTCAGCATAGCCTTCACCGTAATTATCTTCTCTCCATCCACTAAAGTAGTGTCTGTGGCATAGTCATAATCCGAAATATCGACCATCGGATCCATGCTACGCTTTACTATCCTGCCTTCACTCATAGAGAAATGTATAGGCTGGTAGGCATATTTCACCACATAGTAATGGGGATTTGGCTTGCGGTCGGGAGCCACGAGTCCATTAATGCAGAAGTTGCCGTCATTGGGTTTGTCGCCGAAGTCACCACCGTATGCCCAGAACTCGTCGTCTTGCAGTTCGAGACTACTTGACAAGCGCATCTTACTGCCGTCCTTTGGTTTGGCAAGTCCTTGGTCAACCCAATCCCAAATGGCAGCACCAGCTATAGATGAATCACTATAGATAACATCCATATACTCCTTCATATTTCCCATCGAGTTACCCATGGCATGG
>JBJECV010000247.1:0-3895 GCA_051871435.1 Sodaliphilus sp. | reverse complement strand
CAAAAAAAAACGCCAAGCCACTTAAATATTACGTGGAATAATAGCTGAATTATGGCTTAAAACAGCTGGAACACTGGAACAGCGGCGGTTGATTTGTGGGGCGGACGGAAAGTATTGCGTCCCTACAGCAGGTGTGAAAGTGGCTGTGACTTAACGGTTTGCACCCATTACATGCCGGAGGCATGTCTGGTGGGTGGAATCACCCCCCCCAAAAAAAAAAACTATCGTCTTAACTTCTTAACTTCTTTAACTTCTGTAAAAAAAACTTCTTTAACTTCTGAAAAAGTATCTTCCTTTGTTGTTCGTGGCATTGCCGTATTGGATGGCTCGGGTGGGGCAGCGGTGCAAGCAATTGAGGCACATAGCGCAGCGCCCGTTCCACGTAGGCGTGCCATCGGTGAGGGAAATGTTGTGCATTGGGCAATTCTTTTCGCACGCCCCGCACCGGGTGCAGGCTTCGCTCATCATGCGAAAACGCTTGTCGCTCATAGCATTTCGCACAAACCACGGACGAATTACCTTGCTCTTTACCCATGCCCATTTACCCTTCACCACATCCACCACATTGCGGCCCTCGGCTATGTTGATAGCCACTTGCTCCACGCGTTTGGGTGCGGCATGCAGTTTTTCTTCCCTTACGATATCCGGGTCCACGTCGAAGCCCTTCATATTGATGTAGTTGTTGGGCATTGTCACCGAAAAAGCGCTATTGAGCGTCACCCCTTTGCGCATCAATTCCTGCTGCATGAGTTCCACTTCAAGCCCCACGTCGTCGCCGCAAGTGGTCACCATAAAGCAATAGTCGGGCCGGCGCGAAAGTTCCATTTTTTGAATCACCTCGGTTATCACCGTGGCAGGACCCCACGAATAGGTGGGAAACACAAAGCCCAACCTTTCACCGGGCGAAAGTGTGATGCACAAATCTTCCGGGCGAGTGGTCAGCGCCTCTGCCGCCGACATCATTCGCTCATTGAGCAGCAAAGCCAACCGCTCTGCCACCCATCTACTATTTCCCGTTCCCGAAAACCAAATAATCATATCCTCAAAATCCCCAATTATGAATTATGAACTCAAGTTTCGCAAGTGTTAATATTTGGAAGTTAAGAAGTTAAGAAGTTAAAGAAGTTAAGACGAATGTCTTTTTGCCTCCTACCACTAAACAGCTAACGGCTATTCAAGAAGTTAAGACGAATGTGATTGGCATGCGATGAGCTAAGCAGTGATAACAATCTTCCCCCCATATTTTACTTCCGAAACTTGAGTTATGAATTAATTAAGCATTATGCATTAATTATATGCATTGTGCATTATGAATTATGCATTAAATCTAAACCGATTGTGTTGCAAACACATACCAACTTTTATCCACATCTCTACGTTGGATATAGCCTTTCTCAGTCATACTGCTCAGCTGCTTTTTTACAGCTCTTGGAACAATACCCACTTTTTCGGCAATTTCGTCGATGGTAATATTCGGGGCGCTGTCAATAGCACTTAGTATCAATGCTGACGATGGGCTACGAAATACTACCTTTTGCCCATCATACCACCAAACATTTGGCGATGTTTCGGTAGCAAACTCAATATTATATTTTAATTCGCTCTCCACCAGTTTGGTAAAATAGCTAACGAACGCTCCGATTTGAGCCAATGAAGCATGTGCCCCTTCCGAAGGATTATTTCCTACTTTCAGGTCGCTTTGATGTAATGCCTCGATATATTTTTGCTTATTTCTCGTTCTCACCACTATCATCGGCCAATCGTGTCGTGCCAAAATATAGTTAACGAGCATGCGAGCGATGCGGCCATTGCCATCTTCAAACGGATGTATTCTGATATAGCGGTAGTGGAATAGTGTGGCAAGTTCCACCGGCGAATATTCGCCCGACTGTTCCGCTTTGTTGTACCAATCCACAAGGTCGGTCATCAGTGCCGATGTTTCTTCCGGTGATGCGTATTCAAAACGGTCGCCATAGCGAGTAATCACACTATTAGGGCGTGTTTTATATTGTCCGGCATGAATCACAAAGCCGGTCTGCACACCGGTGGGTAAGGTGCGATACACCGTGTAATCTTCACGAAGCAACACCTTATGGAGCTGGCGAATAAAATTCTGACTCAAGGGCGTGTCTTTCAAATTGACCGATTCTCGCATCATTTCAAAACTCACCTGACTCGCTTTCATATCGGCAAAATCTTTCAAATCGCCCTCACCGCTCACCTTTCCTAATAGTAGCAATAATTCCGTCTGCCCGTAGGTGAGCGTATTGCCTTCAATATGGTTGCTATTGAAGTTGTAATCCACAGTAAAGCGTTGGCTTAGCAAATATTGCTTTCTTGCAGATAGTGGCTGAAGTGCCCGCCATTGATGATATAGTAATTCTAACTTTTTCATATCATTAATTAAATCGGAACGCTTGAGCGTTCACTAAGTGAACGTAAAACCGCCCATTTTATTTTGCCTCCCCCAATTTTTATCCCCCCAATCTCCAATTATGCATTAATTATGAATTATGCATTATGAATTAATTAAGCATTGTGCATTATGAATTATGCATTATGAATTATGAATTATCTCTCCCTTGCCTTATCGTGATTTGGGTGGCGCCGAAGCCGTATTCTTGGAAAGAGGCGTCTTGCACATCGAATTGCGGCCATTTTTTCTTCAGCTCGTTGAGCAATGCGCGGCGGAGCACTCCCTCGCCCTTACCGTGGATAAACACGATTTTCTGCCCGATTTTCCGTTTGTTGGCTTCAATCACCTCGCGGAATTTATCCAATTGCACATTCAGCATGTCGGTATGGCTCAGTCCGCTCAAATTGTCGAGCAGTTCGGCAATGTGCAAATCTTGCACAATAATATCATTTTTCTTCTTCGTATGGCGCTCCACGCGGCGTTGCTGCGGTCGGTCGGTAGCGCGTTTTTCCTTCATAGCGCGTTCCAAAGCGCTGCTATCGATATGTAGCTGGCGCGCCGGCAAATCGTTGCGAGTGATAGGAATCGAAATCACCGGCTCATCAAAATATTCGCTTTCGTGAAAACTGTGCAACTTATAGAATTTGGTTAAATCTAATTTCTGCTCCACCAATGCCGGATTTTTAAGTCTGAAACCCTTATCTTGCTTAAAAGCAATGTATTGGATGGCGATGTGTTCAATGTCGTTGAGGTCGTTGTGCCCGAATTCCTCCAAATCCACCTGCATATTGGGTTCCACCAAGCCGGTGTAGCGCGTGTGCCAAGCAGAGTCATCGTCGCGTCGGCTCATATAAGCCACTTGAAAAAAATAGTTGCTATCGTTCACCAAAATGGCGTAGAATGTGGTGGTGTTGAGATGCTTGATTTCTTTGGGCTGAAAAGCAAGCACCACATTGAGCACCTCGCCATCTTCGGTTTCAATCACCTCTATCGGAGCCGGGGCGGCAGCTTTCGGTGCCGGAACGTCGGGTTCCACCAATTTCGAGGAAAACTTCAGCGGGCGTTCGTAGGCGCTCGCTTTGGTGCCGGCTTGACCCACCACCACCACTTCGCGCGCTTGCACAGGGCGTTCAAAGCCGTCCTCATCTTCCACAATCACTAAGTTGCCTTCCAATCTCACCACGCGGCCGCCTCCCACATCATTCAGAAAGCGCACCATATCATCTACCTTCACCGTCATATCTAAAATCATTTAATGTTTTGTATCAAACCACAAAGATAGCAAAAATAATCCAATTGCAGTATGCTTCAATGTAAGAGCCGTGCCGGGCACACGGTTCTTTCTTTTAAGGAAGCTTTGAATACGTTTGCTTTCCTTTGTGAGCTTTTGTGGCATGAAACGAACAAAAAAAGTCGTTTGCATTAGTGGCATGAAACGGAGAAAAAAGTCGTGCGGCGGGGATGTGAGGGCTGGCGCCC
>JBJECV010000246.1:0-17487 GCA_051871435.1 Sodaliphilus sp. | reverse complement strand
ATGCGCTGATTTTCAGCGTATAAAAATTTCACGCCAAAAAAGTGACGAAAACAGGGGCACGATTGCGTTGAAATCTATTGAAAAAGCACTTACCATTCCAATATTTTTCAACAATAATGCCCCTTTTGATGAAAATTTGTAGTAATTATTTCAACACGTTTATTATTTGTTGGAAAACTTTTTCTCATATTTAAAAATTGATGATAAATTTGCACACGGGAATAGTATTTATCACGTATTACACCATTTCTCATCTGTCATTGAACCAAAAACAAAATTTATACGAAACATGCATATTGGAAATCGCATCGAGGAAGTAATGAAACAAAAAGGACAATCTGCCCGATGGCTCGCCGAAAGGTTACCTACCGAACGCACGAATGTTTACAACATTTTTCATAGGGAATCTATCGACTCCAGGTTACTCATGAGAATTAGTGTGGTGATGAACCACGACTTCTTTGCTGAACTCAGTCAGCAATACGAGGAAGCTATGGCGTTAGAAAAAGAATTAGAAGGTAAGTTAGAAGAATAAATTACGATTTAGGTTTTTAAGGAAAAGTTGGAAAGCGCCCCTTAATCTCTGTATGGATTAAGGGGCGCTACTTTGTTTCGCTTAATATCCGGATTGCCGCTTCATGAGCCGTAGCCAATTGCGATAGCCTAACACCGCCATCACGGTATAGAAGCCGTAGAGAGCGGCAGAGAAGGGGATACCTTTATACACATACAAACCGGTGCAAATGGCATCCACCACCAGCCACAGTAGCCATTGCTCCACCCATTTTTGCGCCAATGCCCAGTAGGCAATGATGCTCAGCGAGGTGGTGAACGCATCGAGCACGGGCACCGTGCTATCGGTGAAATGGTGCAAAAATAGAGCTATGCCCACCCAGAGCACCACAAATGCCACACCGCCTATCAGCGCCTTGCTCACCGGGATATGGGTGATAGGCACCGACTTCGATGTGCCCGGCGTGCGTCTCATCCACTTCCAAAAGCCATACACTGCCACTATCACATAGAAAAATTCCATGCCGAAGTCGGCATACAGTCCGGCTTTGTAGTAGGTGACGCTGTGCACAATGGGCATCACAATGCCCACCGGCCACAGCCACACGCTGGCACGAAATTCCAGCAGCAAATACAGCAACCCAAGCACAAAACTGATAGCATCAAACAAATGCTTAGGCTCAGAAAACCACTGTAGCAAATCCGAAATCATAAATCATGCATTAAAAAATCAATTATGAATTATGCATTATGCATTATGAATTGTGCATTAAAACGACAGTGTAAGGTGTGCGAGCACATTGGTGCCGGCCATAGGATAGAATCGCGGGTCGCTACTGAGGGTGTAGGAGCCGGATTTGTCGACCAAGGCGCAGGTTTGGCTATAGCCGTTGGTTTCATACTTCTCGTTGAAAATATTGTAGATGGAGCAGCCCACGCTAATGGCCTTCACATGAGGCAACTTAAAGGTGTATGCCAAGTGGAGGTGACTCACGAAATAGGGGTCGAGGCTATCGTCGCGGTTCTCAAAATTGTCGAGATACTGGCGGCTTACATATTGCGAAGTGAACTGAGCGGAAAATCCTTTCAGATTGAATGACAACACGCTGTTGCCGATAAATGAGGGGGAGAACGCGATGGTGGTATTGCCTTTTTCCACAGCGGTTTGGCTCCAGAGGTCGTCCCAAGTTTCGGCGTCGTAGTTGCTCACATAGCCCACATAGTTTTTGATGCGGTTGCGGCTCAGTGTGCCATTGATGTCCCAGCGGAGCCATTCAGTGAATTTCACGCCGGCTTGCAATTCCACACCCATGCGATAGCTATGGGGCACATTTTCAGCCATCAATTCGCCGATTTCGTTGAGTTTGCCATTGAGCACGAGTTGGTCGTCGTATTTCATATAATAGAAATTCACGCCGGCAGTGAAGCGGTCGTTGCGGAAGGTATAGCCCAATTCCCAGTCTTGCAACATTTCTGCCTTAGGATGCTCGGTCATCAAGCCATCGGTGTAATTGTTGCGGGTGGGTTCTTTGTGCGCCACCGAGTAGGAAGCGTATGCCACATTATTGGGGTTGAAATCGAAGTGTATGCCCACTTTCGGGTTGAAGAAATCGAATTTTTCATCCACATTGAGCACCTGCATGTGTTCGGGCGAAGCGGTCCAGTCCCACTTATCGTTTTCGCCATTGATTTTATAGCCAATGTGGCGATATTGCACATCGGCGTATGCCACAAACCAATCATACGATCTCACCGAAGCCTTCCAATAGAGGTTGAAATCGAGTTTTTCGCCCTTGTTGCGGTAGTATTCATGGTCGGCATCGAGCGGATTGAGGTAGTTTTCCACCCAGAGCACATTGCCAAAGTGGTCGTTGGCATACTTATTGATGCCACCACCGAAGGTGCTGGTGATATCCTCATCTTTAAAGGTGAGCGAAAACACAGTGCCGCCGAAACCGCTGTCCACATTTTTCTTGCGCACCAAGTTCGATTTTTTCACCTTCGTTTCGCCAATGTAGAAGGGTTCGAGCTTGTATTCTTGAAGCGTGCGGGCATTTTTGTATTCTTGATAGTAGCCGAAGCCATCGGTGTAGTGCAAGCCCAAATTCCAGTGCCACTTAGCGCCAAAACCTTGGTCCCAAATGAGTTGGTAGTGCGTTTGGCGATAATTATCGGTTTGGTCGCTATAGAAGCCAATCACCTTGCCGTCGCGCTTGATTTCGCCATTGGGGTTGTAGGTGCGGTTGGCGGTTAAATCGTCGCGGCTGATGCCGTCCCAAGCGTGGTAGGTGGTTTCCTTACCGCCGAAAGTGATAAAGCGCACCGAAGTTTGACCGCCGAAATAGCCGGCTTGCGCAAAATAGGAATGAAGTTTGCTCGAGGCGCGGTCGCGGTAGCCGTCGGAGGCAATGTGTGAAATGCGTGCATCAAAATTCCAGTGTCCGCCAATCAAGCCGGTTCCCACCTTAAAGGTTTCCTTATTGGTGTTGAACGAGCCATAGCTGCCACTCATTTCGGCATACGGAGTGGCGGAAAAGCGCTGTGTGCGCATATTCACGCTCGCGCCGAAAGCGCCTGCACCATTGGTGGAAGTGCCCACACCGCGCTGAATTTGCACATCTTCGAGCGAAGAGGCGAAGTCGGGTGTGTTCACCCAGTAGATTTCGTGGCTCTCGGCATCATTCATCGGAATATCGTTGGTGGTGATATTGATGCGCGTAGCATCCGTGCCACGCACACGAATGGAAGAATAGCCGATGCCTGCGCCGGCATCGCTGGTGGTGAGCACCGAAGGGCTCGAAGCCAGCAAAGCGGGCATGTCTTTGCCATGATTGATGGCGGCTAATTGTTGCTTACTAATGTTGGTGAATGCCACAGGGGTGGTTTGAGTGGCACGTGTGGCGGTCACCTCCACATTTTGGAGGCTCACCACCAATGCAGTGTCGGCCTCTTGCACAGGGGCGGCAAGTGCAACACTACCGGCGCTCAATAGAGCGACAGTGGTCAATACGATTTTTTTCATAATTGTGAATAATAAGTTTTTTGTTCTCTACGCCGGAATTACCCGGATCAGATTCAGTGGGTATGATCTCAGCCCCAAGTGAGGGCACCCCAAACTCATCGAATCGTCGGCAAAGTTACAAATATCCCCCGATATATGCAAATCCCCCTCTGCACAGGCACGGCAAGCCCCCATTGCAAAGCGACGGTTCTTTTGCAATGTAAAGGACCGTTTTCAACCTCCCCAAATTCCATAGCGCTTTCATCATCAAATGCTTCGTAATTTATGGTGCAAATATTGAGAGGGCGACATTCCTTCCATTTTCTTAAACAATCTGCTGAGGTGGTGGGGGTAGTCGAAACCAAGTTCTTGTGTTGCAAAGGGACGGTTTGCACCCCATAACCTATGCGAGTAGCCATTGTGCCATCCTAATAGAATCGTACTTTTCCTTTGCCTGCTAATCCGGGCAGTTGAACTTTTATTGTGTTGTGATGATGGTGATGAGTTCGCTGATGTCGGACACATTTACTACGTTGTCGGCATTGATATCGGCAGAAAAGAAGGGTACCGAATTGATATTCAGCAAGTCATTAATTAATGTAGTGATATCGCTACTGTCTACTTCTTCATTGAGATCCACATCTCCTTTTTTAAATGATGACTCCACTATATTTGGAAAAAGCCCCCATGTGTCGTCGCTGTGGTAGGCATTATAGCACCCTCTGGGTACATAAAGGGTGGCTTGTGAGGGAATAGTGATGTGGTTGTCATAATAATTTGCAAATGCATGGGGGCTTGCAAAAGGTGGTGTTATTGCGAGAACTTGCAACGCCTTGAGTGCATTACAACTGTCAAAAACCCACAATCCTATGTCTGTGACAGAATTGGGTATGGTGGTGGATTCCAAGCTCGTGCAATTGGAAAATGCCAAGTTACCAATGTTTATGACAGAATTGGGTATGGTGATGGATGTCAATCCTATGCAACCAGAAAAAGCTCCTTCACCAATAGAAGTAACAGAGTTGGGTATGGTGACGGAAGTTAAGCCTATAAGACCGCCAAATGCGTGGCTTTCAATGATCGTGACGGAATTAGATATGGCGATGGATGTTAATCCTTCGCAACAAGCAAATGCAAATGCTCCAATTTTTGTGACTGAATTAGGTATGGTGATGGATGTCAATCCCTTGCAAAATTGAAATGCAGACTTACCAATGGAAGTGACGGATTTGCCGATGGTGATGGAAGCCAGACTATCGCAAGAGTAAAATGCGTAATCACCAATTTTTGTGACTGAATTAGGTATGTTGATGGAAGTTAATCTCTTGCAACCGTTAAATGCATTATTGCCAATGGTGGTAACTGAATTGCCGATGACGGTGGATGTCAATTGTTCGCAAAGATGAAATGCTCCAGAGCCAATAGAAGTTACTGAATTGGGTATGGTGATGGATGTCAATCCACGGGAATAGTCAAATGCGAAGTTTCCAATACTTGTTACAGAATAAGTGGCGCCATTATATATAATCGAACTTGGAATAATCACATCGCCGATATATGCATGACCTACAGTATGATCATTTTCTTCATAGGTAACGGAAACAGTGTTGTTGGACTCGAAGTTGTAATAAATCCCGTCCGCTTCAAAATCGTGGGCATAGGAAACGGAAGAAGTTGCTATTGATAGAACTGCCAAGATGAATTTTAATGCTTTCATCATCGTATGAAATAAATTATTGCGCTGCAAAATAAATGTTTTCTGCAAAGATAATAAATTCAACAGGATTTTGACAGAAAAAATTAAAAATAATGAAAATAAATCACACGGCTCTTTCATTTAAAAAAATCCTTGTAATTCAATTTTTTAGTATTTTATAGCGAAATTTTGGGTGGTTTTTCTTGAGTACGTTGTCTTTTATCATAGGCCGATTATATATAATGGATTATAAACATATATTTATCACCCCGGGCTATCCTACCGTTGCTGCACTTTGGGCTTAAAGTGGTCGAGCATATCGCACAACGTTTTGGAGTGATGCGAATCAATCTTACGGCAAAACAGCGGCAATGGCTCCACTGCCACAATGCCATCAAAGTCTTCTTCATCAAGATACTTAGGCCCCGGATTCACACTCCAATCTAAATAACAAAGCGAATAGTCGCCTCGCATTTCTGCAAACGGCGAGTTAAAAAGCAGTGTTTGGTAAAATAGTTCTTCGCCACAAATGGTGTGTCTCAGTCGTTGGAGCAAGGTGTTTGTAAGGTCGCTATGCAGCATCCATTCCACAAAGTCGTGGTGAAATGTGCTATAAATAGTGCCTCCATAGAGCGGAAAAGAGGGAAGGCATCTTCCCAAGTGAAGCACTTTTTGCAAAATTACAAGAGTCTTGTTAATACACTTCATTACCCACCTTCTGCTATCAGCAAATGATGCCAAGGTTTTGTAGCGATACACATCAAAACCGTCACCGCCGCGCCAGTTTTTGCGAGGAAATTTTTCGGCATTCACATAGTTGGCCCCGTTGGGGTCAAGCAAAGCATCGAAAAGTTTGGGTGGTGTTACAAAATAGTCTTGTCCCGAACAGATGTGATAGTAGTCGTATCCCCTCTCTTGGTGCGCCATCATCAGCATACGATGTATCACCTCAAGGTGCTCCCAAGCACCCCAGTATATTTTTCTCCACCTCACCACTTTTGCACGGGCATCAATGTCGGATATGGTGAGTTTGCTTTTCTTATCAAGATGCACATAGATTCCCCAATCATCAGGCACTCGTGCTAAAAACCGATTAATGGCAGGAGCATCTTTATAGGCTGTAATGATAAGACAATGAGTCATAGATGATATAGTGATGATGTGGTTTGGTAATATCCAAATCACTTCCACCTACAAAATTAAGCAAAATTTTTGTGGTGGGTGCAAGGGGGAGGCAAAGTTTTTTGCTGTGGGATGGCGCAAGTGCCGCTAAAAAATCGTAATTTTGCAGGCGTATATGATACGCGTATTTTATTTTCTATTGACGGCGGTGCTGCTGTCGGGCTGTGGCGGCGGCGTTGCGAAAAAGGTGGACACTGCGGAGCAAAAGCAAGCGCAATTGCTCACGATGGAGCAGTGCCCCGGCTATCTGAAGGTGGATATCACCGACCCTTGGCATGAGGGCAAGGTGCTTCACACTTATCTGCTCGTGCCGCGCGATTCGGCGATGCCAAAGGCGCTACCGAAAGGCACTGTGGTGCGCACTCCCATCGCCAATGCGCTGGTATTTAGCGAGGTGCATGCCGGTTTGATGCGCGAATTGGGCGCCTTCTCTGCAGTGAAAGGCGTGTGCGATGTGAATTATTTTACCGATGCCGAGGTGCTTGCCGGTGTGAAAAGCGGTGCGATTGCCGACTGTGGCAATTCCATGATGCCCACCATCGAAAAAGTGATAGCCATGCACCCCGATGCCATTTTGCTCTCTCCCTATCAAGATGCTTCCTACGGACAAATCGAAAAATTAGACATTCCCATCATAGAATGTGCCGACTATCTGGAATATTCACCGCTTGGACGTGCCGAGTGGGTGAAACTCTATGGTGCACTCATCGGTAAAAAAGCGGCGGCAGATAGCTTGTATGCGGCGGTGGCAAGTCGCTATCGCGCCATTGCGCAAACGGCAGCCAAGGCGTCGACTCGCCCGTCGGTGATTACCGAAATGGTGATTAGCGGCATTTGGGCGGTGCCGGGGGGCAACAGCTATATGGCGAGAATCATTGCCGATGCCGGCGGCTCTTATCCGTGGGCTGATGATGCGAGCACCGGTTCGCTTTCGCTCGATTTTAATCAAGTGTTGGCAAAGGCGCAAAAGGCGGATTATTGGTTTGTGAAATGGACCGGTATTCATTCGCTCGATGTGCTGAAAGGCCACTATGCTCTCAATGCCAATTTCGAAGCGTTCCGCCAAAAAAAGGTGTGGGCGTGCGACACCGAGCAAACCCACTTCTTTGTGCGCATTCCTTTCCATCCCGATTTGCTGCTAAGCGAATTTGCCGCCGTGCTGCATCCCGATTTGTTCCCCCAAGTGCAAACTCAATTTTATAAGCGTTTGAATTGATGAAAAATAACACTTCTTCTCGTTTTGCCCTTGCGGTGCTCGTGCTGGCGCTTCTGCTGGTGGCGCTCATTGGTGCTTGCCTGGTTTTTGGTTCTGTGGATATTGATGCCGCATCGGTGATGCGCATTGCCATGGGGCAAGATTCCGACAATGATGCGTGGAACATTATCGTGCGCCAAACGCGCATCCCGATGATTATCACCGCGGCTTTGGCAGGTGCTGCCTTGGCGATAGCCGGCTTGCTGCTCCAAACCACCTTCAACAATCCCCTTGCCGGACCCTCCATTCTTGGTGTGAGCACCGGCGCCGGATTGGGTGTGGCGGTGGTGATGCTTGCCTTGGGTGGCAACATCGGCAATATGCCGGGCGATGTGGCAGTGGGTGGCTACGTGGCCACATTGGGTGGTGCCTTTTTAGGCGCGGCGGCGGTAATGGCTTTGCTCATCGTGTTTTCGTCGGTAGTGAAAAGCAACACTATGCTGCTCATTATCGGTATGCTGGTGAGCTATTTAGGCTCAAGTGTGGTGCAATTGCTCAATTCCATTGCCTCTGAAGAAAGTATCCACAGCTATGTGGCATGGGGCTTTGGTTCATTTTCCGGCGTCACCACCGAGCAATTGCCGCTCTATGTGGTGCTGATTGCCTTCGGACTGCTCTGCTCGGTGCTGATGGTAAAGCCGCTCAATGCCCTGCTTTTAGGCACGCGTTATGCTGAAAATTTGGGCGTAAACACCGGGCGCACGCGCATCGCCTTGCTCGTGGTCACCGGCTTGCTCACCGCAGTGGTGACAGCCTATTGCGGTCCTATCGGCTTTCTCGGGTTGGTGGTGCCTCACATATCGCGATTGATGCTCTCCACCTCCAATCACAGTCGTTTGCTCCCTGTCACCATCCTTGCCGGTGCCGACATGGCGCTACTGTGCACCCTGCTGAGTGTGGGCGGCGACCACGGCGTGATACCCATCAATGCCATCACCCCGGTGATAGGCGTGCCCATCATCATCTACATCATCATCAACCGCCGAAAAATCCAATACTTCAATTAGCAAATTCATTACTCCCACTTGCGAAATAAATAATCCTCTACGATGGCAATTTTTTCTACACAGCATCTTTCGGTGGGCTATACCCAAGGAGGGGAAACCACCACGCTGCTCAGCGATTTGAATCTTTCGCTCGAAAGCGGCGAACTTGTGGCACTTTTGGGACAAAACGGCGCCGGAAAAAGTACGCTCATTAAGGCGCTTACTTTTGCCACCAAACCCATTGAAGGCAAAATCTTGCTCCACGGCGTGGATTTCAACACGCTCATCCAAAGCGAACGTGCCAAACTCTTGGCTATCGTGTCGACTGAGCGCATTCATGCCGGAGCACTCACCGTGAACGAATTAGTGGCGCTCGGACGCCAACCCTACACCGGTTTCTTGGGGCGCTTGAGCGACGACGACCGAGCCATAGTGGCTGATGCTATCCACAGCGTGGGCATGGACCACAAGGCGCAAAGTTATGTGGCAAATTTGAGCGACGGCGAGCGGCAAAAGGTGATGATTGCCCGCGCCTTGGCACAGCACACGCCCATTATCGTGCTCGACGAACCCACCGCTTTCCTCGATGCGGCAAGCCGTATCGAAACCCTCCAGCTCCTTGCCTCTCTGGCACACGAGCAAGGCAAAGCCATCCTTTTGTCCACCCACGATATTTCGCGCTCGCTCTTGCTCACCGACCAACTGTGGGTCATCACCCGCGACCGTCAACTCTGCATCGGACCCACCGCCCAAATGATGCAGAGCGATGCCATGAACCGGGTGTTTGCCAACCCGAATATCACCTTCAATCCCAATCACTGCGATTATGAATCTATCTAAAATTGAAATTTCTGCCGAAGCGCGCACCGAAATAGAAAAAATGATGTCGGGCAGCATGTATGATGCCACTTCCAATCAAGCCTTGCTCCATATCCTGAACCAAGTGCACAACCGCTGCTACGACTACAACCAACTGCGCCCCACTGACCATGAGCAGCGCACCCGCCTTATGCGCGCACTTTTGGGCAAAACCGGCGAGCATTTCAAAATCATCAGCCCGTTTTTGTGCGACTATGGATTCAACATTGAAATAGGGGAGAACTTCTTCGCCAACACCAATTTGGTGATTCTCGACGAAGCAAAAGTGAGCTTTGGCAACAATGTGTTTATCGGTCCCAATTGCTCTTTTTATACTGCCGGACACCCCTTGGATGTGGAGCGTCGCAACGCCGGACTGGAATACTCCTTGCCCATCACGGTGGGCAACGATGTGTGGTTTGGCGGCGGTGTGACCGTGGTGCCGGGCGTCACCATCGGCGATGGCGCCGTGATAGCTGCAGGCAGCGTGGTGGTGCACGATGTGCCCGCCCACACCCTCGTGGCAGGCAACCCTGCCCGCCCCATCAAAAAGGTGTAATCCAAAATAGGGAAAAGAGATTTTTGGCGTGTGGCTTTTTTGTTTTTTTACAGGAAAGCCGCACTTTTTAGTTATTAATGTGTGTGAAAATGTGGGATTGTTTGGATGATTTTTTGTAAATTCGCAATTTAATGGCGGTTTGTCCGTTAAATTGATAAACTTTATTACCGGATTTGCGATATGGAAAAAATCAAAGTGAAGATAGTAAATAAGAGCCCTAATGCGCTGCCCGCTTATAGCACCCCTCAGAGCGCAGGTATGGACCTCCGTGCGTGGCTTGAAGCGCCCGTTACCCTCCAACCGCTGGAGCGCCGACTCATTCCCACGGGGGTGAAAATCGCGTTGCCCGAAGGTTATGAATGTCAGTTGCGCCCGCGCAGCGGTTTGGCGCTGAAGCGCGGACTCTCTTTGCTCAACACCCCGGGCACCATCGATGCCGACTATCGCGGCGACATTGGCGTGATTGTGGTGAATTTGAGCAATGAACCCCAAACCATCGAAAATGGTGAGCGCATCTGCCAAATGGTGGTGGCGCGCCACGAATCGGTGGAGTGGGAAGCCGTGGATGCCCTCGATGATACACAGCGCGGTGCCGGAGGATTTGGACACACGGGCACTAAATAACGCCGGAAATTCTATGCTTGGCAAGATTTATATCAAATGGTACAGTGTGGCTGTGGTGCTGATAGCCATGGCTTTGCCTTTTGCTTTCACGGGGTCGGCTTCTAAAAAAGAGGGCATCGCCGAAGCCAATCGCATAAAGGCGAAGTATGTGATGATGGAGGCACAGCGGCAGCATCTTCTGGAACACGATGATGCCTTTTATCATCTCATCAATTATGCCTATTCGCTCGATTCCACCAACACTTCCATTGCCTTCTATATGGGCGTAGCCATATTTGAACGCACTTCTTTCGAATATACTTCCGAATTGACGGCGGCGCTGGCGCTGATGCGCAAGCATGTGGAGGCGCATCCCGAAGACAAATATGAAGCACGCCTCTATGCCCATGCGGCTTTTTTGATCAATCAATATCAAGAGGGCTTGCGTGTGCTCAAAATTCAGCAACAGCGACATCCGCAAGACGAGAATTTGCTCTCTACCATGGCAGATGCCTACGAAAAAATGGGCGATTACAAGAAGGCGCTCGCCATCTACGACACTTTGCAGCAGTGGCAGGGAAAATCCGTGGAGCTCTCGTCAGCAAAATTGAAAGCCTATCAGGCGCTCAACGACACCACCGGTGCCATCGCCGAAATGCGTCAACTCTTGGCGTCGGCACCCGCCAATGCCGACTACAATTTGGCAATGGGAAAAATGCTCTTTATGTTTGGCTACCGCGATAGCGCGATGGTCTACTACGATAAAGCGCAGCAATACGAACCCGACAACGGACTCACCTATCTCACCAAAGCCGAGTACTATCTCGCCCTTGCCGATACGCTCAACTACGACCGACAAACCTATCAAGCACTGGTGTCGACCGACTTGGATGTGGAATCGAAATTGCAGATTCTTGTGAAATACACCAAAACGCTGCTCTCGGCGCAAGACACCACCCACCGCACCGACCACCTGTTCGATGTGCTTATTGAGCAACATCCGCTCGAACCGGAAATTCGGGTGCTCTACTCGGAATACCTGATGGCTATCGACAATAAAGAGGGAGCGGCAGAACAAATCGACTACGCCCTCAATCTCGACCCTACCAACAAAGAATTATGGACGCGGCTGATGGCTTACTACCTTTATGCGGGTAACTACGAGAAAACCATTGAGGTGGGCGATAAAGCGCTCAGCCTAAACCCTGAAAATATGGACCTTTATGCCTATCTCGGCTCGTCGTGCTATAGTGTGAAGCAATACGATAAGGCAATTGAGGTCTACGATAAGGCGCTCGCTATGCTCGATAGCACGAACACCTCCGACCGCTCCAATCTGCTCTGCGGCAAGGCTGACGTGAAATTTGCCATGGGCGACACGCTCGCCGCATTTGCTCTCTACGACCAATCGCTCGAACTCAATCCCGACAATCTCGGCACCCTTAATAATTACGCCTATTTCCTGGCGCTGAGCAATCGCGATTTGGAAAAGGCGGAGCGGATGAGCGCAAAAACGATCGTAGCGGAATCTGCCAATCCCACTTATCTCGATACCTACGCCTGGGTGTTTTATAAGCGGAAAGAATACACCATGGCGCAACTCTACATTGAGATGGCTATCAACAACGATGAGCATCCCACTTCCGAACTCTTTGAGCACTATGGCTACATTCTGCTTGGCACGGGCGACAAGAAAAAAGCACTGGAACAATGGCGTAAGGCAATTGAACTGAAGCCCGACAATGAGGAACTGGTGAAAAAAATAGAAGAAATTACGAACGAAAACGAAAACGAAAACGAAAACTGAGATATGAGATTAATGAAATTTGCAATATTTGCGTTGGCTTTTGTGGGCTCGATGGCTTCGTGTGGAGCACATCAAGTGGCTGCCGACGCCAATGCCTCTGCCCTCAATGCCTCTGCCGCACCTGAGGTGCAGCAAGTGAACCACGTGGCAAAAATCGCCCAAGCGTTTGGTGCATGGACCTCGCTGAAGGCTTCCGGTAATGTGTCGATTGGCGGCAAAAGTTCGCTCTCGTCGTCGATGCAAATGCGCATGGAGCGTGGCAAGAGTATCTACATTTCCGTCCGCCCGATGGGTATTATGGAGGTGGGCCGCCTTATCATCAAGGGCGACACGCTGTTGGTGATCGATAAAATCCACAAACGCTATATCCTTGAGGATGCCAAACTCCTCACTTCGGGCATTCCGGTGGATGTGAACACGCTGCAAGACATTTTCTTGGGCCGCGCTTTTGTGCTCGGCCGTGGCACGCTCAATAGCGGGATGCGCGATTTGGTGACCGTGAGCGAGGATGCCGGCACCTATGTGATGCGTGCCAATGAGCAATTCAAGGGATTTACCTACGCTTTTCGCTTCGATAAAGCCTATCACATCACGGCGCTGGAAGTGGCACCGGGCTCCAATCCCGATTCTGCCAACACCTATGCGGTGGATTACGCGAATGTGAAATCGTCGCTCGCCGGCTATATCGCCTCGAAGGTGAAGGTGGCTACACAAATCGGCGATGCACAAATGTCGCTCTCGCTGTCGTATAACGGTTTCACTTGGAATGAACCGGTGGAAATCGATGCTAAAATCCCGGCAAACTACACGCGGGTGTCGGGCAGTGGTCTGTTGAACTTTTTTTCTGCACAATGATTCAAATCATTCAATATAACGCTTCGCTCCAGCCGGTGTGGGACGAATTTGTGGCTTCCTGTGTGAATGCCACTTTTATGCATCAGCGAGCCTATATGGACTATCACAGCCATCGTTTCACCGATTGCTCGCTTATGGCTTACAACGATGGGAAATTGATTGCGGTGATGCCGGCTAACCGACGCCTCGGCATTATCTACAGCCACCAAGGCCTTACCTATGGCGGTTGGCTCTACAAGTTAAAGCACTTTGATGGCACTGTGATGATGAAGCTGATGGAAAGCACCATGGAGTGGATGCAAGCCAATGGCTTCGTTATTTGGAACTACAAGTCTGTGCCGCACATCTATCACCGCTATCCGGCGGAGGAAGATTTGTATGCGCTGTTTCGTGTCGGTGCCGAAATCTCTGAAAGCAATCTCTCTACTTCGGTGCTGCTTTCCAATCCGTTGCCTTTCGACCGTGGCAATAAAAGCGGCGTGAATGTGGCGCTGAAGGCAGGAGTGGAAGTGGCGCAAAGTGATGATTGGGAGGCGTATTGGCAGATACTCTGCGAGGTGCTGGAAGCGCGACACCAAACTGCCCCGGTGCACTCCGTGGAAGAAATTAAATTGCTCCACAGTCGTTTTCCCGACAATATCCGGCTCTACACCGCTTCGCTTGCCGGCAAACCCGTGGCGGGCGTGGTGATGTTCTACACCCACACCGTGGCGCATAGTCAATACATTGCTTCGAATGAGCAAGGACGACGGGTGAAGGCATTGCCGCTACTGTTTCACTATCTCATTGCCGAAGCCAAAGAAATGGGCAAAACCTACTTCGATTTTGGTATCTCTAACGAAAACCATGGTTTGCTGCTCAATGAGGGACTTTTGCAACAAAAATCGCGCTTGGGGGGCAGAGGCATTGTCTACAACACGTATAGAATCCATATCCCGCTGTAGGGCGTTTCTTTTCTCTTGAATCAATCGCTATGGCTTCACAAAATTCTATCTCTCGCATGGCTATGAAGGCAATGGGCATCTTTGGAGGTGTGCAGGTGATTGGCATTTTGTGCTCTATCGTGAGGGGCAAGCTGGTGGCGATGTGGATTGGTCCGGTGGGCGTGGGGCTCTTTGGACTTTTCAATCAAGCACTGGAGATGCTCAACACTGCCACCAATTTGGGCATTCGCCAAAGCAGTGTGCGCGACATTTCGCAAGCCTGCGAAAATGGAGAAAATAATGCTTCGGGCATCTCGCGCATGGTCACCGCCGTGAAGCGGTGGTCGCTTTGGTTGGGATTGGCGGGCGTCGCCATTACGGTGGCATTGGCGCCTTACCTGAGCCAATGGACCTTTGGCAACGATAATCACACGTGGAATTTTGTGGTGCTTTCTGTGGCGTTGCTCTTTATGGCGCTCACAAATGGCGAATATGCGGTGCTGCAAGGATTGTCGAAGCTCAAACGCTTGGCGAAGGCTTCGGTATTTGGCACCGTGTTTGGTTTCGTGCTGTCGGTGCCGATGTTTTATTGGATGGGGGAGTCGGGCGTGGTGCCTTCCATCATTGCCTACGCAGCCGGTGCGTTGCTGTTTGCTTGGATTTTACGCGATAAGGAGGTGAAGCCGGCAAAACTCTCTTCGCGCGAAACTTTCACAATCGGCAAGGGGTTCGTGAAATTGGGTATCTACATGACACTGGGTGTGCTGGTGGCGCTGGTCACTTCTTATGTGTTTAATGCTTGGCTCAATCTTATTGCAGGCACTGCAGAAGTGGGCTACTATCAAGCGGGCTACACTTTGGTGAATAAATACACCGGACTGGTGCTCACTGCCTTGGGGATGGAGTATTACCCTCGTTTGGCACGCGTGGCGAGTAGCCGACTGCGCCTCACGGCGTTTGTTTCGCAAGAAGTGGCGGTGTCAATGCTGCTAATGGCGCCCATTTTGGCACTATTTATTTTGCTCCGTTCGTTCGTGGTGTGGCTACTCTATGCTCCGGAATTTGAAGTAATTGTAATGTTTGTGAGTTGGGGTATGGTGGGCACGGTGTGGCGCACCCTTTCGTGGTGTATGGCTTTCGTAATCCTTGCCAAAGGCGATGGCAAATTGTTTTTCATCACCGAGGTGGTGAGCGACCTCATCGGTTTTGCCCTCAATATATGGATGTATCAATTGTGGGGTATCACCGGTTTAGGCATTGCCTTTATGGTGTGGTATGTGGTATACACCGCTATGATATATGTGGTGTATCGCTTCCACTATGGCTTGCAATTGAGCGGCACAGCCATCATCACCACCGTGCTCGCTTTGGTGAGCGCATCATCCGTGATGTGTGCCATGCACTATGGACTCACCGTCGTGGCAGTGTGCATCACCGTGGCAGTGATACTCCTATGCGGCATCATGCTCAAGCGCCAATGGAGCAGATAGTGCCAAATTTCTCAATACCGAGCCACGGTTCTTTCATTTAAAATGCCGAAAGTTGCCTACCGTCTGATTAATTCATAATTCATAATGCACAATTCACAATTTCCTTTTACCTCTAAGGCTAAAGGCTAACGGCTTTGCTGTAGGCGAAGTTTTTTTTCGGCGAAGCCGACTTTTTTCTTCGTTTCATGCCACAAAGGAAAGCAAACATATTCAAACCAAGTATGCGCATCATTAAACGAAAGAACCGTGATGCCGAGCGTATAGAGGTTAAAATTTAGTAAATTTTTTCCACCGAATTTGCTATTTCAAAAATAGTTGCTATCTTTGCACCGAAATCAATAACGACAATGATGTGACGAGGGATCTCATGGCAAATGAGATTCTTTCGTTTCTTTTACTAACTATTTTTTATACTTTTTTACCATGGCTATCAGCTACATGACCCAAGAAGGGTACGACAAAAAGATGATGGAACTCAAGCACCTCGAAAGTGTGGAGCGCCCCGATGTGGTGCGGGCCATTCAAGAAGCGCGTGAAAAGGGTGACCTCTCTGAAAATGCCGAATACGATGCAGCAAAAGAGCGTCAGGGAATGCTCGAAGCAAAAATCGCTGAACTCAAAGCGCTCATCGCTAATGCTCGTATTCTCGACCAAACCAAGCTCCAAACAGAAGAAGTGGCGCTGCTCAACAAAGTGACTATCAAAAACCTCAAAAATAATGCTTCCATGACCTACACCATTGTGGGTGAATCGGAAGCAAATCTGCGTGAAGGAAAAATCTCTATCACCACGCCTATCGCTAAGGGCCTACTCGGCCACAAAGTGGGCGACGTGGTGGAAGTGCAAGCGCCCGTGGGCAAAATGCAATTCGAAATAGTGGAAATCAGCATTTAATTGGAAATTAGAAGTTAGAAATTAGAAGTTAGAAATTAGAAGTTAGAAATTAGAGATTAGAAGTTAGATAGATAGAGATTAGAAGCAAACAGACATTCGTCTTTAACTTCTTTAACTTCTTAACTTCCAAATTCATCTTCTTAACTTCCAAATTCATCTTCTTAATAATTACAACTATGTCCTCAATTTTTAGCAAAATAGTGGCTGGCGAAATTCCCAGCTACAAATGTGCGGAAAGCGAAAATTTCTACGCTTTTCTCGACATTGCCCCCGTGAATGAGGGACACACTTTGGTGATTCCTAAGCGTGAGGTGAACTATATCTTCGACCTCGATAGCGATGAATATGCCGCGCTCTGGGCTTTCGCAAAAAAGGTGGCTACAGCATTGAAGGCTGCCGTGCCATGCGAACGAATCGCAGTGGCTGTTATCGGCTTGGAAGTGCCACACTGCCACATCCACCTCGTGCCTATACGCACCGAAGCCGACATGGACTTCCGAAACAAAAAACAAGTGCCCGCCGAAAAAATGGCTGAAATCGCAGCCAAAGTGCTACAAGAATTTCAAAAACTACCATAAATTGTGCCGCATCCGGCGCGAGCACACGCCATAACTTAAAAATTGCCCTCGTAGCTCACAAAGCACCGAGGGCATTTTTTCTTAGGTCTCAAACCCAAATAAATCACCACCCACCGAACATGACTCCCAATGCCATCTTGCCGTATTGGGATTGACCACACCTAAACGAGATAAGAACTTGGGCGATGGCCCAATGCCATCTTGCCGTATTGGGATTGACCACACCCCACCGCCCACCATATCTTTGCCCCCGAGTTCTTTGAAATTTTTGAGTCAACAAGTTGAAG
>JBJECV010000245.1:0-17657 GCA_051871435.1 Sodaliphilus sp. | reverse complement strand
TGTCACCGCCAAAGAATTTCGAGGCTTTGATTTTGCGTTGCAATTGCATCAAGCCGTAGAACATGGCTTCGGGGCGCGGTGGGCAACCGGGCATATACACATCCACGGGGATAATTTCGTCGATGCCTTTCACCACGCAATAGCTCTTCTTAAACGGACCACCCGACACGGTGCAACCACCGCAAGCAATCACATATTTGGGCTCAGCCATTTGTTCGTAGAGGCGAACCAACGCCGGCGCCATACGATAGGTGATGGTGCCTTGACACATAATGTAGTCGCTTTGGCGGGGTGAATTTCGAGCCACTTCGAAGCCGAATCGTGCCATATCGTAGCGAGCTGCGCCTAAGCACATAAATTCGATAGCGCAACAGCTTGTACCGAAGCAAAACGGCCACAGCGAGTTGGCATGACCCCATTGCATCAGTTGATCAAGTTTGCCCACCACAATGTTGGCTCCGGCAGCATTCAGTTCGGCAACAAGGCTTTCAATATACTCGTTGTCTTTAAACTCTTCGTGCTTGATACTTTTGATTTTTGGATTCTTTATTTCCATTCAAGAGCTCCTTTCTTCCAGGCATACGCCAGACCTAAAACTAAAATCACAAGAAATGTACCTACAGCGAGCAATGCCGATGCTGCCAGTTCCTTACAAATGGTGGCCCATGGGAAAAGGAACACGGTTTCCACATCAAACATTAAGAAAAGGATGGCAAACAAATAGTAGCCCACATGAAATTGTGCCATACTATCGCCACGGGTGGGAATACCACACTCGTAGGGTTCACCTTTCTTCTTTGTGTAGGAGCGTGGAGCTATGAGCCACGCAATAATCAAGGCTGCTGCCACCAGCACCACACCGGTGAGGGCGGCAGTTACCGCTAAGGTAGTACTTTGAATACCGATTAAAACCATAATTTATATTCGTATCAATATTAAATATTCAAAAAAATGAGTTAACACCCACTTGGGGCATAAACTCATCTGCGCGAATGCATATTGAAAGCAGGTACACACAATAATGCTAACATTTTCGCTGATTGTGCGAAAATCGTTTCCATCATTGCATTGAAATTACTTAATTGTTGCATTCTTTTTCTATCTATTTATTGCGCAAAAACCACTAAAATTCAGCAACTTCCTTATTTCTCTAACTTTCAAAATGCTGATTTGTCACAATTTTTGCGATGCAAAGATAATAAATTATTACCGATTTGCGAAGGAAAAATCAAACTAATTTGGCATAAATTTGGAACATTTTGCACAATATTATTGCGCACGCGAAAAATGCGACATCATTTCTCACTAATCGGCGGCGAAAAATCACTGTTTTTAGGTATTGCAGGGTTGGAAAAGCCGTCGTAATTTTGCACCATGAAAATTCAGCATTATTTTAAAGCACTATTTTTGGGATGCTTGGCAGTAGCGCCCACTGCAACCTTTGCCTCAGAAACGACCGACACGCTCACCTTGCAAGAGGTAACCGTTTCCGCCATTAAGCAAGGCTCCAACATGCAACGCTATGCACTTTCCGCCACGGAAATCGGACGCAATGCCGTGGAACGCAATGCAGTGTCCGGCGCAAAAACCGCTGCCGACCTCATCCCCAACATCTTCATACCCGACTATGGGAGCCGCATGACTTCCACCATCTATGTGCGAGGATTGGGCACGCGCATCGACCAACCCACTATGGGGCTCAACATCGACAATGTGCCCATCATTTGTAAGGAAAACTACGATTTCAACCTCATGGATATCGCCAAAGTGGAAATGCTACGCGGACCGCAAAGCACGCTCTTTGGGCGCAACACGATGGCGGGTGTAATGAATATCTACACACTTTCGCCACTGAATTATTCGGGCACGAGGGCGCTGATAGAATATGGCTCGCACAACGCCTTTAAATTGGGCGCCGCACACTATGCCAAACTTACCCGAAATTTAGGACTCTCGGTCAACGTGTTGCACCACGCCACCGATGGCGAATTTACCAACGAATTCAATCACTGCAAAACGGATTGGGAAAAGCAAACCGGCGGAAGAATCAAGTTGGAATGGATGAGTGATAACGGGTTGTATGTGAGCAACATGCTTTCGTTTACCCACAGCCGAGAAGGCGGATATGCCTACGAGCAAGAAGGCACCGGATATATTGCCTACAACGACACTTGTTTCTACCGTCGCACCTCAGTGCTCGACGGGCTGACCATTAGGCGAGATTTTGAACACTTTTCGCTCAGCAGCATCACTTCGTATCAATACCTCGACGATAATATGACGCTCGACCAAGACTTCACCGTTATGCCCTATTTCACCCTCACACAAAAGCGAAAAGAGCACGCACTGACCGAAGACTTGATTGCGCGCTCAAAGGGCAATGGCGCTTATCGCTGGCTGGTGGGAGCCTTCGGCTTCTACAGGCACTATAATATGGATTCGCCCGTTACTTTCAAAGACAAGGGCATCAGCCAATTAATTGAATTTCATCGCAATATGTCGCTTCCCACCTACCCTATCGCGTGGGATTCGAGAGAATTTGTGCTCGGTAGCGACTTCATCAATAGCACCTTTGGCACGGCGCTCTACCACCAATCGTCGGTGAGCGTGGGTAATTTCACTTTCGATGCCGGACTGCGATTGGAATACGAGCACGCCACACTGAAATATCACAGCGAAACCCACACCGGCTACACTATCACGTCGGCAGCTACGGGCGAAATCTATGCACACGAAAGCATTGATATCAACGACCGAGGCAAACTCAAAAAAGACTTTTTTGAACTGTTGCCCAAATTTGCCGCCACCTATCATTTTGGCGACTTTGGCTTCGAATCCGCTTATTTCAGCATTGCACGCGGGTGTAAATCGGGTGGCTTCAATACGCAAATGTTTAGCGATGTGCTTCAGCAAAAGCTGATGGGCATTATGGGCATCGGCGCCGCCTACGATATCGACGATGTGGTGGCTTATAAGCCCGAGTCGGCGTGGAACTACGAATTAGGTGCACGATTCAACTTCCTAAACCGACGCATCACCGGCAATGTGAGCGCCTTTTATATGGATTGCCGCGACCGCCAACTCACCGTTTTCCCCGATGGTACCACCACCGGACGAGTGATGACCAACGCCGGAAAAACCCGCTCTATCGGCTGCGAATTGGCTTTGAGCGTGAATCCCGGTCAAGGGTCGCTACTGCAAGTGAGCTACGGCTACACCAACGCCAAATTTATGGAATACAACGATGGCAAAGCCGATTATGCCCACAAATATGTGCCCTATAGCCCGAGCCACACCCTCTTTGTGCAAGCGCTTCACGAATTTAAATTCCGCAACAGCCATCCGTGGCTAAAATCGCTCACCATCGAAAGCAATGTGCGCGGCATTGGCGAAATTTATTGGAATGAAGAAAACAGCATCCGGCAGCCTTTTTATGCACTGCTTGGTGCTTCCGCCACCCTTGCCGGCGAACACTATGCTCTGGAATTGTGGGGCAAAAACATCACCTCCACACACTATCACTCGTTTTATTTCGTGTCGATTGGCCACGCTTTCTTGCAACGCGGTCACGTCGCCACAATGGGTGCCACCCTGCGCTTGAATTTCTAACGAATATTTTGACTTACAATAACGATTATAACACAATGAAAAAAGCAACACTTTTCCTTGCCACTTTGGCAATTTTCGCTACACTCACTTCGTGTGGTGACGACGACAACAACCCCACCGGCGACATCACCGAAACCATCGCGCTACCGCAAATCTCTGCAAAAACCGTGATCGACGGCAAATCGGTTTACGACCACGATTTTGATGGCGCTATGGTGGTGAACTACGGCGCACAAACCCTCACACTTAACCTCAACAAGGTGAAATTTGCTGAGAAAATGCCGGAAGTGAATTTCGCTATCGCTGAAGTAAAATTCAAGAAAGAAGGCGATGTGTTTGTGCTCAACTCATCACAGGTGGTGAGCAATTCTTCATCCTACGATGTAAGCGCCCTGAAAGGCAGCATCGATGCCGCAAACAAGGTGTACAACATTTCGTTTCGCGTGAACAATACCTACGACGTAATCCTCACAGGCACATTCAATTGCTCCAAAGATTTCAACACCAACTCCAAATACTACACTTTCTCCCTCACCTCCAAAGCCAACGAGAAAGCGCTTCGCTTGGCTATCTGCAATGTGAAATTTGCAGAAGGCATGATGCCACTCAAAGAAATGGCGGTGTATCTTAATTCCAAGGAAAGCGGCTCCATTACAAGCACCTCCACGGGCTACACTTTTGAATGTGGCGAAGTGATTCCTTTCTACAAAGAAGGCAATACCGAAACGCCGATGGAATCCCGCCCAATGAATAATGTGAAAGGCACGGTGGATTTGGTGAACCGCACATTTAGCATCGAATTCGACTGCTACGGCTTGCACTACACCGATTCCAGTGCACTCTACCTCTAAGCCTACAGCCATTTGATAAAAAACATTAAACTGAGCAGGAATAATATTAAAATGTGTGTTATGCCTGCTCTTTTCCATTTTATTGCATTAATTTTGCGCAATATTCTAAAAATTCAGAAAATGAAAAAATGTTTTAGCACGCTACTGATTACCACTATGGCAATGATGCTATGGAGCTGCAGCGACGACAACGAAGGAAATATTCCCGAAAATGTGACGCGTTCTATCAAGGTAATCAACCACATTGTGGACACCAAATCCGAGGCGGTGATGCCACTCACTGAAAGTGTGATCGACTACAAGCTCAATCGCGCCAATATGACCATCGACCTCACCATTCGAGCAAAATGGGATGGCGAACACGAATCCACCGTTCAGCTCACCGGCATCCAAGCCACTGAGCATAGTGGCGTGTGCTCCTTTAAAGCAAGCGGTTCAGGCATCGAGAACCTCAACGGCCACATCGATTTCAACGAAGCCACCATGCGCATCAACTACACCGCCGAGGGCAAATATCGAGTGATTTGCACCACACCGGAAATTTATAGCACTAAGTGTGCCACCTCGGTGCTCTACACCGACGGACAATCCTGGCAGAGCAACGCCACCATGTATCAATTCAACATCAATGTGGCTAAAGGTACCGCCGCCATCAATGTGATGGACCTGATGGACCAAGCAAAGAAGCGCACACTCGTCACAGTGAAGAGCAACACGCCCGCAGAAGTGACCGTCACAAAAGAGGGCTACATTATCCGCGCAGAAAGTGTACCCACCACCACCACCTACTTGCTCAATGGCAAAACTACCACCACCACACAATATCCTATCGCCGATTTGGAAGCCAAATTCGATATGGAAAACGATGTGTTTGAAGCGCAATTGCTCGTGGGCAACCTTTCGCTCACCGCAAGTGGGTCGGTCAACAACTAACCCCCCCACACCACACCACTTCAGCAAATATCACAAACTAAATATCACTAAAATGAAAAAAATCTATTCTTTACTCTTATTGAGTGTGATGCTCACAGGATTCACTTCCTGCTTGGACACCGATGAAGACAACCAAACTTCTTTCACCATCGGCATGTATAACCGCGTGGTGACTGATGGCACAGGCGACGTGTCGGAGTTTTTCAACAACAACTACTACCTCACCGTCAACCTCACGCAAAGCACCGTGAATATCGACGTGACTGCCACTATCGACAAAGACAAAACTCTCAGCTTCTCCACCGGAGCAATGACGCTGACCGGCGACCAAGAAATGCAGGCTTACCGCTTCTCCAGCCCAAGCATCACCACACAGGGCTCCACCATTTCCAATTTTAAAGGCATCATCGACCTCCAGCATGGTGTGGCCTACATTTCATTTATCGTAGACAACGAAAAAACAGTGTATGGCACTGCCAACCTGCCGTACATGTTCAATCTCACCCACATCGTTCCCTCGGCTGAAGGCGAGAAAGAATACGATTCCGATGAATTGCAATACGATTTCACCATCGACAAGAGCAAAATGACTGCCACGCTGCTCATCCTCAACTATATCACCAATAGCGACAGCAACAAAGGCAACACTACACAAGTGGCTGTGTTTGAAGGATTAGACGTGAAACTCACCCGCGATGGCTACGTGATTACTTCGCCCGGCGTGAAATCCACCACTTCCGGCAAAGGCAATGTGGCTGACGCAGAGCTCAAAGATGTGGAATTCACTATCCACAGCCAAGGTATCCGCTTCGAAGGCACCTACACCACCGACGAATACAAAGCCACCGTGACAGGCACCATGTTCGACGAACAAAGCAAATAACCACCGCTCCCGACACTTTTTGGAAACTAAAAATAGCCCTGCGCCATCATCACACAGCGCAGGGCTAATATTTTCTTGCAATCCCCACTCTCTTATAGCTCGGCAATGCGGGATTGGGTGGTAGTAAAGTCGGCAATGAGATTGCGCATGATGGTGGACACAGGTTGCACCTCTTTGATGGCAGCGGCTATTTGACCGATTTCCAGTTCGCCATTTTGCAAATCGCCCTCAAAGATACCACGTTTCGAGGCAGCTTTGCCGAGCAATTCGCGCAACTCGTCGGCTTCGGCACCGCGACTTTCGGCTTCGGCAATTTTGGCATACAATTCATTCTTAATCAAGCGAGTGGGCGAAATCTTTTTCAGTGCGAGCATCGTGCCGTCTTCTCCGAGATTTACACACATCTGCTTGAAAGCATCGCTTGCCGAACTCTCCTCGCTCACCGCAAACAAAGTGCCTATCTGCACACCCTCAGCGCCCAAAGCCATAGCGGCAAGCATCGCCTTACCCGAGCCGATGCCACCGGCGGCAATCAAGGGCAGCGAAATGGCTTCACGCACCTGCGGAATAAGCGCCATAGTGGTGGTTTCCTCGCGGCCGTTGTGCCCGCCGGCTTCAAATCCTTCAGCCACCACGGCATCCACGCCCGCCTCCTCGCATTTTTTGGCAAACTTGCTGCTCGACACCACATGAGCCACCTTGATGCCGGCTTCGTGTAAGCGAGCCGTGAATTTCTTCGGGCTGCCTGCCGAGGTGAACACAATCTTTACTCCTTCCTCAATAATGATATCCATCAATCGGTCGATTTCAGGATACATGAGCGGCACATTAATGCCCCACGGCTTGGTGGTGGCATCTTTCATTTTGTGGATGTGTTCAATCAGCGTTTCGGGGTGCATACTGCCAGCCCCCAACAAGCCCAAGCCGCCTGCATTGCTCACTGCTGCCGCCAAGCGCCAGCCACTACACCACACCATACCTCCGGCTATCACCGGATACTCAATTCCGAAAAGTTCGGTTACACGATTTGCTTTCATATTGTCAAATAATTTTTATATCCATAAACATACAATCTTACAAAGATACTGAAAATTCACACACCAAGCAAGTTGGCAAAATGAAATAAAATCGCTATCTTTGTACGTTGAATCTCAAAATCGAATATGACGCAAAAAACTTCATACGACGAACAGCAAATCATCACCCAGCTCCATAGCCCCGACACGGTGAACGACGCCTTCGGCAAGGTGATGGAGCACTACACCCAGCCGCTCTACTGGCAAATTCGCCGCATGGTCATCGATCACGACGATGCCAACGATGTGCTGCAAAACACTTTCATCAAGGCGTGGACCAATATCAACAATTTTCGCGGCGATGCCAAACTATCGACATGGCTCTATAAAATAGCAGTGAACGAAAGCATCACTTTCATCAACAAGAAAAAAGCGCAAAACAATATTTCGCTCGATGATGATGCTACTTTCTTGACCAACAGCTTGGAAGCTGACAAATATTTCGACGGCGACCAAGCACAAATCAAACTCCAAAAAGCCATTGCCACTCTGCCCGACAAACAGCGATTGGTGTTCAACATGCGCTACTACGACGATATGAAATACGAAGACATCAGCGAAATTTTGGGCACTTCGGTGGGCGCACTCAAAGCCTCATATCACCACGCAGTAAAAAAAATTGAGAGTTTTTTTTCAGAATCAGATTAAACCTTTCCATTTAATACAAGTCAAACAAACGCAATGAAAGAAGAAGAATCGAAAATATTGAGCAAATTAGGTAAAGAGTCAGGGTTTAAAACTCCTGAAAATTACTTCAGCGATTTCCAAAACAGTATCGCCGATAAGTTGCCGAATTTCTCCGTAAGAGAAGAAAAGGTAAAGCCTAATTTATGGGTTAGATTCCGACCCTATGTGTATATGGCAGCCATGTTTGCCGGCATTTTCTGTATGATACAAGTGTTTGACGTGCTCAACGGCTCCTCCGGCGAAAATGCCATCGCCAATGGTAAAGTGGAAGGCACTGAGCTTATTCAAGATGCCGCACCCGAATCCGACACGATGCTCAACTACCGCGACAGCGTGGAAAGCGAAGGTCAAAGCATCGAAATCATCAACCAAAAATAACCAACGCTCCCATATAATGAAATAAACTAACTTCCACTCATACTTTTTCCCCTACTAATTCTCCTAACATCTCATTTCTCACAATGACTTTTTAAGAGAATTAGTTTTTTTATAGGGTATTGCACAATAATTCAACACCTTCACTCATTATTAAGAAAACAAACATCTGTCCTATGCTTAAACATACCCTCTCCATCATCGCAATTGTGCTGAGTATTGTCTGCCACCCATTTTCCATAATGGCGGAAAACCGTGTACAAACCCCCGATTTCGACTTCCCGAAAGAAGTGTCGGCAAAAGCCACAGCCGACCTCGACAAAGCGCTGAAAGCAGGCGACGGCATCCTTCTGATCGATGCGTTGGTGCGCTATGGCATTGCCGAATCTGTCATTTCACCCGACAATTTGACTGCCATCGTCACCAAAATGGAATCGATTATTCTGAAGGAAAATCGCCACGATGTGAAAGCGCTCTTGCTTTGCTTGGAAGCACGTGCAATGCACGGCTATGCTACAGCACACGCCAAACGGCGCAACACGCCCGAAGGTGAGCGTCCTGCCGACTACACCGAATGGAGCTACCAAGATTTTCAAGACAAGGTGAAAGAATTGCTCACCCAAGCACTACGCCCTGCCGACGAACTGCGCCAATTCCCCATATCCAATTATAGCAAAATATTAAAATTCAACGATTTGGGCGCGCTCTACTGCCCCACTCTCTACGATTTTGTACTCGCTGAAAAGGAACAATTATCCTCTCTTAGCACCGCAGAAAGGGAAGATGAAGAGAAATTTTTATTGGAAAACGGTCATATTCCGGCTTACCTCTACGCTAAGCACGACCTGCTTTCCGATGCAGAGAAGGTTAAACTCTACTATCAATACAGCTCCAACGAGCACGCCGGATGTTTGCTGGATTTTCTGAGCTATAACACCGAATCCTACCAAGCACTCCGGCATTATGCCGAGCAATTTCCAAATGGCATTTATGCCTACTCCGTGAAGTGCGCAATCAGTGCCATAGAGCGCAAAAATGCGCAGCTCAGCTATGCCTCGTCGGCAAATTCCCGCGACAGCATCGCCATTAGTTGCACTTCCAAAAATGTAAGTCTCTACACTGTGAGCATCTACAAAGTGCCCGACAGCTATTTCAATTCGCTATCCAAAAGCAAATCAAGCACCATCAGCCTCAAAAAATGTCAACTCATGGCATCGCGCCAAGAGCGCATTGAGCAAAATTTGCCTCACTTCCAAAATTTTACCAAAGTATCGAAATTTTCCTCCTTGCCTCATGGCAGATATGTGGGCGTTGTTTCGTTTGATGCTGAAGGTGAGTCGGTGGTTTCCACCGTCAACACCGACGACATTATCACTGTGCACGACATCACCTCATTCACCTTAGCCTGCGAAAACGAGGAAGCCAAAGTGTTTGCCATCGACCGCACCACAGGCGCTCCGATTAGAGGAGTAACGGTGAAAGGGAAATATATGGAAGGCGTTACCAATGCTAATGGTTTCTGCACACTGCCTGCCAACATCAGTCAAGACCGCGTGAGTTTGGAAAAAGGGAGCGACACCTATGGTCCCACCATATATGTGAACCAACTCAACAACTACTCCAAAGAATCAGCAAGCCACATCACCCTTTTCACCGACTTGGGTATCTATCGACCGGGCGAAACAGTGAAATTTGCCGGCGTGCTCTATCGCACAGGGAGCACTGCTCGCACAGTGGTGTCGGGGGTGAGCGTCACTGCCGATTTGCTCGATGCTAATGCCAAAAAGGTGCATTCCATCAAATTGGTGTCGGATGCGTTCGGCAGAGTGGAAGGTGAATTTACCATCCCCACCGACAGAATGAACGGAAATTGGAGCATCAAATGCACCGGCAATGGCTTCTTTGCACGCAAGAACGTGACTGTGAGCGAATACAAAACGCCCACTTTCGCCATTGAATTTCCGGATGCCAAAACCAATTTCGTGAGCCGCCAACCTGTGCATATCAGCGGCATCGCTACCACCTACAGCGGAATGCCTATTGCCAACACGGAGGTAAAGCTCACCCTCACGCAGCAGCGATGGAGCTGGTATTGGCGCTATGAAAATGCCACCGGCACCACCATGAACGATACCACCGTAACCACCGATAGCGAAGGACGATTCGCCATCACCTATCCCGCAGATAAGTTTCCCGACATATTGGGAAAATCGATTTGGAATTGGAATAGTTACGCTGTGAATGCCCGCATCACCACCGATGCCGGCGAATCGCGCGAAGCTCGCCATGCTTTTGTGGTGGGACGCCTACGCAGTATCCAAATCTCCGATTTCTCTCACGAAAATAGCACCAAAGCCACGCTCCCGGTGGAATTTCATTCCTCCGACGATGCCGACCGCCAATTGGTGTGCACCTACACCCTCACCAACGCATCGGGCAAGGTGGTGAAAGCAAGTTCGTTTACCATCAATCAGCCGGAGGCGGATTTCTCCGATGTGCCCTCTGGCGTCTACACCATTGAAGCGCAGGTGGCCGACGAGCCCGATTTGAAGAGCAAAGCCCAAGCTATCATCTACCGCAAGACCGACAAAGCTGCCCCAGGCACCGATGTGGCACTGTGGATTCCGGAAGATTCCTACCAAGTGGACAATAAAAATGTGGCACACGCTCTTATCGGGGTGTCGGCACCGGAATCCCACATCTATTATGTGGCACGCTCTCGCGAAAAAGTGCTCAAGCAAGGATGGCTTCACTACCGACCGGGCTTGCACCCTTTCTCCTTCCCAATTCCCGACAAAGTGGACGAAGTGGTGGAAATCGAATTCTTGACCACCTATAAAGATGAGCTCAAAACTTATACGCACCTATTCAAATCCATCACCAATGAGCAACGCCTCACTGTGAAATGGAATACGTTCCGCAACAAACTCGTTCCGGGAGAAAAAGAAAAATGGACGCTACAATTTGTGGACCAAAATGGCAAACCCATGCAAGGGGCAATGATGCTGGAAGCCTACGACAAAGCACTCGAAAGCCTTTGCTCCAATAAATGGAAACTCAGCGCACCCTACACATGGGTATATCGACACAGTTTCAACTATTGGAGAAGTGCTTATCGCGCATGGGTTGAGGCTTCGTTTAGCCGCGAAGTGAAGGGTAATGGTTTTGAAGCGGAATTGCCTTGCTTCAATTTATATGATTGGAATTTCTTCTCTATTGGTATGAACAATGAAATCAAAGCATACGGTAGAGTATTCACCTCGGTGGAATCGGCTTCAATGCCGAAGCGCTCGGCAAAGGCAACGGCAAAGCGTTCGGCAAAAGCAACGGCAAAACCCACTGCCAACGTAGCTATGGTAAAAGACGAGATGGCTGAGATGGAGGATGTGGAAGAACAGCCTTCTCTCGAAAATATTAAGTTGCGTGAAGCTGATGTAAAAACGGCTCTGTGGATGCCGATGCTCACCTCTGATGTGAACGGCGAACTCTCCGTGGAATTTGAAGCTCCGGAATTTTGCACCACTTGGCTGTTGCAAGCCATTGCCTACACCCCGAATATGGTTTCAACCGGTGTAAACAAAGAAATCATCACCCAGAAACCTATTATGGTGAAGTCGAGCTTGCCCCGCTTTGTGCGCACCGGCGACACTGCCACGCTGAAGGCGAATGTGATGAATGTCACCGAAGAAGCAACTCCCTTCAATGCCATTATCGAGATTTTCAATCCGCGCACACAAGAAGTAATGCTATCCAAATCCTTTGCCGGTAATCTTGGCGCAAAAAGCACCGAAGTGGTGGCTGTGGAATACTCGGTGTCCGACACCATTCCCTTCGTGGGCTTCCGCGTGAAGGCTGCCAATGCCAAATTCGGCGATGGCGAACAAGTGATGCTCCCTGTGCTGAGCAATATTGCTCCGGTGGTGGAAACCCAACCGTTTTTCATCGATGCCAAGCAGCAGCAATTTGAAATGACGATGCCGCAGTTTCCGCTCGACAGCCGTGTTACATTAGAATATGCCAACAATCCGGTGTGGTATTGCGTCAGCGCACTGCCCACCATCTATAGCCCCAACTACCACATCGCCACCAACTTGGCACACAATCTCTTTGCCGAGGTGCTGGCGCAAGGTGTGGCAAAGAGCCATCCGCTCATCAAATCTGCCATTGAGCAATGGCGTGCCGATGAGCACGACAGCACGCTCGTGTCGATGCTGAGCAAAAATGCGGACTTGAAGATTGGGTCGCTTTTGGATTCACCTTGGGTAAACGAGGCGGAGCGTCAGTCGATGAGAATGCAGAAACTCATCACGCTTTTCGATGAAAAGCAAATGAGCCAAGAGCACAAAAAGATAGTGGAAGCGCTGCAAAAATTGCAGCGTGCCGACGGTGGCTTCCCGTGGTACGACTATCCGGGTTGCAAAAGCAATTTACGCACCACCGAAACCGTGCTCCAACTCATTGGCGAATTGCACCATTTGGGCTACGCGCTCAATGATGCCGACATCTCCCCAATGGAGAAAAAAGCATTGGCTTATTACGATAAAGAGATGCTTGAATTGTGGAATTTTCAACAAAAATACAACAAAAAGAATTACAGCGGCTTCAGCTCCTATGTGTATGTTCGCTCGCTTTTCCCCAATGTGGAATTGCCTAAAGCCAATCAAAAGATGCTCTCCAAGGCGCTATCTGCTATGCGGAAGGATTGGAAGGGATTGTCGCTGAGCGAAAAGGCATACTACGCTTTGGCGCTCCACCGCAATGGCTACACGAAGGATGCGCAACTCATTGTAGAATCGCTCCGCCAGTTTGCCCTCATCAAAGAGGAATTGGGCATGTATTGGGACAATTTGCAATCCGGCTGGCGCTATTTCGACAAGGTGGCTATCACATCCACCATTCTGCAAGCCTTCCACGAAGTGGGTGCTTCCACTAAAGAAATCGACCAAATTCGCAAATGGATGTTGCTGATGAAGCAGTCCAACGATTGGGGTAGATCGTCGCTTGCTGCCGACGCGGTGTATGCCTTGCTTTCTACCGGAAGCCAATGGATAGAGCAAAGCGCCAAACCAAGCATCACCATCAATGGCGAGCAAGTGGCGTTTAGCCATATCGACGAATATGTGGGCTATTGCCGCAAAACGATTCCGGTGAGCAGTGGTACCACACTAAGAATCAATCGCGAGGGTGCTTCTCCGGCATGGGGTGCCGTCTACTGCCAATATTCGGCTCCGGCTTCTGCCATCGAAGCAAACAGTATCACCGAAATGAGCATCAGCAAGAAATACTTTGTGTATGCCTCTGATGGCTCACTCCGACCTGTGGACGACCACCAATTCCATGTGGGCGACAAGGTGCAGGTGCGCATGGTGATAAAGGTGAATAAAGATTTGGATTTCGTGACCGTGAGCGATGAGCGCGGGGCTTGCTTTGAGCCAAAGGACCAAACTTCGGGCTATCGGGCTATGGATGGCATCTACTATTTCCAAGAAACGAAAGATGCGCTCACTCAGCTCTTTTTCGATGCCTTGCCTAAGGGCACGCACATCGTGAGCTACGACACCTATATCTCCACCGAGGGCACTTTCAGTGCAGGCATCGCCACAGCGCAATGCCAATATGCACCTCAAATCAGTGCCCACTCGGCCGGTGCAAAAATCACCGTTTTGCCTCGATAGGATTCTTTTGCTCCCAAAAATATCGCCATAGAGGTGCTGCCATCAATGCTTGCTTTTGCTCGTCGCGAAGCAGCATTTGCAGCACTTCTTCTTTGCTCATCAGCAGCACTTCTATGTCTTCACTTTCGTCGAGCGATTGTTCAGAAATGCGCTCCACGCCCTCTGCCACGAAGCAGTGGGTGATATTGTCGCTGATGCTGGGATTTTGACCGATGGTCATCAGCTCGCGCCACTCGCCTCCGGCATAGCCGGTTTCTTCGAGCAATTCGCGTCGGGCAGCCTCGATGGGCGCCTCGCCATGCTCCACCACGCCGGCACACAATTCCACCAACACTTCATCGAAGCCATGCCGATATTGCCTAATCATCACCATCTCGCCAGCGGTGGTGATGGCTATCACATTCACCCATTTGGGATATTCAAGCACATAGTGCTCGGGATTGATGCGCCCGTCGGGCAATTGCACCTTATCCACCCGGGCGGTGAGCCACGGTCGCTGAATAATGTAGCGCGATTCCAAGGTGGTCCATTTTTTGATTTCTTTTGCCATAACATTATTTTTTGGCAAAAATAGCCATTTTTTCGCAGCAAACGAGCCGACGTAGCAAGAAAAAAACTAATTTTGCATACTGAATGTATCCAACCTTTTAAATGAAATGAAAATGAACGCAAATGAGCTGCCGATGAAGCGAAGAATAGAATATTTCGATATCCTGAAAGGCATTGCCATCTATTTGGTGGTGATGGGTCACGTAATTGCGATGTGCATTCGCGGCTTAGATGCCGCCCTCCTTTTTAAAATAATTGAGCAGGTGCACATGCCCATATTCTTCTTCGTCAGCGGCTATTTCACCTATAAAGCATCCAAAGAAAAAACCTTTATCACACCGGGACTGAAAAAGCGTTTTCTGCAACTCATCATCCCCTTTTTGGTGCTTACACCGGTGTGGTTTTTCTACTTCCCGCACAGCCACTTGCTTTCGCCCATATGCCAAGATTTGCCTTCGCTGTTTTGCTCCGTTTATAAGGGAGGCTACTGGTTCCCGATTTGCTTATTCGAGTTGTGTGTGCTCTACATGCCCCTAAGCGCCATTCTCCGACGCCTACGTCGCGCCACAGCACAAATGGCAGTGCTCATCGCCACCTATTCGGTGCTCATTGTTTTGACCGCCCTTTTTGCAAATAGACAAGCAGATATGGATTGCGCAGGTTTAATTCTGCTCACACGCCTTTTCCCGGCTTTTGCCATTGGCGTGATGGTGCATCACCTGCGTGAAGGTTTCAAAGCGCTCTTACAAAGGCGCCACACTTTTAGCATCGCCTTATTCACCTTTGCCATTTGCTTCTACTGCGTGGCATATCCCTGGGATATTTGGGGACAAGATTTGTCATTTCTTTGGACACCCGTTTCTCTCATTCTCTCGCCTATTCTGCACTTCTCGCTATTCATCATTGCCATCACCTTGGTAAAACCGTGGTCGGAAAAAGAGTTTGCACCCGAGGCAAAGCCATCGGTGGTGGCCCGCTATTTTCGTCTATTGGGCAATGAAAGTTTGGGCATCTACCTCTTGCATTATTTCTTCCTATTCCCGCTCACCATGCTCCAAGCCCCCTTCAAAGAAATGGGTTTGGCATTGGTACCGCTAAGCGTGACTGCCATAGCGGTAGCATTTTGCATCATCGCCATCACACTATTCGTGATTCATATCATCAAAAAAAGCAAAATCGCATCCCAGCTCCTCCTCGGCACCCCCTACAAAAAATAGAAACAAACAATTAGCCGTATTGAGCTTGACTTCCCCACCCCTCCTTTTGATGTATTCTATGCAAACCCTCCGTATCAATTATTTCAAAAAATAAAAATTCTATTCAAAAACGCAAATAAAGAAATTTTCAATATAAATATTTATCCTATTGATATTTAATTGTTTACAATTATTTTATAACAAAATTGTTTCCCCAAAAATTTTTTTCTTGATTTTTTCTTGGAAAATATTTGCACATTTCACTTGCCTTATATACCTTTGCGCCGTGGAAAAAATTTTGACGAAAACCTGTTTAAATCGAGGCCTCAAAAACACAGTTTTCCATCTTTATTATTTCCTGTGAATTATTAATTGTTTGTTTAACCCCTAAATCTAAAGAATTATGACGAACATCGAAATTTCTGACGATTTTGAAATTCAAGACGCTGAAGCAGCGAGTATGGGCATAAATGAATTTGTGTTCCATAACAACCAAGAGTTTATCAATTTTCAGCGGTGTTTTGTGAATGGCCATGGTCCGGACTATGAACCGGTTTTTCAGCAAAATGCCAACACTGAATTAGTGTTTCACCCCTCAAATGAGTGCGACCACATCACGCTCACATTTATGTACAATGGCGGGCAGCCGTATCAAATCATCAACAATCGGGCTTTCTACCTGAAAGGCTTTAAAAAGATTGTGATTCAAGGGGCACGCTCCCACAAAAGCCGTTTGCACAACATTCCGGTGCTGGAAGTGGTGAATGAATGTGCCGAAGGAGCACCGACTTATCTCGACAGTAATGGCAATGCCTGCCACTCCTACAGCCATGACGATGCCATTTTCAACATTCAGAACCCTCACAGCAATCCCGTGGATGTGGTGGTGTCGGATATTGAATTCCGTGTGGCGTTCAAGCTGCAAGATGTGGAAAGTGCCCAAATGTATGAGCATTGGTATGACCCCACTATTTGCCCTGTGCTTTTCAAGGTGTATGAAGCAAGTTCTTTTAAGATGTTTAACGTGAAGATGTACTCGCAGTACCTCGATCTTACCCATGTGTTTATCCACTGGTGCGAGAATGTGGATATCCGAAATTGCGTGTTCCGAAACTACAACGCGCGCAAAATCGGTGGCAATCTTTGGCTTTGCCAACGCGTGAAAAACGTAACGATTGTGAACAACGATTTCTACAAGTATGGCAACGATGAGAATATCGGCATTTGGGGCGATTCTATCATAAGCCGTGACGAACTGAATTGCTACAGCTCTGAAGACACTTTGCCGGGTCTTGACGATGAGAAATATGCAAACCGCCATTTGGAATTTGAGCACATTCACATCAAAAACAACCGCTTTTATTACGAAAAGCCGGATGTTTCTCCTTACACAGGCGAATCATTCCCGGAGTTCATTAATCTTGACGGGATTCATCAAGCACAAATCAACGATCCCAGTTTTTATCCAGATAATGAAACCCAATGGGATGGCGTGATTGATATCTTCCAAAATTTGTTTGTTTCACAACACACTCCATTTGTGAAGATAAAATTCAACACCGAAAGCACTTCTGAGGAAGATAACGATTATGCCATCGTTCCTTATGTTCACTTTCTCTTTTCGGATGTGGTGGTTAGCAGCAACGAATTCTACATCAATTCGCCAATGAAAGTGTTGATGGGGTACACATTCGACAACTTCTGCCGAACGGAAGGAATCCAAATCACTAACAATTTGATTAAGCATGGACCTTGGGCACACAATCAGTGCCAACTTCAAGAATTCAAAATCGTGTATGACAAGAACCCGGATTGGCAAGCCG
>JBJECV010000244.1:0-3948 GCA_051871435.1 Sodaliphilus sp. | reverse complement strand
TTGACACTTTCCGACAAATCCATTCCCATTGAAAAAGGCGTGATTTCTTTCAGCGATTATGCCTTGATAGGTGCTAATGGTAATGCGGCAGAGCTCACCGGCAAGGTGGACATCAACACCATGGACATGGACTTGAATATCAATGGCAAAAATGTGCAGGTGATTGATGCACCCCAGCAGCGCTACAGCGAACTCTTTGGAAAAGGTTTTGCTGATGTTTCCGCTAATGTAAGTAGCAAAGCCAATGTGATGCACATCAATGCCAAGGTGGCATTGCTCACCGGCACCAATATCACGTATGTGCTGCAAGACGATGTGTCGACCCTCACCAATAGCGTGGACGAAAATATGGTGAAATTCGTCAATCCCGTGGATTCCACTTCGGGCAACATATTGCTCACCACGGCAGAGGCACAATCGTCGTCGGATATCAACATCGACATCGACATTAGGCAAGGCGTGAAAATCAATGCCTTCCTTTCGCCCGATGGCAAAGACCGCGCCAATATTGAAGGAAGCGGCAGATTGCGCTATTCGCTCGACTTTGCCGGTAAAGACAATATGGTGGGTGTTTACACCATCGATAAGGGTAGTGTGCGCTACTCGCCGCCTATCATTTCGCAAAAAATATTCAATATCACCCCCGGAAGCAGTGTTACATGGAATGGCGATGTGCTCAATCCGCAGCTCAATATCACCGGCACGCAATTGACCAAAGCCAGTGTCACCACTTCGGATGGAAATCCCAAACTGCTGAATTTTGAGATTTCTGCCAAAATCGGCAACACGCTGAAAAAGATGGATCTGATGTTTGATATCACCACCGACGACGATATGGCGGTGAAAAACGAAATTCAAAGTATGACCGACCAACAGCGCTCCAATACGGCGATGAATATGCTGCTCTACAACACTTATTCGGGTACCAATTCCGCCGGGAATATCAATTTCTCTACCACCGGAGCATTGTATTCCTTCTTGCAAGCGCAACTCAACACTTGGGCGGCAAACACCATCAAGGGCGTGGACCTCACCTTTGGTATCAATCAATTTGGTGGCGAGCATGAGGGCACGTCCACACAAACGAGCTACAGCTATCGGCTTTCGAAATCGCTGTTCAACGATAGATTTAAGATAGTGGTGGGCGGTGAATACAGCACCGCTGCCACCAGCGAAGAAAACTTGAGCAACAATTTGATTAGCGACATTTCGCTCGAATATTCGCTCAACGACACCGGCTCGAAATATTTGCGTATGTTCCGCCACACGGGTTGGGAAAATGTGCTGGAAGGCGAACTCACCGAAATGGGTGTGGGCTTTGTGATGAAACGCAAGGCTCCTTCGCTGAAATATTTGTTCAAGAATCCCAAGCGCCGCACTCCGGCGACGGATAGCACAAAGGTGGTGCCCGATTCCGTGACTGTGGTGGTTAATAAAGAAGAAGGAAATGAAAAGAAGTGATTTGATATATGGGTTGGCTTGGCTAATGGTGCTGGCATGGATGGGCGTGAGTTGCTCCACCACGGCACGCTTGGGCAAAAACGATGTGCTCTACACCGGCGTGAAAAAACTCAATTATGAGTCGGAACAAAAAGATGCCGAAATCGACGACGATGTGCAAACCCAAATCTCAGAGGTGATAGATGTGGCGCCCAACAATTCGCTCTATTCGCCTTACTATCGCACTCCTTTCCCTGTGGGATTGTGGGTCTACAATCACTGGAATCCTGAAGCCAAAGGCTTGAAGGGCTGGCTCTATAAGAAATTGGCATCGGAACCGGTGTTGGTGAGCACGGTGCGCCCCGAAACGCGCGTGGATATGATCAACACCCTGCTGCGCAACAATGGCTATTTTTCGTCGTCGGCGTCCTACGAGCTGAATTACAGTAAATCGAATAAAAAGAAAGCCAGCATCACCTACAATGTGAATGTGAATCCGCCTTACGTGTTGGGCGAACTGAAATATTTGAACCAAAACACTGCCATTAGTCAAATTATCGACTCGGTGGCACGCTCCAATCGCTATTTCCAGCGAGGCAATCGCTATTGCCTCGATTCGCTCAATGCCGTGAGAATTGAAATCACCAATGTGCTCCGCAATAAAGGTTATTACTATTTCAAGCCCGAATATTTAGAATATCTTGCTGATAGTGTGACCAATCGGGGGGAAGTGAATTTGCAAATCATTCAGGCGGCAAATGTGCCCAACCAGGCAAATATGCGTTTTCTCAGCCATAAGGTGTACGTCACGGTGCAGAATTTCAAGGAGGTATCGTTTCGCACCGACACGCTCCAGTTTCGCCGTTGCACGCTCTATAAGCGATTGCCTGTGCGCATCAAAGATGATTTGATTCCTTCGTGCATTCGTTCGCGCGAAGGGCGCCCATTCCGTGTAGATAATATGGACCGCACGCAGCTCTATTTGTCGCGCTTGGGCATTTTCAGCACCATTGATATGAAGGTGGAAAACACCGATTCCATCACTGCCGATGGCGAAGGCTTGCTCGATGTGTATATCACTTGCACCCTCGACCAGCCCATTGAGGCTTCCATAGAGGCGCAAGGCACTTCCAAATCGAATAGTTTTATTGGTCCGGGTTTGCAATTGGGCTTGTCGCACAAAAATTATTGGGGAGGTGCAGAACGCCTTTCGGCAAACCTTCGCGGCGCCTACGAATGGCAAACGGGCTCCAAACGCGGTGGAAAGGCGCAAGACATCAATTCCTACGAATTGGGTCTTGACTTGAATTTCGACATTCCGCGATTGTTGGCACCGAAAATCGTGAAGCGTTCGAGCCGATATATCAACTGGACGAAGTTTGCCTTCAACGTGGATTTTATGAATCGCCCCAACTATTTTAAAATGATTCAATTTGGCGGAAGTATGCTTTGGGAATGGCATCCTAATCGAAAGTCCACCCATCAATTCATCCCGCTGAAGTTGCGATACAATCGTTTGCTTAATTCCACGGCGGCTTTCGATTCCACTATGATTGCCAATCCGGCATTGGCTGAGAGCTTTAGAGATGTATTGATTCCCGAAATTCAATACACCTACACCTTCGACCATTCCTTCGGACCCAACACCATCACTTGGACCACCACGCTATCGGAAGCGGGCTCCATTTTCTCGGGTATATGGTCGCTGTGCGGTGCAAAGGGTACGAAAAAAATGTTTGGCACTGCCATCTCGCAATTTGTGCGGGCGCAAACGCAATTGGTATGGAATAGGAAAGTGGGTATCACCAATGTGGTGAGTCGCTTTTTGATTGGTGCAGCGCATGCCTTTGGCAATAGTTCGGAAGTGCCCTACAGTGCGCAATTCTATATCGGTGGCGCCAATTCTATCCGGGCATTTGCGGCGCGCAATGTGGGTCCGGGCAGATACACGCCCGATGCCACTACACTCAATGGCTATTACGACCAAACCGGAACGTTTAAGTTTGAAGCCAACTGTGAATGGCGTTTTCCCATTCTCGGCTATCTGAAAGGTGCCTTATTCTTGGATGCCGGCAATGTGTGGCTACTAAAAAACGATGAATATCGCCCGGGGGGGCAACTCTCTGCCAAGCATTTCTTCGAAGATTTGGCGTTGGGCACCGGATTGGGTGTGCGCTTCGATATGGATATGCTTGTGCTTCGTGCCGATTTGGGTATAGGATTGCACGCCCCTTACGATACAGGAAAGAGCGGCTACTTTAATATTCCTCGCTTTAAAGATTGCCTCGGCTTCCACTTAGCCATCGGCTATCCCTTCTAATTTGCCAAATGGTGACAAAAAATAACCGGAAGAAATCTGAAGATAAAAGACATTCGTCTTAACTTCTTTAACTTCTTAACTTCTTAACTTCCAAAAATATCTTCTTAACTTTTGAGTATTCTCCTGTATTAAACTATAAAATCCCTTAAAACGGCGTAATATTTGGGCGTCGGGGCGAAAAAATCGTC
>JBJECV010000243.1:0-4031 GCA_051871435.1 Sodaliphilus sp. | reverse complement strand
CGGTGGCTTCACTCGCATAATCGCAAGCATAGTCTTTTACCACATTCTGCACCCATGGAATATAGAGCGAAAATGGTAATAACAGCATCGCCACAAATAGCCCGGCAAACACTTTCAGGCTCCGACGCAAAATAGTATTTTTAATCAAATGACTCACTTCGTAAAAATCATTACATCCTCTACAAGAATAATGGTAGAATACAAATTTACAACATTTACCCACACTCCACCAAATTTCGCTCCTAAAAAATCACAATCCACGCCCGAAAAATGCAGTGAATTTAGCGAAATTTTGCGCTCTTCTCTCCGTTTCTGCTATTTGAAATTACCATAAAAATGCCTAACTTTGCACTCCCATTTTAGTTTCTCAATAGAATCATGAAAGTATTATTATTCAATGGCAGTCCGCATGTGAAAGGATGCACCGCCACAGCACTGGAAGAAATCGCACAAACGCTCAACGAGCTGGGTATACAAACCAAAATTTCGTGGATCGGCAGCCGACCGGTGTCGGGATGCGTGGATTGTGGCTATTGCAAGAGTGGCAACCAATGCGCCATCGACACTGATATGGTGAATGTGCTGGGCAATGAACTTGACCAATACGATGGCTTTGTGTTTGGCTCGCCGGTGTACTATGCCTCGCCCAATGGCATGATGCTGGCATTTATGGACCGCCTCTTTCATGCCCACAAGCAAAAACTGATGTATAAGCCTGCTGCAGGCATTATGAGTTGCCGACGTGGGGGCGCAAGCAGCTCGTTTGATGCCCTGAATAAATACTTTGCCATCTACCACATGCCCATCGTTACATCCAGCTACTGGAATAGTGTGCACGGCAGCACACCCGAAGATGTGCGCCAAGATTTGGAAGGACTGCAAGTGATGAGAAATTTAGGCCGAAACATGGCGTGGCTCTTGAAGTGTATCGAAGCCGGAAAGCAAGCCGGCATCGCCACTCCGGAACCCGAAACCGAAGCCAGAACTAATTTTATTCGATAACCTTTTCACCCTATCCACACATTTTGAAAAAAACACTATATATCGCCTTGGGCGCTCTCCTTCTCTTAGCGTGCCAACCGGGAAAGGTGGAGAAAAAAGAGCAGGTAAAAGAAAAGCGGTTTATGTACAACGACTACAACGATGTGCAAATCCCTGCTGCTGAAAAGTTTGGCATCGCACCCATCGAAAAGCGGGACACCAACTTTGCCGCCATTCCCAAATTGGAATTGGTGGAAACCGGCGATTTGCTCGTGATTGAGCCGCTCACCCACTCGGTGCCATATCTCACCCACAATGCCAAGGCACTCCTACAAGAGATTGCACGCCAATTCAAAGACTCACTCGATGCGCGCGGCGCGCGTCCCTATTGCCTGCACGCCACTTCGCTTTTGCGCACACTAAAAGATATCGACAAATTGCAAAATGTGAATAGCAATGCCTCTGCCAAATCGGCACACGCCTATGGCACCACTTTCGACATCGCCCACAATAATTTCAACCCCGCACCTAAATTCGACAAAAGCCCGGGGAAAGACCTTTCGCAAAATGAATTGAAACACATCCTGGCTCACGTGCTTTTCCGCCTTAGAATGCAAAAAAAATGCTGGGTGCTGATTGAAGAACGCCAAAAATGCTTCCACATCACCGTGAATAGCTAAAGACGCTATGCTTCGCTTTCGCAATGTGGCTTCACGAGCATTGCGCTCATTTCATACAGCAAATACAGCGGCAAAAACACGATGGTGAGGGTGAAAGGATCGCCGGTGGGCGTGATAACGGCGGCAAGCACGAGTAGCACCACCACTGAATGACGGCGGAATTTCTTGAAAAATTCACGATGCAATATCCCTAATTTGCCCAAAAGCCAAGCCAATAAGGGCATCTCAAACATTACGCCCATCAAAAAGATGAGCATCATAAAGGTGTCCATATAGCTGTCGAGCGATATTTGATTGGGAATCAATTCGCTCACGTGATAGTCGGCCAAAAATCGCAAGGTGATGGGAAACACCACAAAGTAGCCTACCATCACACCCATCCAAAACATCACATTGCCAAAGGCAAACGCTTTTCTAAAGCCTTTTTTCTCATGGGGATAGAGTGCCGGACTAACAAAGGTCCACAGAAAATAAATCACAAGGGGAAAGGTGAGCACCAACGCCAACCAAAAAGAGGTGGACATGTGGATAAAAAATTGAGATGCCAACTGTATGTTGATCAATTTCACCTCAAAGCCATCGGTGCTGAATTGAGGAAACGAGGGAAACTGCGACGTAACATCCTCAAACAACCGATACAGCACAAAATCGCCCTTGCAAGGCGCTAAAATCACACCATCAAAAATGTCGGGCATCCACACAAAGAGCACACCGGCTGCCACCAACACCACGGCCACAACCTTAAACAGCACCGCCCTGAGCGCATCTAAATGCTCCCATAGCGACATCTCTTCAAGCTGACTATTTTGCTCCTCTGCCATTATTCATAAAATTGATGTATCTCACCAAAGCAAGACACACCACATACCAATTGCGCTGAGAATATTCACTCACTATGGCTTCCCTGCCGGATTTGAAGCAGATTTACCTTTGGTATCGTCTTCTTTAGTGGCATTCTTGATTTCATCTTCCACCTCGTTCAAACCCTTCTTAAAATTGCGCACGCCCTTACCAATTCCTTTCATCAATTCGGGAATTTTCTTGCCACCAAACAGAAGCAATACCACAAGGGCTATGATAATAATCTCGCCGGTGCCGAGATTAAACAATAATAATACGGAATTCAGCATAATCGTTCAAATTTTAAAATTTTCCACAAAGATAAGCAATAATTCGCCAATATAAAAACACTCAATGGCAAATCACCCGAAAAAGTGATTCACACTCCATTTAAAGAAAAAATTCAATAATATGTGGCACAAGTGAAAGGAATTTACTACCTTTGCAGAAAATAACGAAAAATTTCTTTAATTTAAAACATACAAATCAACAACGATTATGAAAGCATTCGTATTCCCCGGTCAAGGCGCACAATTTGTGGGCATGGGTAAAGACCTCTACGAAAACAACGCTGAGGCGAAAGCAATGTTTGAAAAAGCCAACGAAGTGCTGGGCTTCCGCATCACCGACCTCATGTTTGAAGGCACTGAAGAAGATTTGAAGCAAACCAAAGTAACACAGCCGGCTGTGTTTCTCCACTCTGTGATTCTTGCAAAAACTCTCGGCGAAGAATTCAAACCCGATATGGTGGCAGGTCACTCTTTGGGCGAATTTTCTGCTTTGGTGGCTGCCGGATGTCTGCCTTTCGAACAAGGCTTGAAGTTGGTGGAAACTCGCGCACTCGCTATGCAAAAGGCGTGCGAAGCCACTCCTTCCACCATGGCGGCTATCATTGGTATGCCTGACGAAAAAGTGGAAGAAATTTGCGCCACTATCGATGGCGTTTGCATCCCGGCCAACTACAATAGCCCCGGCCAGGTGGTGATTTCCGGCACTTTCGAAGCCATTGAAGCCGCTTGCGCAAAATTCAAAGAAGCCGGTGCTAAGCGTGCACTTCCTCTGAAAGTGGGCGGCGCTTTCCACTCTCCACTTATGGAATCCGCACGCGAAGAATTGGCAAAAGCCATTGCAGAAGCCAATTTCTCCGAACCCATCTGCCCCATCTATCAAGACGTGGATGCCAAGCCGCACACCAATCCTGAAGAAATTAAGGAAAACCTCGTGAAGCAACTCACAGCACCAGTGCGCTGGAGCCAAATCATGGCACAAATGAAAGAAGACGGTATGACCGAAGCTGTGGAAGTGGGCCCCGGTAAAGTGCTCCAAGGCTTAATTGGCCGCACCTACCGCGATGTAACCGTTTCCGGTCGCCAATAATCGCCACCACACACATATAATATAAGGGCTGATTTCCACCTCGGAAGTCAGCCCTCATTACATAAAAGCCACCACCATCAACCGCCCATACCCAACATGCCGTATTGGGCTTGACCTCACCCCACCACCCACCTTATCTTTGCCCCCGAGTTC
>JBJECV010000242.1:0-18176 GCA_051871435.1 Sodaliphilus sp. | reverse complement strand
GGGATGCGATGTGTGTAGGCCGGTATGAGATGAACACGGAGCGCAGCGGAGGGTTTATCTCATGCCGGTAACCGATGCCCCCACCCTCCCGCATGCCGTTAGGTATGCAACCCTACCAAAGGTGTTCCAACTGTTACATTTCGCTTTTGGACCAAAAAAAGAGGGTTTTTTGTTCCGATTTAGACCAAAATCCGGGTGTTTCAGGTGTTTCAGGTGTTTCACAAAGGAAAAAGGTTTTCGTTTTCGTTTTGGTTTTCGTTCATCGTGGTGTTTCAGGTGTTTTGCATCCTTACTCCCTTCCCTTCAGGGAGGGGCCGGGGGTAGGCTTTCCCCTAACCAAGTGCGAAGCACGGCTAACCTTCAATTGGTGTTTCGGGTGCAGAGGGCCGTCTCCAATGGCGGTTGGCGTTTTCGCCGGCTTTAGTGTGGTTGCCCCCACTAATTTTCTACTGATCCGATTTTAGCTATTTTTTCGGGGCGCAAAAAAAGGTTGCCGGGAGGATTCTGGCAACCTTAACATCTCTACAGATTTGTTTTTTCAAAGAATATCAGACTTTCTACGTTTGAAGATTTTTTATACTACTACTCTAAATTATAAATGAGTTCTTAGTTGATACAGTAATTGAAATTCTATTGCAAAAATAAGGCTAATTTTTCTCTTTTCGCAATCCATTTTTATCCATTTATATCCGAAGGTTCACGAATGTGTGTTCTTTGATGAAAAATAAGTGATTCAAATCATTCGGTTTCCGTGAATTATTGATTACCTTTGTGAAAAATCCCAACAGCTATGGTAGTGAACCCCAACGATAATATCGACACGAGTGAATTTTTCGAGCCGGAGGAAACGATGCGCATTTCGTCGGATTTCACCGACATCACTCCTATCATCAATGCCCAATCCGCTCAGCCCAACCGAATGTTTACGGTCTACAGGGCACAGCGCTACGGGCAATGGTGGGCGCTGAAGTGCGTGTCGAAAGACGCTGTGAATAAATCGCTGGCGGTGGAGATATTGCGCAAAGAATTTGAGGTGGGCATCAGCCTGTGGCATCCGAATATTGCGAGAATGATTTCGAAACGAATGGATTTGGTGGATGGCTGCCCCGGCATTGTGCAGGAATATGTGGATGGCATTCCGCTACGCGACTATCTGAGCTATCATCCGCCGGTGGAAAATCGTATCCGCATTGCCGAGCAAATCATTTCGGCTATGGAATACTATATGGGCAAGCAGGTGGTGCACTGCGACCTCAAATCCACCAACATTCTTATCACGCGCAATGGCCACCATGTAAAGATTGTGGATTTCGGTTTGTCGAACCGCGATGCCTATAATGTGATTCGCGGGCATGGCGGCACCGATGTGTGGGCGGCACCCGAACAGCTGGACACCAATGGTGTGGTGGACTGCCGGAGCGACTTCTATGCTTTCGGACACATTTTGAAACTGCTCAAATTGCCGCGCCGCTTCAATCGCATTATTCGCCGGTGCCTCAAGCCGCAAAAAGAAGACCGCTACAGCAATGCGATGGAACTTCGTCTGGATTTCGAGAAATCGAAAACCACCATGCTGCCCCGGTGGGCAATTGGCTTTGCCGCTGCTTGCCTGGCACTCATAGTAGGTGCCTTTGTGTTGGGCAACTGGACGTCGCAAAACATAGTGCGCACCATCAGCACCCCTCGCGACCGCATAGTGGAGGGGCAAGTGCCGGCGCTATATTTTGGCGATAGCGTGAAGGTGCATAGCAATTGCGACGAAACGTATGTGGTGTCGAGCGCTGCCACCATCTATTATCTTGCCAATTCCAAACCCATTCCGGGCCCTATTCCTGCCACACAAGCCGTGGATTTGGGACTGAGTGTGGATTGGGCGCCATTTAATGTGGGGTGCGATTGGTTTTACGCTTCAAATGTGGGTGGCTACTACAATTGGGCAGACTCTACAGGCCATAGCATTGAATACAGCACAGAAAAATATCCGGTGAAAAAGCAAACGGCTTCCATTGCCGGCTCATCGCTTGATATCGCTTCCCAATATTGGAAACACGGCTGGCGAATACCCACCAAGAGAGAAATGGAAGAATTAATCAACCAATGCAAATGGAGCTTGGTGGAGCAGCGGGGCATGGTGAAAGGCTACATCGTGACCGGACCGTCGGGCAAATGCATATTTTTGCCTTTCGGTGGATGGCGAGTGGCCGGTATCTACAAGCAGCAAGGCTTGTTTGGACTCTACTGGAGTGCTACACCCAACGAGAAATCAAACGAAACGGCTGCCTACTATTTATGGATTAAAGAAGATGTGGTGTCGGCCGACCAAGCAGAGCGCGCCGTGCATGGCTTGAATATTCGCCCCGTGCACGATAAGTAAAATAGGCATTAATATCAGTTTTTGCTATGGACCATTCGCTTCCCCCTTTCACCGGAATAGAGCCATTAAGCAGTAGCGGAAAATATTGCCGGCTACTGAAAGCGCAACGCTATCATCAGTGGTGGGTGCTGAAGGCTCTGCGGCCTGAATATGCCCAAGTGCCGATGATGCGCCATGCTTTGCGGAAGGAATTTGAGATTGGGAGCCGATTCAACAACCCCACTATCGTGAAGTATGTGGGTTGGGAATATGTGCCGGAAGTGGGCGATTATTGCATTGTGGAAGAATATGTGGACGGCATCACCTTGAAGGAATATTTTGCCACTCATCCCAAAACCGAGGTGAAAATGGGCTTTAAAATCGTGAGAGAAATTATTCAGGCACTTGAGCTCTTTTCCGAGCAGCAGGTGGTGCACCGCGACCTCAAGCCCGACAACATTATGCTCACCCGCAACGGGCAAAATGTAAAAATCATTGATTTCGGGTTGAGCGACAGCCCCCACTTTGCTATCCTGAAAATTCCGGCAGGCAATCGCAATTATATGGCGCCGGAGCAAGCGGTGAAGGGCGCCGCTGTGGATTTTCGCACCGATATGTACGCCTTGGGGAAAATGATGGAAGAAATGCACGGCCCGAAGCGATTCGACTATATTATTCATAAATGCTGTGCAGAAGAACCCAACCGGCGGTATCCTTCGTTTGATGCGCTGAAATCCGATTTGCTGAAGGAAGTGCGCCGCTATAGAATGCGAAAGCATACCAAAATTGCCCTGCTGCTGATGCCACTGATAGCGGTGCTTGCTTTTGTGCTGGGCTACAGCTGGGTGGGCGGCATGGTGTTTGGGTTCAAGGGCTCGAAGCAAGCGCCTGTGGGCATTCCGGAGGTGTATTACACCGACCACACCAACTATGCCAACGACCCCAACTATTACCACCTCTATGTGCCACAGTATAATTGTGACATCTATTACCTTCGCCTTGCCGCCACTGTGCCGGGGCCGATTTCGGAGCAGAAAGCCGTGGATTTGGGGCTGAGTGTGAAGTGGGCGCCGTTTAATTTGGGCTGCAAGCAAGAGAATTTGATGGTGCCGGGGCTATTGGTGGGCTTTGGCGATGTGGAGGGACATTCAATGTCGGAAGATCCGGACGATTATGCAAAAGGCAATGTGCCTATTGAGCGCGATATCGTGAACCGATATTGGGGCGGCAGATGGCGGATGCCCACTTATCAAGAATTTTACGAGTTGGTGAATGAGTGCCAATGGCGCGTGGTGATAGAAAACGGGCATCAGCCTTGCTTTGTGGTCACCGGGCCGAATGGCAACAGCATTGTGATGGCAGGCACGGGCATTCGAAGCGGGAAGTGGTATGTGGGTGGCATCGTGAACGGATGCTATTGGACGTCGAACTTTGGCTCCGACCCTGCCGGCAACAGAGCCATCAGTTTTGAAATGACGCGCGACTATTTCAAATTTAAAGAAACCACCATCTCGTTTGGCTTAGCCATCCGCCCGGTGCTACCCTACTAAAGCGAAACGATGGCGCTGTTTCCCAAAAGGGAAGAGCGCCATCGCTATACACTTTCCGGGGTCGAAGGTTGGGAAGTGTTATGGTTTGGCTTCGTAGTAGGGAATACCCACTAATTTAATGTCGAACACCAAAGTGGAGTAGGCTTTGATGCTGCCATAATTGATGGCGCCATATCCTTGATTGTAGGGCACCACCACGCGACAGCTATCGCCGATGTGCATTTTGCTCAGTGCCACGCCCCATCCGCTAATCACTTCCGATGGTGTGATACCGGTGCGCAGAATGCTGTCGCCGTAGGAATTGGTGAGGTTGTACGACGAGTCGATAGGGGTTCCATCGTAGAGCATCAACTTGTATTTCACATCCACCGTAGAGGTATAGAGCGGCGAGAGATTGCCGGCGGTTTGCTTCGGGTCGTTGTACCAGTGCATCAGCACTTGTGCATTTTGGTCCCACGAGGGCACCACAAGGGTGTAGTAAGCCTTTCCGGAAGCATCGGTGATCTGGAGTTGGTCTTGATAAAATTTTATATTGGCATCGCGCCAATCGGTGTCGATATCTCCATCGCCATCAATGCAAGCCGTGAAGCAGAAGCAAGCTGCTATGGTAAGCAAAATGAAAAGGGGAAATTTCTTCATCTTCAGCAGTTTAATGGTTGATTACACGAGTTTTTTGAGCAAACTGTTGAGGCTACATTCCTTACCGATGATGGCGGGCAATTGGTCGATAGCCACGCGTTGCTGCTCCATGGTTTCGCGGTCGCGGATGGTCACGGTGTTGTCCTCGAGGGTTTGACCGTCGACGGTGATGCAGTAAGGCGTGCCGATGGCATCCATACGGCGGTAGCGTTTGCCCACGGAGTCTTTTTCATCGTAGCGGCAAGCGAAGTCGAATTTTAGCAAATTCATAATTTCGTGCGCCTTTTCGGGGAGTCCGTCTTTCTTCACCAAGGGCAAAATGGCGCATTTCACCGGAGCGAGGGCTTTGGGCAAGTGGAGCACCACGCGGGTGTCGCCGCCTTCGAGCACTTGCTCTTCGTAGCTGGAGCAGAGCACTGATAGGAACATACGGTCCACGCCGATAGAGGTTTCAATCACGTAGGGGGTGTAGCTCTTATTGAGTTCGGGGTCGAAATATTGGATTTTCTTTTTCGAGAATTTTTCGTGTTGGCTCAAGTCGAAGTCGGTGCGACTGTGAATACCTTCCACTTCTTTGAAGCCGAATGGCATTTTGAATTCGATGTCGGTGGCGGCGTTGGCGTAGTGTGCCAATTTTTCGTGGTCGTGGTAGCGATATTTTTCGTCGCCCATGCCGAGTGCTTTGTGCCACTTGAGGCGGAATTCTTTCCACTTTTTAAACCATTCCAGTTCTTCGCCGGGGCGCACAAAGAATTGCATTTCCATTTGTTCAAATTCGCGCATGCGGAAAATGAATTGGCGTGCCACGATTTCGTTGCGGAAAGCCTTACCGATTTGTGCAATACCGAATGGGATGCGCATGCGGCCCGTTTTTTGCACATTGAGGAAGTTCACGAAAATGCCTTGCGCCGTTTCGGGGCGGAGGTACACATTCATGGTGGAGTCGGCGCTGGAGCCCATTTCGGTTTTAAACATAAGGTTGAACTGACGCACGTCGGTCCAGTTTTTGGTGCCTGAAATGGGGTCAACAATGCCATAATCTTCAATGATTTGACGCAATTCCTTCAAATCGTTAGCATTCATAGCATCACTAAAGCGCTGGTGCAATTCGTCGCGTTTCTTTTGGTGTTCGAGCACGCGAGGATTGGTTTGGCGGAACATTTCCTCGTTGAAACTATCGCCAAATCGCTTTGCTGCTTTTTCCACTTCCTTATTGATTTTATCGTCGATTTTTGCAATTTCGTCTTCAATGAGCACATCGGCACGATAGCGCTTTTTGGAGTCGCGGTTATCGATAAGAGGGTCGTTGAAAGCGTCCACGTGTCCGCTGGCTTTCCAAATGGTGGGGTGCATAAAGATAGCGGAATCGATGCCCACAATGTTTTCGTGAAGCAAAGTCATTGCTTCCCACCAGTAGCGCTTAATGTTGTTTTTCATCTCCACGCCATTTTGGCCATAGTCGTACACGGCTCCGAGGCCATCGTAGATTTCACTTGAGGGGAACACGAAACCATACTCTTTTGCGTGAGATACAATTTTTTTGAAAACGTCGTCTTGTTTTGCCATAATAGTAATAAAATTTGTTTTGTTGCCGGACCCGGGTAGCCGGGCTAAACATATATAATAACTTTAACGGATAATGGCATTTTGCCACTATTAACCCACAAAATTAGTTTAAAATGCGCTAACTGCCAATTTCCGAGCGCACGATTTTCTGTGCGTTGGTATAATTTAACTTTTTGCGCACCAATTATAGACAAATGAGCAGGAGGATGGCGGCGGGCACGGGCGCATCGAAGGTGTAGAGAATGTCGCCGTAGTAGGTGTTGGCGCCGCTGTAGAGGTGTTTGCCATCGTAGGTGTAGCGGATGTCGCTATAATACGTGTAAGTGCCGCTGTAGATGTGTTTGCCATCGTAGGTGCAGACTGCGTCGCTATAATAAGTGTTTGCGCCCCGATAAATGTGTTTGCCATCCCAGGTGTAGAGAATGTCGCTGTAATAGGTGTTGGCGCCCCGATAAATGTGTTTGCCATCGTAGGTGCAGAGGATGTTGCTATAGTAAGTGTTGGCGCCACTGTAGAGATGCTTGCCATCCCAAGTGTAGCGAATGTTACTATAATAGGAGTTCGCTCCCTGATAAATGTGGCTTGCAGCGCCGGAAAGCAAAGCCACAGTCGCCACCAAAATAGTCAAAAAAATGCGTTTGCTCATGATGATTGTCATTTAAAAAGTTACCACCCACAAAGATAGTAAAAAGAAATTAGAAATTACAAGCCGGGGATTTGATTTTAAAAATTGTGAGCGTTGATTTTTTTAATTGGTAATATATTGGTAACTTTGTGGTAATTTTTAATCGTAACCCCCATAACCCCTTTCCATGCAGCAAAAAATTATTATCTTGGATTTCGGTTCGCAGACCACTCAGCTGATTGGTCGACGCGTTCGCGAGCTGGACACGTTTTGCGAAATTTTACCCTACAACAAGTTTCCTGTGGGCGATGAGTCGGTGATTGGCGTGATTCTTTCGGGTTCGCCGTTTTCGGTTCACGACCCGGAGGCGTTTCAGGTGGATTTGAGCCAATTTTTGGGCAAGGTGCCTGTGCTGGGCATTTGCTATGGCGCTCAATTTATGGCGCACACCTTGGGCGGCAAGGTGGAGAAGGCCGATTCGCGTGAGTATGGGCGCGCCCATCTCGAGGAATTTGATGCAGAAAATCCGCTTCTGAAGGGATTTGAGCCTCATTCGCAGGTGTGGATGAGCCATGGCGACACCATCACGGCTATCCCTGCCGATTGCCGGGTGATTGCTTCCACTGCCAATGTGAAATATGCCGCCTACGCATCAACTTATGCGCCGATGTGGGCGGTGCAATTCCACCCCGAAGTGTTTCACTCGTTGCAAGGCACGCAATTGCTGCGCAACTTTGTGGTAGACATTTGCGGCAGCCGCCAAGAGTGGAGCGCGGCATCGTTTGTGGACACCACCATTGCCGAACTGCGGGCGCAATTGGGGACAGACCGCGTGATTCTCGGGCTTTCGGGCGGCGTGGATTCGAGTGTGCTGGGCGTGCTGCTCCACAAAGCCATTGGCAGCAACCTCACTTGCATATTTGTGGACCACGGTATGCTACGCAAAAATGAATTCAGCCAGGTGCTTTGCGACTACGAGGGGCTGGGGCTGAATGTGATTGGCGTGGATGCCTCTGAAAAATTTTTCGCCGACTTGGAAGGCGTGACCGACCCGGAGCAGAAGCGCAAAATCATTGGCCGCGACTTTGTGGAGGTGTTCAACGCTGAGGCGAAGAAAATTACCGATGCCAAGTGGCTGGCGCAGGGCACCATCTACCCCGACCGCATTGAGAGCCTCAACATCACCGGGAAGGTGATTAAGAGCCACCACAATGTGGGCGGACTGCCCGAAGAAATGCATTTGCAATTGTGCGAACCGCTGAAGTGGCTCTTTAAGGATGAGGTGCGACGCGTGGGGCGCCAGTTGAATATGCCCGACCGCTTGATTAAGCGTCATCCGTTCCCCGGACCGGGGCTGGCGGTGCGCATTTTGGGCGACATCACGCGCGAAAAGGTGCAAATTTTGCAGGATGCCGACGATATCTACATTCGCCACATGCAAGCCTACATTTGCCCGGATGGCGAACGCCTCTACGATAAGATTTGGCAGGCGGGCACCGTGTTGCTGAGCACCGTGCGCTCGGTGGGCGTGATGGGCGATGAACGCACCTACGAGCACCCTGTGGCGCTGCGCGCGGTGACGTCGACCGACGCTATGACCGCCGACTGGGCACACCTGCCCTACGATTTTATGGCGAAGGTGAGCAATGAAATTATCAATAAGGTGAAGGGCGTGAACCGCGTGTGCTACGACATTTCGTCGAAGCCACCAGCCACCATTGAGTGGGAATAGCCCCCCTGCACCTCGGCTCTTTCATTATAAACATACAACAAGCGACCTGATATGATATGGGTCGCTTGTTTTTGTGAATATTTGTGCTTTTGTGGCTAACGGCTCTTTTGGCTTTTGTGGCATGAAACGGAGAAAAAAGTCGTGCGGCGGGGATGTGAGGGCTGGCGCCCTTTCGTGTCGGAGAGTGGAAATAAACGCCTGAAAACGAGTTTTCGTCGTTTATTTCCACTCTCCGACACGGTGGCTCGCTGCGCTCGCCACTCACATCCCCACCACCCGAAAAAAAATCGCTTCGCGAAAAAAAAGTCGGCTTCGCCGAAAAAAAACACGCCTGACGAAAACTGGAACTAAAACGAAAACTAAAACGAAAACTAAAACGAAAACTAAAACTGGAACGGAAACGATGGCGATGGCGATGGCGATGGCGATATTGATGGGTGCGAAATGGCTGTTACGCAATTGTTTACAGAATCATTGTAGGGGCGCAATACTTTGCGCCCGCACAATGGGTGGAAACCTCTGAGGGGCGGGCGCAAAGTATTGCGCCCCTACAAGTATTTGATAATCTGGGCGTTTTGAACACGTCTCCCTTCCCTTTAGGGAGGGGATGGGGGTAGGCTTTTCTGTTTTAGGGAGGGGATGGGGGTAGGCTTTAGGGTATACAAAAAATCCTCGATATCGCTATCGGGGATTGCTTAACTAATTAACCTTCTAATACCATTAACATAAACCTTAAACAAAAAATGAAATAAAAACCGTCGTCACGACGCTAAGAATTTCATAACCTTATAAACTAATACCATGAAAAACCACTGCAAAGGTAGTAATTTTTATGTTATAAAACATAGTTTTGCAGCAGAAAAATTAAAATTTAACTTTTTTTAAGAGAACTATTAGCCCTTGGGCAATGCATAATGCATAATTCATAATGCACAATTCATAATTCATAATGGTTCTCAGCTAAAAACTACATCATAGCTAAAACAATTAAGCATTATGCAGTGAAAGTTGTGCATTGTGCATTATGAATTAATTAAGCATTGTGCATTATGAATTATGCATTAGCGCTAAAACCATTTGATTTTTTTGAATACGAAAAAGGCGGCGCAGGAGAGCGACACGGAGAGGAGCAGGATGGCTACGAATGCCCAGGGCTTGTCGCCGATGGGTAGCCACACGTTCATACCGTAGAGGCTGGCGATGAGGGTGGGCACCTGCAGGATGATGGTGATGCTCGTCATGCGCTTCATGATGAGGTTGAGGTTGTTGGAGATAATGCTGCCAAAGGTCTCCATTGTGCCGGTGAGGATGTTGCTGTAGATGCTCACCATGTTTTGCGCCTGCTGTAGCTCGATGTGCACGTCTTCAATCATTTCCGGGTCGAGGAGTTCGGAATTGCTGTAGATGGCTTTGATGCGCGTCACGAGTGCTTCGTTGCCACGGATGCCGGTGTTGAAGTACACGAGGCTCTTTTGCAAGTTGCGGAGCTTCAAAAGGTCGTCGTTGCGCAGGCGTCGCTCGAGTCCGTCTTCGGTGTTGTTGATAGAGATGTTGATTTGCTTCAAGAATTTCAGGAACCACACTGCCGACGACATGATGAGGCGAAGGATGAGGGCAAATTTGTTGTAGATTGCGTTGCCCTTGGTGGTGTTGTACTGAATAAAATCGTGGATAATGATATTCTTGAAGTAGCAAAGCACAATCACCAAATTGCCATTGGTGATTACGCCGAGTGGCACGGTGGAAAACGGGATATCGGCGTCGCCCGTTTCGCGCGGGATGCGCATAATGGTGAGCATCCAATCGTCGTCGCGCTCCACACGTGGGCGTTCGTTCGGGTCTCGAATATCGGAGATAAACGAGTCGGGCACGCCGAGGCCCTCCATATAGTTGATGTCGTCTTGATTCGGACTACTGATATTGATCCAGCAGCCATCTTGCCACTGGTCTACTTTTTTGAATCCTTTTCCAAAAAGCAAATACTCTTTCATAATGCTGACACTGCCTCCTTGGTTAGTTTGTTTGTGTGGGTTGCCGATGTGGTCGGCGAGGCAGGTCCCGGTATTGGATGTGGGGCTGTATCGCTGCGATTACATCAGCAATTCACTTGTGAAATTGTAATTATTTAACGGTACTGAATCGTCCATTGAGTAAAATGTTTTGATTTTCGCTGCAAAGATACTACAAAATTTGGAAAAAAGGAAGAAGGAAAGAGAAAATATGGATGCCTCACACAGATCTCGCCGTTCTCACGGATTTATATTTAAGTCACGAATTTAGCAAATAGGAACAATCGATAGTGCATTATGAATTGTGCATTATTTAAGTGGCATGAAACGGAGAAAAAAGTCGTGCGGCGGGGATGTGAGGGCTGGCGCCCTTTCGTGTCGGAGAGTGGAAATAAACGCCTGAAAACGAGTTTTCGTCGTTTATTTCCACTCTCCGACACGGTGGCTCGCTGCGCTCGCCACTCACATCCCCACCACCCGAAAAAAAATCGCTTCGCGAAAAAAAATCGCTTCGCGAAAAAAAAGTCGGCTTCGCCGAAAAAAAACACGCCTGATGAAAACGATAACGTTAACGAAAACGAAAACGAAAACGGAAACGAAAACTGGAACGGAAACGATGGCGATATTGATGGGTGCGAAATTGCTGTTACGCAATTGTTTACAGAATCATCGTAGGGGCGCAACACTTTGCGCCCGCACGATGGGTGGAAACCTCTGAGGGGCGGGCGCAAAGTATTGCGCCCCTACGAGTATTTGATAATATGCGCGTTTTGAACACGTCTCCCTTCCCTTTAGGGAGGGGTTGGGGGTAGGCTTTTTCTCGTTGACTTGAAAAAAGCGCCTGCGAGCGGTGGGCTGCAGGCGCTAATGGTCTATGAAGAGAGGGTTGTGTTACCCTTACGGGTTACCTTTCGATTTGCTTGATTACCTTGGAGGTGCCGTCGGTATAGTGGGTGGTGACGATGTTCACGCCACTGAACGGACGGTTGCTCACGCGGCCAGCCAAGTCGGTATAAGTAACATGGCTCACTTCTTTTTCACCCAATTCGGTGCCGATTACGTCGGTTGCTTGGTCGTTGGGGTTCGGATATTCGATATCCAAATAGAAAGTGGCATTATACATTTCCGGGTTAGCGAGCGCTTTGCGCTTACCTTCCTTAGCAGGAGTGGTGAGTTGCTCATTGAGGGTGTGACCAATCAAATTGTAGTCGTAGCAAATGGAAGTGGGTGGCAGGTCTGCAGCAGGCAATTCGGTGAAGGATTCATCTTTGCCTTTCACATACACTTTCAATACCACGATTTCACCCATTGCAGAAGCGGGTTTGAAGTTGGCGTCGGTGTTGTACCAATCAGCGAGATAACTCAGATTCGGAATTTCTTCCACGCTTGCCATATTGCTATTGATGACCGGCAAAACGGTGGCATCTGCAATTTGTTCGTGAATCAACACACCTTTCTTCGAGATATCACTAGTAGAAAGATTAGCAAATCTCCAATTTGAGGTACGGAGCTGGTCGAAGCCGTCTTCCGCCATTGTATTATCGAGATAAACTGATGATTGACTGCTCACATTGGTACCCTTGTCGCCGTTGTATTCATCGTAGTGCCATGTGAGATAGCCGGCTTTTTTGGCGTTGAGTTGCGGTTCATCTGTTCCGTCGCCGGTCCAATTGGTGCGCAAGAAGTAGATGTACACCTTTTTGGCTACGCCAGTGGTTTTATCCTTCACGTCATATTTAGCGAGGTCGGCTTTGATGGAGCGGTAGTTGTTGGATGCGTCGATGCCGGGGAGCTTACCTTGCACGTAATCGCCCTTCACTTCCTTTTCGAAGGTATACACTTTTTTGCCGTCGGCATTGTAGCGATAGTCTTCGCCCATGTGGGTGGAATTGATATTGAGGTTGCTGAGGTGCATATTGTGCACGTGCACGTCGCACAATTCAAGGTTTTGGCTCAAATCGAGGTTGTGCAGCCAGTTACCCTTCGGCAATTGACGACCTGCCCATTGCGATTTGTGCACCCAAAGCGACTTCAAGTGGGTGAGGCTCGACACATCGAGCTCGTTGGTAAACATTGAGAAGCAGTGTAGCACTTCCAAGTTCTTCATTTTGTCGACCACGTCGGTTTGGAACGAAGCAGTGGGGCCTGCATAATTCTGTTCCCAGCCATACATATTGTCGAAGATTTGGAGATACTTCATAGCTTGGTTGGCGGAAGCATCGGCATGGAGCTTCTTAAATTCCCAGTTGTGCTCGAGGCGCAATTCTTGGAGATTGGTGTTGTTGGAAATATCGAGCGAAGGCAAGTTTGCATTGTTGCTCACATTTAATTTCTTCAAGAATGGGAGTTTCGAGATGTCTAAAGTGGTGAGATTATTGTAGCACAAGTTCACTTCTTCCAAGAGGGTGTTATGGGAAAGGTCGACAGATTTTAATGCGCTGTAGCCACTGAACTGACGGTCATCGGAAGTAACATATTTGTCAGCTGCGATATACCAACCGTAGCGCTCTCTGCCCATATCAAGTTTCTTGAGGCCAGTGAAGTAGCCGATACCGGTAAGGTCGGTAATACCAGCGTGTGAGTAGGTGGGCACGCTTCTAACGCCGGTAAGAAGCTCATCTTCTAAAGCATTCTTATCGGTTTTATCAGCTTCGGAATTCAAAGCATCTTCGTGAACTTTGTAGAAATAATCATTGTCTACCTCATGAGAAGCATCTTCGCCAGTATCTTTTTTTGCGCGCGATTCGGTGCCGTAGGTACCTAAAGAGAGCTCGGTGAAGTCGGCGAGGTTGACAGTGCCGATGGGGTCGTCATTGTCTGAAGTATCTATACCTTTGTACACAGGCATCAAAATCATCTTATATGGATAAGTGGCATTACCTGATAATACTTTAAATCCGGTGGATACATCGAAGCAATTAGAGAAAGCCGTACCGGATGTACATTCTCCATTTTGAATAGCGGGATAGAACGGCAAGGTATTATCAGCTTTATCACGCACATACCACACCTTAATTCCACTCTTCTTCAGAATCCATTCCAAGAAGTATTTATCTTTGAAGGCTTCATATTTGGTGTAGTTGTCATCCCACGATTTTAGCACCACATATACATTGTTGGTATAGTCTTCATGCTTTACACCCGAATTTATCTTGAAGTACCACAAACCATTGGTACCTTTCTTATAGAAGTAGCCTACTCCTTCCAAATCGTCGATGGCATCTTCTTTGATGATATCCGTATCGAAATCGAAGGAAGCTACTTCGGATGCTGTCATTTGGCGGATACGCAGGTTCTTCAATTGGAGGGTTACGCCTGCATTTTTGCAGAAGTCGAAGCGGATTTTGTCGCCGGCTGCACCCCAATTGAAATCTTTCTTTTCGTTATGGATAATCATCTTGTAGGTGGTCCAATCCGAAGTTTCCACCAGCACGGGATAGATGGCAGAGCGTTCTGGAGATTCAGGGCAGAAGAACAATTCCAGTGGACCTTCAGCGGTGCCGGAGCACTTGTACTCAAATTCCACCACGCAGAGGTCGGGGTCGGAAGTGGCTGAAGGCAATGCAGTGGAGTAAACAAACGGGTCGGTGCTTCCGGTGGCGTCGGCAACGGTGGTGATGGTGTACACGCCGGTGGCGTCATCGTAAGAGCACGACACCTGTTGGTTGGCTGCATTTTCAATATCGAAAGTAAAATCAAGGGAAGCCCCTTCAGGTGCGCCGAGTGTGGCGGGGTCGTATTCATTGTTGGCGGCATCGATAGCGGTCACAGCATACCAGTAGCCGGATTGCTTGTCGGTAGGCAGTGTGAACGACACATCGGTGTTGTCGTCGGGATTGTAAACAAAATCGAGGAGATACTTGCTGTGCACACCACCTTGCGAACCTTTCGCATCGGATACAGCCACAGTGGAGGGCACTGCATAAATGGCGAAGCGGCACAATTTGTTGGTGCTGATAGCATCCCAGTGGAGTGTGCCATCCACGTTGGTCAGATTTTCGGGAGCCTTATAGTTGGCAGGGTCTTTCCAAGTGAGCACCGGAGGCAAGTTTTTGTAGGGGTATACTGTTTCGGCGCAGTAGGCACGGAAAGTGTCGCCCCAATCGCCTTTCTTCAAGCATTGAGCGGAATAGAACACGCTACCGGGGGAAGTGCCACCGTAGATATTCTTATTTTGAGCGCGGTTGGCTTCCACTTCTTTGAGCAATTCGCCGTAAGTGGAGACATTACCGGGTGTCACGATTGTATTACCCTCCTCAGTGGGGTATTGGCTGGCATAGTGGTGACGGCCAAATTGCTTAGCCACCTTTGTCCACCAGTTGGTAATCAAAATATAGGGAGATCTTGTCGATGTAGTGGGCCAATAGATTTGTGGCGACACGAAGTCGACAGTGCCATCTTCAAGCCATTGTACGGGGTCGGAATAGATGCCATCGTATTGCCAGTCGCCGGATGGGGCAGTACAGCGGTCCACGCCATGCTTATCGGCAATGGTTTGGTCGGTGCAAGCCACACCTGCGGGAGAGATGCCGAAGGTGCAGTCGGGGCGATAGGTTTTCACCATATTATAGACGGCAGCCACCATCTTGTTTACGTTTCCACGACGCCAATCGCCGATAGTGGTGAATTCGGTGTCGCCACTTGCTTGATAGGCTGTCCAATTACTCCAGTCGCCTGCAGATTTGGTTTCCGGAATTCCATAGGGATAGAAATAGTCGTCGAACACCAAGCCATCCACTTTATAGCCGGTGATAATTTCCTTGCACACATCGGTGATGCGAGTAATGGTCCAATCTTCAGCTGGATTGAGGATGGTGATATCGCCATCATCATTGGTGTAAGAAATGGTGTGCGATTTGGTCACTTGGTCAAGATCGTTGCTCCAATCAGATGCCATCCAAGGAGCGGCGTTCGATTTAGCATAGCGATAGGGGTTCACCCATGCTTCGATACGCAAACCGCGTTCGTGGGCTTGTTCCACAGCATATTTCAAGGGGTCCCAGCCCGGGTCGGTGCCACGAGCGCCGGTGAGATACGACGACCAAGGCTCGAGTGAAGATTTGTACATGGCATCAGCCATGGAGCGCACTTGGAAGTAAACGGTGTTGAGGTTTGCATTTTTTGCGGCATCCAAGTATTCGCACAATTGTGCTTTTTGAGCGGTTACCACAGCTTCGGTATTGCCTGTGGTTTCGGGCCAGTCGATATTATATACTGTGGTGAGCCAAGCAGAGCGCATTTCGCGCTTTTGGTCGGTGATGTCCACTTCTGGTTCCGGGTCGGGATCGGTGGTGGTTTCGGGAGTAAGGTCGCCGATGTGGTAGTAAGCCAAACCCTCTCTAAAGAAGTGATACCACACTTCCATACCCACGGTTACGCCATTCTTGTTGTTCAAGTTGATAGCGAGGCTGGTGCCACCGCCGGCGTTACTATAGTCAGTACCGGGAGATGCTTCAGTTAGATCATCGAAATTAAACACTTTTGACCAAGATGAGGTCCCCTTTTTGTATAAGGCGGTATGACCTTGGTACCATGAACCAGAGGAAGAAAGATCGTTCACAAAAGCGTATTCAGTGTCAGAGCCTTCCAACTTAAAGGGTTTGATGTCGTTACCACGATAGTTATTCGTGGAAATCTTGTCAGAAGACGATGCCGTAGCACTTCCATCGGTCACCCAAGTGTATAATTGCGGGTCATTTGCGCCTTGGTCATCAGCCCAAAATTGGGTATCGGAAATGGGCACCACGCGAGGAGAGGTGGCATAAAGAGAGCCCAAGATAGTGTATTCGGGCGAAGCATTCAAAGTACACTTTCCATTCTCTACTTTGTAGCGAAGCACATACGAATTTGTGTGCGTATTTTTTGTAACTCCTTCTAGTACATATTTACCTTCAACAAAGTAAATATATCCACTTCCAGTGGGATCACCGGTAAAACCAAAAGTATCGCCCACACGATATGAGCCACTCTTGTCAATGGTTTCAAGAAGGACACTTGGAACGGTGGTTTCACCATCGTCTTCCCAATGGTAAACACGAGTGGTCCCGGTGGCAGAAACAGCTAAGTTACAAGCCAGAATATGACCATTCACATACTTCACATCCATCAACGCAACATCGCCTCCCGAAACTCCTGTCATATCCAATTCGCGGAGCTTTGCGCCGGTTTTGGCATCTACCACATAGATTTTTGTGTTTTTAGCATCTACCACATAGAGCTTTCCGTCGCCATAACACATATTTTTGGCATAATCAAATCCGGGAAGCCAATCCGGGAGCGTGGCGCCATCGGCTTGCGAATAGCTCCAGCCTTTAGTCCAATTTGCTTTCGTTTCGATAGAATCCGCCACTGTTGCTTTTGCCGGGGATGTGGCGAGCAAAGCTACGATGGCGAACGAGCACGTTCGGACAAAGTTTTTAAGTCTAAATAACTTCATATTTCCAAAAAACTATAAAAATTAAAAAAATAATGTATATCAAAAAAAGTCGTCATTTCGCCTTCCGCTATGGTGTGGAGAGGTGAAAAAGCGTGAGCTGTAATTTTTGTTGAGAAAATGTCGGCTCAGAAGATTAAGTGGTGCTTGGCAGTTAGAAGGGTGCTGACAAGCGCTACCACACACGTATATATATATTTCCGTGGCAAAGTTATAATAAAATTCTTTAAAATGTGATGAATTTTGTAGAGAAAAATTCAATTTTGTAGAAAATTAACGAATGCCCCGCACGAATCTTGCTCACGGATCTTTTATTTTGGGGTCAACAAGTCAACGAGTCAACGAGTATTTTTGCCTCACACGGATCTCACGGATCTCACGGATTTTTTAAGTCACGAATTTAGCAAATTTAGCTCATGGGAACAATCGATAGTGCATTGTGAATTATTTAAGTGGCATGAAACTGAGAAAAAAGTCGTGCGGCGGGGATGGGCGCACGGCTCTTTCATTTAAGAATATTGAAATTGTTTTCCTTTTTTCCTTTGTGGCATGAAACGAACAAAAAAGTCGGCTTCGCCGAAAAAAAACACGCCTGCTGCAAATGGTAGGTAAATAGTGTGTAGACGGTTCCCGGTCATTTAAATGAAAGAGCCGTGGGGATGGGCGTTATTTTTTGGGAAGAATATTTGGGAGATAGGAGGGAAAATTTGTATCTTTGCACCACATTTGCGCTTGTGGCGAAATTGGTAGACGCGCCAGACTTAGGATCTGGTGCCGCAAGGCGTGAAGGTTCGAGTCCTTTCAGGCGCACTTTTTTAAAAACCACGAATCACACAAATCCAACGAATCAGAAATCAAAGATTAGAAGTTTGCTAATGGCTAAAGGCTATTGGCTGAAGGTTTTTTATTAAAAAAAGTTAAATTTTGAGATTTATGTTGGAGAAGTATGTTATATAACATAAAAAATCACTATCTTTGCAGTGGTTTTTCATGGTATTAGTTTTTAAGGTTATGAAATTCTTGGCGTCGTGACGACGGTTTTTATTTCATTTTTGATTAAGGTTTATGTTAATGGTATTAGAAGGTTAATTAGTTAAGCAATCCCCGATAGTGATATCGAGGATTTTTTTTGTTTAGATAGCCTACCCCCCCATCCCTGGCTGAAGAAAACAGCCTACCCCCATCCCCTCCCTGAAGGGAAGGGTGTGAGGTTTGTGAAACACCAAATTGGAGGTTAGTCGTGCTTCGCACTTGGTTAGCCGCTCGCAG
>JBJECV010000241.1:0-4149 GCA_051871435.1 Sodaliphilus sp. | reverse complement strand
TGTTCGCGGCCGGGCAAAGCGCTCTCCGCACCATGGTGTACAGCACTTCAGGCGCGCTGGTAAGTTCGCGCAACGATATCGGCGACAGCGCCACCATCGACCTGAGCAATCTCGCACCCGGCTACTATGTAATCAATGTGAATGGCATGGTGAGCAAATGCGTGATTGTGAAGTGATTCTAAATATGATAATCAACTAAAAAACTTTATCTATATGACATTAAATTTCAAAAATTGGGCGAAATCCTTGGCTGTGGCACTGTTGGCAGTGTGTGGCTTTGCAAATGCCGCAGCACAAGATGAGGAGCCCATCATCACTATCAAAACTCAGCTCTATGAGCAATTGGGCGCCAGCAATAGTTGCAACATCGTGCTGGGCGGCTTTGCTGAAAGCGACTGGATTGACGTGGACTGCGGTGCCGGTAAAGAAGAACACGAACTGGTGCGCACCGTTTACGATGAAGAAAATAGCACCTACACCGGCACTATCATCACTTGCAATGTGACTGCTGCCGACGAAATCCGCATCTACGGTAATGCAGAAAACATTCAGTACATTAACATCGACGGATGCTATGTGCGCGACATTGAATTTAGCAAACTCACTAAATTGCAGTTCTTTAAAGCCTCGCACAATAATTTGCAAGCATTGGATTTGAGCCCGTTCACCAACTTGATTTATGTGGACGTGGACGACAATCCCTACGATGTGTCGCCGCTGAAGATTGGCTCCAATCACCCCTATCTCACCATCTTGGAAATGGGCCAAACCAGCAAAATCGACCCCTCCTTTAATCTTTCCGACTATCCGCTGCTGGTGTCGTTTGGCGCTTATTCCTGCAAAGGCCTCACTTCCCTCGACCCCACCGGATGCCCCGAGCTGGTGCGCTTGTCCATCGATATCACGAATGTGAAAACACTTGATGTGACCAAAAACCCAAAACTTCGCATCCTTAATATCAGCGAAACAGGTATCAAAAACATCGACCTGAGCGGTAACCCCTTGCTCCAGCAATTCTATTGCACCCACCAAGGCTCGTACAACAATGATGCAAAATTGGATTCTATCAATCTTACGAATAACCCCGAGCTGCTCTACCTCTTTGCCAGCGGCAACAATCTGCATGAGATTGATATCACCAAGAACCCGAAATTGCAGAATATCTATTTGAGCGACAACTACCTGTCATCGATTGATATCTCCAACAATCCCGACATCTTCAATCTCATTCTTCGCAACAACTGCTTCACCTTTGCCACACTCCCGCTCCCGCAAAGCACGTGGGTGGACTACGACTACTATCCTCGCAATATGGGTGTGAATAAGAGCTACAAGGTGGGCGATGTGATCGACCTTAGCGACAAAGTGCTCCGCGAAGGAACTGTTACCACCATGGCGGTATTCACCGTGGATGAAACCAAATCGGGTGCCGTGAGCAAAGTGGATGAATCCTACTACGACTACGCCGATGGCAAAATCTCCTTCAAACAAGCAATGGCCGACAGTGTGTACGTTGCTTTCGCCAACGATGCTTTCCCCGATATCACCCTCACCGAAATGCCCCTGCGCACCACTAAATTTATGGTGAAAAGTGAAGACGACTTTGGCAAAGACATCAAGAAGGTGGCCTTCAAGGCTGCGCTCTTGAGTGGCGGTGGAGTGGACCTCAACTTTAAAGTGGGTATACATGGCGCTACAGCCGAAAATCCCAAAACTTTCGTGGTGGAAACCGAAGCCGGTTCGCTCCACACTTGTGTGGCTACCTCCGACACCATTCCCGCCACGGCGAATGTGACAGGATTGAACAGCCCGATGGGCGCTGTGAATATCTATGTGCACGAAGGCGACTATATTACTGCGCTCGACATCGAAGATTTGCAGCTCACTTCTATCGACCTCTCGCAAGCACGTGCGCTACGTCACCTCGCATTGGTGAATACCCAACTCTATGAAATAGGCCTCGGTTGGAACCGTTCGCTCCACTCGCTGAAGCTCAACGGCAACTTCTTCTCCACGCTCAACATTCGCGGGGAGAACGATGTGTATCAAAAAACGCTACTCACCGACATCGACCTCAGCAACAACGGTTTGACCGGAGTTACCCTCAATGATATGTACACCATCCACAACCTGAATTTGAGCCACAACAATCTCACAGAACTCAGTTTTAAGGATGCTGACATGATTGAAACGCTCGATATTTCTCACAACCAACTCTCTTCGGTGAACCTCAACTACTGCACGCTGATGACCAAACTCAACATCGCGCACAACCAAATCACCGAACTCGTGTTGCCTTCCGAAATATCGCTCAAAGAACTCCATTGCGAAAACAATGGCTTCAATTTTGCTACACTCCCGCAAATCCCGAGCCTCGAAATCTACACTTTCGCTCCGCAAAACGATATTAAGATTTCGCCCATCGGACCGGGTGTCGACCTCTCTGTGTACAACACCAACGGCATCACTAACTACACTTTGTATTTTGCCGATGGCTCGCTGATGGAAGAAAACGCCGACTACACCAACGACGGCGGCAAGATTCGCTTCGATGAGAAAAACATTGGCAAAAAGGCTTATTGCCAAATGACTAACGCCACTTTCGAAGGCCTTACTCTCACCACCTCGCAAATTCAAATCGCAGGTATGCCGGACTATGAATTGGCACATTTCACCACCAAGCAAAACGGCACCGCATCGCTCATTATGGGCGCCACAGAGCAAGGCTCCATCATTAGCATCGACTGGAAGGGCGACGGCGTGGAACTCACACAATATGTGCTCAACACTTCCGTTACCACCTTCAGCGTGAACACCTACGCAGGATGCAAAGCAAAAGTGTATTCCTACACTCCGCAATCTCACTTGAATGTGTTCTCGCTGCTCGATGCACCCCTCGATTCGGCTGACTTCTCCAATATGACCGAACTCTTCTGCTTGAATCTGAAAAATGCAGGATTGGATACGCTCGCATTGCCGAAGGCTCCCGGTTTGGGCGAACTCATGCTCGATGGCAATGCGTTGAGCACCATCGATTTGTCGGCTTATCCCAATTTGTATTGCCTCACGCTCAACAACAATAAATTCACTTCCTTCGACCTCTCGAAGGTGCCGTCGGTTGGTATCTTCTCTATCAGTGGTAACCAACTCACCGACATTACCCTCGGCAACAAAGAACTTTGGCAATTAGACCTCAGCAAAAACCAACTCTCGGAAGTGAACCTCGCAGGAGTGCCCAACCTCAACCAATTGAGCGTGGCACACAATCAGTTGTCGAGCATCGACCTCTCGATGATGAAGAACCTGAAGGTTCTCTTCGTGGACTACAATAAGTTCCGCTTCAGCACCCTGCCCAAAGACAACGGCTATTCGCTCTACACCTACTTCGGACAAGCCGAAATCCCCGTGGAAGAACGCTATGGCGTAATCGACCTCTCTGCTGAAGCATTTGTGGGCGACGTGGCCACTGAATACCGCTGGTTCTTCGGCGAACCGTTCATCAATGAAGAAACCGGTGCTCTCGAAGGCGAAGAACTCTATCTCGGCGAGGAATACAACATCGAAAACGGTGTGACCACTTTCTTGAAGAACATCGACGGAGTGATGTGTACACTCACCAATGCAGCATTCCCCAATGTGATTCTCTTCACGCCGCTCCTCAATATCCAATACTCGGGTATTAACGATGTGAACACCTCCGCACAAAAGGTGGTTTACACACAAAATGGTAGCGTATACGTGGCTGGCATCGAAGGTAAAGCCTATATCTACAACATTGTAGGTGCGCAAGTGGCGCAAACCAACGCCCTCGCAGGCACTGCCGCCTTCCACAACCTCCCCGCAGGCGCCTACATCGTGGTAGCCAACGGCATCCGCCAAAAAGTGGTAGTAAAATAAACCACTCCGGCACAGTTAAACGAACAACTAAGTCGCCACCGAGCGACCACTCTCCATATCAATTCGGCTTCTCCCAAAAGAGAAGCCGAATTTTTTTCCGAAAAATAATCAAACTCACGCATTTCAAGATCGCTAACCGATGCCTTCACTCCGGATCAGTAGAAAATCAGAGGGGTCAACCACACAATCCGGAGAAAATGTCCCTTCTATGTTGCAGTGCAAGGGGGAAGGGTAATTTTTACTATTATTTAA
>JBJECV010000240.1:0-18563 GCA_051871435.1 Sodaliphilus sp. | reverse complement strand
ATAAGCCATCTCCGATGGCGGTTAGCGTTTTCGCCGGCTTTAGTGTGGTTGCCCCACACTATTTCTACTGATCCCCCTTCCCTTCAGGGAGGGGCCGGGGGTAGGCTTTGTTTTTATCTCACCCCATGGATGAAGGTGATGATATGCTCAATGGCTTCGGGGGAAAAACTGTGGGGATTTGCCACGATGTCGAGGCTTTTCGCCCACGATTCCACCGGCTGGAACGCATGGTTGAGCCCGGGCATGCGCCGGATTTGCGCTTGCGGCACGAGGCGCTGAATCATGGTGAGATTTTGGTCAACATCCACTTGCGCATCCATCTCGCCGTTGAGTGCCAGCATGGCTATCTTCTTGTTTTGTCCGAGTGCTATGAGGGCGTCGGTGGGGTCGAATTGGATGAAATGGCGATACCACGCCGAGGTGAATACCGGCAATTCGGCATCGCGCACGTGTGCCGGCAGGTCGGCTAAGAGTTGCTTGAGGCGGTCGCGCAGGGCGTTCACATGTGGAATGGTGTCGATGGCAGAAAACACGGCATTCATCGTGGCTCGCGTTTCTTCGGGCACTTCAAAGCCGTTGACCTTCGCCACCAATTCGTTCTGGCGAATCATCAATTCTTTACCTTTCACCGCGGGTGCCGCCAATGTAACGATAAATCTCGGACCCTTGGTGGCATTGATAATGGCAATCAATCCGCCTTCGCTGTGTCCGATAAAGCCCACACGATTGGGGTCCACGCCTTCGTATTGCTTCACGGCGTGGAGCATCGCCATGGCATCGGCGGCAAAATCGGCGGTGGTTTCGTAGCCGGAGGCTATCGACGAGCCACCCACGCCGCGGTCGTCGCAGCGCAGCACAGCAATGCCATGGCGCGTGAGGCTGTCGGCAATCACCGCAAATGGGCGATGGTCGCCGATGGTTTCGTTGCGGTCTTGCGCGCCGCTACCGGTGAGTAGCACCACTGCGGGAAACGGCCCGCCACCCTTGGGAATGGAGAAGGTGCCAGCCAACGTAATCCCGCCGCCGGCATCCACCGTCACTTCTTTTTCGATGTAGGGCTTAGGCGCCACCACCTCTTTCACCACGCGCTTCAGCGCAAGCGGCATCGATTGCCCCATCTGCGAAAATTCGCCGGCAATGGTGCCATCGGCTTGCATCACGCCCTTGTAGGCGCCACCCACAGCAGGAATATCCACCACGAGCGAATCGCCCTTCACGGCAGGTGTGCACGCTATACCAAAGGCTTTCTGCATAGGGCTATCTAAAGTGCCGGCAAGCGCATCGCCATCTCTGTCGATATGGAACACCAACTTCAGGCTAACAGCGCCCACGCTCAAATTGCCCGACCATTCACCCACAAAATCAGCAGCCTTGCCGCAAAAGCAAGCCACCACAGCCATCAAAGCCAATACACAAATCTTCATCATCAAAAATAATCAGTTATGTTGATAATAGTTTACTTCTCCACAAAGATAATCATCCTTTCCGAATTATTTTGCCGGTGGGTGCCGATTTTGCATAATTTTTGTTATCTTTGTGGTTGAAATCATTACTTTTTGATGCTATTAGCCCTATGAGTGAAAACTATATTGTTTCGGCAAGGAAATACCGCCCGGCGAGTTTTGGCACGGTGGTGGGGCAGCAAGCGCTTACACACACGCTCAAAACCGCCATCGTGAACCATAAATTGGCTCATGCCTATCTGTTTTGCGGACCGCGTGGCGTGGGCAAAACCACCTGTGCGCGTATCTTTGCCAAAGCCATCAATTGTACGCATCTCACCGAGGAAGGCGAGCCGTGCAACGAATGTGAATCGTGTAAGGCGTTCAACGAGCAGCGCTCGTACAACATTGTGGAATTAGACGCCGCGAGCAACAACTCGGTCGACGACATCCGCACCATCGTGGAGCAAGTGCGCATACCGCCCCAAGTGGGACGCTATCGCGTGTTTATCATCGATGAGGTGCACATGCTCACCACGTCGGCTTTCAACGCATTTCTGAAAACGCTGGAGGAGCCCCCCGAATATGCCATTTTTATCCTGGCTACCACCGAAAAACAGAAAATTATCCCTACCATCCTCTCGCGTTGCCAAATCTACGACTTTGCACGCATTCGGGTGCCCGATATCGTGGAGCAACTCAAATACATCAGTGCCGACCGTGGCGTGAAAGCGGAGGTGGCGGCGCTCAATGTGATTGCGCAAAAAGCCGATGGCGCCATGCGCGATGCACTCTCGATTTTCGACCAAGTGTCGGCATCGTGCGAGGGCAATATCACCTACGAAGGCACGATTGAAAACCTCAATGTGCTCGACCACGACTATTATTTCCGCCTCGATGAGGCTTTCTTGCGTAGCGACATTCCGGAGGCGCTCCTTATCTACAAGGAAATTCGCGAGCGGGGCTTTGATTCGCAATTCTTTATCAATGGCTTGGCACAGCATTTCCGCGATTTAATGGTGGCAAGCAATGAGAAAACCGTGGTGCTACTCGAAATGAACGATGAAGTGGCGCAGCGCTTTGTGGCACAGTCGCGTAAGTTTGCCCCGTCGTATTTCTATCGGGTGATGGATTTGTGCAATTATTGCGATTTGAACTACCGCGAAGCAAGCAATAAGCAATTTTTGGTAGAACTCACGCTCATCAAAATTTGCCAACTCCTCACCGGACCTATGCCGCCTGCCGGAGGTGGCCAGCCTCCCGTGAAGAAGATGCAAGCACCCGCAGCAGGGGCTCCGCCCGCCGGCGCCGGCGCATCTGCCGCTCCGCAAGCACAAACCGCCCCCACGGTGCAAGCCTCGGCACCGCAGCCACAGCCTCGACCCGCTCCGGCAAAGGAAGCCCCGGCATCGAATGTGCCCCGTATCCTCATTCATAAGCATCAATCCGCACCCCAACCCACTGCCTCACCTGCGCCGCAAGCGCAGGTGGCGCCATCCGGGGAAAATCAGCCCATCGATGACGCCCAATTCCGCCAAGCATGGGCCACCTACCACGAAAAGCACACCAAATCCATTATCGTGATAAATGCCATGAAACGTGCCTTGCCCGAAAAAGTGAGCGAAGCACACTATAAAATACTCATGCTCAATGAGGGTGAAAAAGATTTTGTAAAACGAGAAATGCCCTCCATCCTTCAATTTCTAAAACGCGAACTCCACAATTCCACCATCGTGATAGATGTGGAAATGGAAACCAATATCGAGAAAACCACACCCACCCTTATGACCGACCAAGAAGTGCTGCAATCCCTCTTGGAGCACCGTCCCGAATTCAAGCAATTCATGGAAAATTTCCAACTCTCCATCCACTAATCCCCCCACCACAAAAATCCCCACCCACCGGCAGGGATATGCCTTTGGCACATAAACCCGCTAAACCACAACCATTTGCACCTCCACCGTAGGGGGCGCAATCTATCTCTTTTCTATTCCTACTATAGGGGCTATAGCATCTATCCCGTGCGCTTTCGCTTCGCGTTGGTATTCTATCGGAGGATGAGGATTTTCGTTACGGCGGCTTCGCTACCATCGGCTTGCGAGGCAAACACGAAGTAAACGCCGCTACGCACGCGCTCTGCGCCATCCACGGTGCCGTCCCAGGTGCAGGCGCCGCCCACACTTTTGAGTTGCTTCACCACATTGCCCGATGCATCGGCAATCTTCACCAACGAATTTTCCATCAGTCCGGTGATGGTGATGAGCCCATAATAGTCGGGGGTCACGGGGTTGGGGTAGGCATACACTTGGCTGTAGCTATTTTCGCCGGGGGTGCTGTTGGTGTAGTATGCCATCATGCCGTTGGCGGTGGTGAGATACACGGCATTGGAGTTGGGGTCGGTACACACGCGATACACCACGTTGCTCAGCAGCGGCGAATTGTCGGTATTGAATTGCGAAATCACGGTGGTGCCGTCGGCGCTCACCAAAAACAGTCCCGAGCCGTTGGTGGCAATCCACTTCCTGTTGGCGGCATCCACGGCGATATGTGTCACGGCGATGCCGTTGAGCAAATAGTCGGCAAGGTTGGTGCCATCGTTGCGCGGCACTTTGATGTGTTGCAAGCGGAAATCGGAGGAGAAAGCGTCGGCGGGGTTAAACGTGAGCACGCCATTGTTGGTGCCCATCCACACATTGCCGTTGAGGTCTTCGCAAAGCGTGTAGATATAGTTCCACGATATCACGTTGCCGTCTTGGTCGTAGACCGAGCCGGAGGTATACGATTTGGTGCGCGGTTGCGACGTAGGGGTGCCGCCATCGTTGATGAAGAAGAGCGATTCGCCGAAATCGCCGCGCGAAAACACTTTCACGTCGCTCTGCTTTAGCGTAAGGAGCACGGAGCGCTTCGAGGCAACGGCTTCGGGCACGTTCACCGTAATCCAATCGCTTGCGCTCACATTGGCAAGTGCCTGTTTTGCCTTGGGCAATACGAAGAAGTTGCTGCCGATGGGCGCACTCGATTGCGCTGCCCACAGGTTACCGCCGCGGTCGATGGCGATGGTGGGGTGGCAATAATAGCCGCCGAGGGCATGCTCCATGGGCGAATTTTCCCAGTTGTAGGTGTTCACCACTTTGCCGTTGGATACCTTGTGCACGCCATGCCACCAGTTGCCCATAAAATAGGTGTCGGCATCGTCGGGGGCAAACACCGGGTAGTAGCTACCGCCGTTTTCAATGGTGGGCTCGGGGGTGACGTCGGCAATGGTCACGCCATCGAAGGTGTTCACACCGGTGGGCAAGTATTGTTCGTTAATCCACTGGTTGGCGCCGGTGGAACTCACGTAGAGCTTGCGTTGCGCCTCGTTGTAGGTGAGATAGTAGGGCGTTTCAAACGTAAGCGCCATAGGTTTATAGTACGCTTCGTCGGCAGCCTTGTGGAGCCCGTTTTCGCCCACAGCCCACAGTGTGCCGTCGCCGCCTTTGTAGGCGCTATACATTTGCTTGCCGCCTTCCACCTTCGTCAGATTAGCGCCGGTGGCATCGAGGGTGAGGTAGCATCCTGCTGCAAAACAGTTGATGAGGTAGCCCGACGGGGTGGATTGCACATCGTTGGCACTGACGGATTGCGATTCACGGATGGCTGCTGACAGCTGCTCGGGGTTGTCGAAATTCATCTCCACCACGAATGTCCAACCCGTGCACAGCACCAATTTTGTGTCGGTGATGGGGCGCAGGCGTCCGCTATCGTTGGCGAAATTGGCTTTCACCAACGGCATCGACCCGATGGTTTCGTAGTGCTTATTGAGCACGGCATAGTGAAGATTATTCCCTTCGCTCAGCAGCAAATAGCCGCCCATTTCCGCCACCGAATTCACCTTTTGCCCGAAGATGCGCGATTCCTTCACCTCCCACTTCTTGTCGTTGAGCACCACATATCCGAAGTCGGTGGCAACGTACACGCGCCCGTCGGCGGTGAAGGTCACATCGTTGATGCTTTTCGATTGCGTGAGCGATGCCTCTTTAATGTAGGGCATATTCACCACTTCGCCTTCCGAGGTAATCACATCAATATTGGAATTGTCGTACACAATCATCAGATAGGAGCGGAACGGATTGAAATACACATTTTTTACCGCCACATCGTTGAGATAATTGCCACGGTTGAGGCTCTCATTTTCAAGCGTTTCCTTGTCGAAACGGTACAAACATCCGCTTGCCAAATAATACACCTGTTCGCCGGCATCCACCACATTTTGAGTTTTACTGCCCACAAACGAAGGAAACACTTGCCACTGCGAAGCCGTAGCACACGAGGCAACCAATGCCGCTATCAATAGAAATATCGCTTTTTTCATAACGCGTCGGAAACAATTGATTGGGAGCACCCACGCAGGCGCACATATTCAATAATATAACGCAACAAATCAAAAAAAATTGCAAAACCGGGAAAATAACGAAGACGAAAACGAAGACGAAGACGAAAACGAAAACTAAAACTAAAACTTGGGGTTAGTAGGTAATAGATAGGTTGTGCAAATTGTTACTTAGGTTTCGGAAGTAAATGAAGGGTTTTGCAGCGGTGTAACCGTCACTTTGCTCATCGCCGGGCAATGACTATCGTCTGAACTTCCGAAGTCAATTTCCAAAAAACAGACACCTCCACCCCCCCCCTAAAAATTAACACAACTCGACAATATATTGGATTCGCTTAACATATTTTTGGAATACTATTGGATTTTCAACCCCAATTTTTATCATTCTATTGGATTTTTCTCTGCGCTAATTGCTTAGTATCAGAGTGTTATAGATGCACAAATCAAAAAACAATAGAAATATAACACAGTTCTATCATCCACCCCATTAAAATGGGCTGTTTCTTTTGATGGTAGCCGCTGCAAACCACACATCAAGTGCGTATAAATTTATCAGACCGGTCCGACAGGTCTAACCCGTCTGACCGGTCTGATTTCCAAATCAAATATCTTGCCCACTAATGCACCCCCTTCCCTTCAGGGAGGGGGCGGAGGTAGGCTTTCTTCCGCTCCTACAAAGCAAGGCGAAAACCTAAGTAAGATGATAGTTTTTCAGGGGGATAGCCTGAGCGGGTTGATACGCGGTTAAATTTTGGTCCATAAGCTGCTCCTCCGTCACGCATGACACGACTTGTCCCGGTTTCGGGACCGGTAGGATTCGTTTGGTCTGCACCTGAAGCATCATAACTACCATACCAATCTTGGCACCATTCTGTCGTATTGCCGCTCATATCGTAGATGCCTAATTCGTTGGGCTTCTTGGTGGCTACCTCTTTCAATTCCCAGCTGCTATTGGATGCATACCATGCCACATCGTCAATGGTGTTGCTACCGCTGTACTTATAGCCTTGGCTCTTGTTGCCGCCACGTGCCGCATATTCCCATTCTGCCTCGGTAGGCAAGCGGAATTTTTGACCGGTGAGTGCGTTCAATTTAGTAATAAACTCTTGGCAATCGTTCCACGACACCTTATCCACAGGAAAGTTTGCGCCTCTCCAACTGCTACTGCTTGGGTTGCTACCCATCACCACTTCCCACAATTCTTGCGTCACCTCCGTTTTGCCAATCAAATAAGAAGATAGCGTCACTTTATGCGCGGGCTTTTCATTATCGTATGCATCGCTGCCTTGCTCTTCGGTAGCGCCCATAGTGAATGTGCCGCCTCCCACGGCTATCATCTCAAAGGTCACACCGTTCACTGTGAAGGTTTGGTTTTTAAATTCGCTCTCGCCGCCGCCATTGATAATCAGGTTCACCAAGGCGGTTACGTCGCTCACATTCACCTCGCCATCGCCATTGATGTCGCACGCTTGTGCGGAATAGGAGCCGGAGCCGATAATTTGATTCACGAGGGCGGTCACATCGCTCACATTCACGGCGCCATCGGCATTTACATCACCCACTCCTGCTGTAGCCGAAGATGCAAATGCCCCCACACAAAGGACAAAAAATAAAGTAATAAATTTTTTCATATTGCGTAGTTATTAAATTGAAAAAGCACAAGTTATTTCTTTGGCGCAAAGATAAAATTATAAATCAAAAAAACACCTCATTTTTTTCAACTTTATGTTACAATTTGCACGTTTTGTAACATATTTCTCCCTTTTTTAGCGAAAAATTCCCCCAATTGTTATATTTAAGGATGTAGGATATTGCATTTCATTTGCTTTTGTGGAGGGAAGAATTTCTTGCTCACTAAGCTACTACCTGCCACAACCGACCGTCTCCCGACGCTCATATCTTTTGCTTCGCAATCTCCAAGCTGCGCTTCGGCTGCGCCTCCCTGAAAATAAAGCCTACCCCCTGCCCCTCCCTGAAGGGAAGGGGGAGCTATAGGCTTGGTTAATAGCGCGGTAGGGACATGCCTTTGGCATGTAATGGGTGCAAACCACTAAGGCACAATCGCTTGCACCCGCTTAAGCAAACCACAAATCAAGTGCTTTAATCCGTCGGACCAGTCTGACCGGTCCGACTTCTAAATCAAATATCTTGCCCACTAACACCCTCACCCCCCTTCCCTTCAGGGAGGGGCCGGGGGTAGGCTTTATTTAAATCTCCAGGTGATGGTGCCGGTGCCGTTGGTGGTGCGGTTGGTGGGCACTGAAAAGCGGCTTTCCAGCGATTCGCGTTCGCAATTGGCGCGCACATCGGCGTGTTTCCATGCTTCGCCGGTGCCGCTCACGGCTTTAGCTTCAATCACATTGCCACGGGCATTCACCGTCACTTTCACAGTGATGGAGCCTTCGTAGCGGCTGTGGGGACTCCCCCAATACGAGTCTGTGTAGCCCACCAATCCCGACCCGATGGTGCCGTGGCCATTGATGTCGCCCACATTTGAGCCACCGGTGGGCGAACCTTGTGTGGCGCCCTTGCCGGAGCCCGAACCGAAAGCATTTTTCATTTTTTTATCGGTTTCGCTTTCTTGTGGTGCGCCGCCTTGGCTTCGCTTATTGGCGGGGTTGGCATTAGGTTTGGCATTTGGCTTCGATGCGCCGCTTTGCTTCGTGTCGTCGCTCTTTTTCACCTTCATAGGCGAAGGCTTGTTTTCGGTGAGCGTGTTGGGCGGCACCGGTGCTTGTTTACCGGCGTCGGTCATTTCATCGCCCTCCGGGCTGTTAGCCGTGGTGTTGTTTTCAGAAGTTTCCGGCTCAGCTTGGTCGTTGGTTTCGCTTTCCGTAGGGTCGGCTGTTTCCCCGAGCTTTGCCAGCATATCGCCGCCGGCATCCTCCATCATGCTCACGTAAGGCTGTTCTTTAGGCGGCACCACCACACCGGGCAGCACATAATATATCATAAAGAGCAGCACTGCCAAAGTGATGAGCGCAGTGATAGCGGCGGCTATTATTTCGTTTTTTCTTTCATTCATTGCTGCTGCGGCGTTGAAGTGTTTTCGGGGTTCGCATTAGGTTGAGGATTGGCAGTTGTGGAGGGTGCCGGAGTTTCGGCATCAGCGGGAGCCGATGAGGGTTTGGTGGCGAGCACCACTTTTAGTCCCACTTTCGAGCCCATATCCAGAATGTCCACAATTTTTCCATAACTCACGCTTTCGTCGGCGTGCAGAGCCACAAATTGTTGCTCCTTGCTACTTCCGTTTTTCACGCTTTGCATAAATCCCTTCAGCTGTGCATCATCCACTCGGCGAGCGCTGCCTTCATTGAGCGAGTCGGCTTCGGTCACCCACACTTGCTGCAAGCTGTCGATATAGATTCTGCTCGATGGCTTCAGCTGGGTGGTTTGGCTGCTTTGGGGCAAATTCACTTCCACTGCCGAGGGAAACACGAAGGTGGAGGTGACCATAAAAAAGATGAGCAGCAAAAACACCACGTCGGTCATCGACGACATGCTAAATGCGCTTTGAGTTTCGTGTTGTCGTTTTAGTGCCATGGTCGATAATTATGCGTTGAGGGGTTTATTTTGCGGGTTCGTTGAGCAAGTCCATAAATTCCATGGTGCTGTTTTCCAGTTTGTTCATCACCTTTTTCACGCGTGAAGAAAGGAAATTGTAGGCAAACATGGCAATGATGCCCACTATCAAACCTGCCACGGTGGTGACCAGCGCCTCATAGATGCCTTGCGAAAGCACCGTTACATTAGCGCTCGAACCGGCGCCGGCGAGTGCCATAAAGGCTTGCACCATACCGGTTACGGTGCCCAAAAATCCAATCATCGGCGCTCCGGCAGCAGTGGTGGCAAGCCAAGAAAAACCCTTTTCGAGTTTGCTGATTTCAATGTTGCCCACATTTTCCACCGCAATCATCACATCGTTCATAGGGCGGCCGATGCGGCTGATGCCCTTATCAATCATGCGGCTGGAAGGCGAGTTGGTGGATTGGCACAGTTGGCGTGCTTCATCAATTTGGCCTGCGTGGATAAAATCCTTGATTTTTTGCATAAAGTCTTTATCCTCTCGAGCGGCTTGGCTGATAGCGATAATGCGTTCAAAAAAGATGTAAATACTCACCACGGCAAGCAGTGCCAAAGGTATCATAATCCATCCTCCCTTCAGGGTAAGGTCCCAAAGGCTTTCGTTTGCCACGATTTCGCCGGCGGTTGCGGCAGGGGCTTGTGCCAAAATCAAGTGAAGTGTCGTCATTGTTGTTGTGTACTTAAAGATTTTATGCGTTGATAATGATTAATATTTGTCAAAGCTGTGAGCCATTAGCCTTTAGCCGTTAGCCGTTAGCTGTTAGGCCGTTTATTGGTTGGAAGCAAAAAGGCATTCGTCTTAACTTCTTAACTTCTTTAACTTCTTAACTTCCTAAAAAAACTTCCAAAAGAACTTCTAAAAAATGCTCTCTACTTCAAGCACTCCTTATACGCCTTAATCGTATTTTCCAAGCCCATATACAAGGCATCGCTGATAAGGCTGTGCCCAATCGACACCTCCAAAAGGTGAGGCACATGCTCCTTAAAGTACTTCAAGTTTTGCAAATTCAAGTCGTGACCGGCATTCACGCCCACACCCACTTTGTGGGCAGCTTCCGCCGCCTTTGCAAAAGGCGCTACAGCGGCTTCCGGGTCTTTTTCATAGAGCGTGGCATAAGGTTCGGTGTAGAGTTCCACCCGGTCGGTGCCGGTTTTGGCAGCCAGTCGGATATTCTCCTCGTCGGTGCCCACAAAAATGCTGGTGCGGATGCCCGCTTCTTTCAGTCTGTCCACCACCGAGGTAAGAAATTCCAAATGCTCTGCCACCACCCAGCCTGCCGACGAGGTGAGTGCATCGGGTGCATCGGGCACCAAAGTCACTTGCGAAGGCTTTGCCATCAGCACCAAATTGATAAAATCTTCGCTTGGATAGCCCTCAATGTTGAATTCCGTGCGCAGCAGCGGACGCAAGGCAAACACGTCGTGGTGCTTGATATGGCGCTCGTCGGGCCGTGGATGCACGGTGATGCCGTCGGCGCCGAAGCGCTCGCAGTCGATTGCCACCGTTTCCACATTGGGCACATTTCCGCCACGCGCATTGCGCAGCGTGGCCACTTTATTGATATTTACACTTAAATTTACCATCTCCGTATTATATCAGTTGTTTTTACCTTTTTTTCGTGATATTACTCCACAAGGGTGGGGATATCCAAAAAAAATTGTAAATTTGTCGCACATCTTGAGGCCATGACCCGTCATCGCCTCCAATATTTTGCAAAAGTAACAAGAATTAAACAATAATAAAAGCAAAATTTGCTTAAATAGACAAATCTTTGCTTTTTCCACGCCAAATTTCATCACGAAAATGAAGATACTGATTTGTGGCAATGAATATCAAGGAGACGCCCTTGCCGGAGTTCACCAATTTCTCGATTATCTGCTCCAATCCGATTTGCAGATAGCTGTGGAGCAAACCTATGCCGCCTATTTGCAAGCCGCCTTGCCCGCACTGCCGCCTCTGCCGGCGGTGGATGCAGCGCAAGCCTCGGCGGTGGATGTGGTGATGAGCATTGGCGGCGATGGCACTTTTTTGCGCACGGTGCAGTCGGTGGCTTTCCGCTCCATTCCCATTATGGGCGTGAATGCCGGCCATTTGGGCTACCTCACCACCGTGGACATTAGTCAAGCCATCGATGCCGTGAAATGCCTTTGCAAGGGCGACTACGAGGTGGAGGAGCGCACCATGCTCCAACTCATACTTCCTGCCGGGCATAGGCTGTCGCGCCCCTTTGCGCTCAATGAAGTATCGATTTTGCGTAAAGACACCTCGTCGACCATCCAGGTGGATGTGAGCCTCGACGATGTGGCGCTCACCACCTTTAAGGGCGACGGTTTGATTTTGAGCACCCCCACCGGCTCCACTGCCTACAATCTGAGTGTGGGCGGACCCATTCTGCACCCGCTCTCGCCCTGCTTTGTGTTGTCGCCCGTCTCGCCCCACGCGCTCACCATGCGTCCGGTGGTGTATGGCGACTCGTCGATACTGCGCATCACGGCGCGTAGCCGCGCGAGCGTATTTCAGGTGAGTGTGGACGGCGACACCTTCGACTTGCCCTCGGGCACCACTATGCGCATTGCCAAAGCACCGTTCACCACCCGCGTAATTATGCTCAAAGGTCAACGCTTTGCCCGCGTGCTCCGCCACAAACTCATGTGGGGCCGCGACAATAGGGGAGAAGAGTAGCCCCCAAAAATAATAATTCTTAACCATAGCTAAAATAGCTAAATTAGCTAAGATAGCTACCCTCCCTCAGCCCTATTATGCTTTTCAAAATCACTGATAAAGAATTCGGAATCATTAAATTGAATCTGCGCCGCGGAATGACCCACATCATTTTCCGGTGGAAAAACGACCAACTCCACGTCCTGGCACCACTACAGTTGCCGGCCGAAAACATTCAACGCTCTATCGAAGAAAACCGCAACGAAATTCGCCGACGCAAACCCGATGGCATTAAATTCTACGACGGACAGGTGATTCCCATGTTCCGCTCCTCGCTCACCATCACACTCGATGCCACATTAGACAAATATATCGTGTGGGGCCGCAACAATGCCACTCCCGATCAATTCGTGGTGCGTGTGCCGGCAAACGTCGACCTCAATGCCATCGCGGTGAAGAAAACCATCTCTAAGGTGATTTCCGATGTGTGCAAACGCTACGCACCGGAGTTCATTCTGCCGTTCGCACAGCAAGAGGCGGCGCGCGTGGGTAAAATACCCAAAAGTTTTGGCATGAACCAGGGCAAACGCCTGCTGGGCTACTGCACCATCCACGGCGACGTGAAACTCTCTCACTTTTTGATGCTGATGACTGAAGATATGGTGCGGTGCGTCATCTGCCACGAATTGGCACACCTCATCCATCACGACCACTCCCCGGCATTCTACCGCACCCTCAATCAATTCCTCGACGGCCGCCGAGTGGAAATCGACTTCGAAATAGCCCACTTCCCCTGGCCCATCTACAAATAAGATAGAAGCCTACCCCCGGTTTTTTTGGGGGGTCAACAAGTCAACAAGTCAACAAGTCAACGAGTCAACGAGTCAACAAGTCAACGAGTCAACGAGTAGCGAAGCCTACCCCCCGTCCCTCCCTAAAGGGAAGGGGTGAGGTCATCAGTGCGTTGTCTTCATCTATAATAGCATTGCCATATATAGGGGTAGATATGTTACGCCATCTTTGGTCGTGATATCACTGCTATGTAACACAATCGGGGAGGCAACATATTCAGAATATTTTTTCCGAAACTTATCGAGGGACACATGTGTATATCTATTGGTAGACTTCACTTCTACCGGAATAATATTATGCCGCGAAGTCACAGAGCTCTTCCGAATCAGAAAATCTATCTCCATGCGATTTTCAGCATCTTCTCTATCAGCACGGCTGAAGAAGAATAATTTATGACCTCCGGCCCTGAGCATTTGTGCCACGAGATTTTCAACCAACATTCCTTGATTTATTTCCAGTTTGTCGAGCAATAGCTTGCGGTAAAGTTGGGTGCCGGCTATGGTATTTTCGTCAAATGCATGTGCTATTAGCAGCCCGGTATCCCCCATATAGCACTTTAATGTTGTCCTATCCATATTCAATCTCAAGCCCACATTCGGTTCCGTAGCGTTATAGCAGATGTTGACCACCCTTGAATCGTCCAACCAGAAGAAAGCACCTTCATAGTCTCTCATTTTTCCTCCGGTTTGAATGGCAGAAATACGGAATTTCTTTTCATGCTTCTGCAATTGTGATGGTAGGTCGTCGAATATTCTCGTCACTTTGGTCTCGCTCTGATAAGCATATTTAGAAATGTCGTTTCTATACAGACGCAGTATTGTCCGTTTAACACTATCCACCTGATCAAAATCTTTCGTTTCGCAATAAGTCTGCACCGCTTGTGGCATACCACCCACTATCATATACAAGCGTAGAAGATCGTATGCCTTGCGATGAAGTGGCCCCATAGGGGATAACGATTCATATCGGCTTCTTATGAAATCCATAAGCATTTCTTCGTTCATGGCCCAAAGAAATTCCTCGAAGTCCATAGGAAACATATCGATTGATTCTTCTTCAGAAGGAATAACGATGTCTTTCACATTCTGACGTAATGAAACGAGCGAACCTGTCTCAATATAATCATACCTACCGTCAGCCACAAGATATTTTATGGCTGCTCTCGCCTTGGGATATAGTTGCACCTCATCGAAAATGATGATCGACTCCCTTTCGTAGAGTTTTACCCCGAAATACACTGAGAGTCGGATAAAAAAGTCATTTCTATTATGAAGATATTGTTCGAAGATAGCCAACAACTCGCCATCCATATCATTAAAATCAACGATAATACATGACTTGTATTCCCGCTCTGCAAACTTTCTAACGATATAGCTTTTTCCTATTCGTCGTGCTCCCTCTATAAGCAAGGCAGAAGTGCCTTTACTTCTGTTTTTCCAATCGAGCATCTGATTGTAAATCTTCCTCTTCATAACAGTCTGACTTTTAACCGAATGTACCTTTTCAAGGCGTAGAACCTATGCAATAATACACCTTTTCAAGGTTTAATTCTTTGCAAATATACACCTTTTCAAGGTTTATTGCAAATCATCTTGCCAAATTTTGCCACATCATCCACACCTCATCCATCACCACCACTTGTAACATCCGCGACATCCGTGTGAGGCAAATAAAATTAGCTAAATTAGCTAAATTCGTGACTTAAATCAAAAAAATCCCTGAAATCCGTGTGAGTTTTTTCAAAAAAAAAGGTTTTCGGGGTTTTATCTATGAAAATCCCCGAATCGTATTTTTAATTTGTGGGAACAAAGGGACGGTTTTTTCGTTTCCACCCGGCCATCCCGAGGGATGAGATGTGTGTAGGCCGGTATGAGATGAACACGGAGCGAAGCGGTGTGTTCAGCGAAATGCCGGTACCCAATGCCACCCACCTTGATGCATGCCGTAGGTATGCAACCCCACCCACCTTCTCCCAGGTGTCCCACGCATCCCAAAAAGAAAAGGTCATAGTTATCGTTATAGTCCCCCATCAGGCGTGTTTTTTTTCGGCGAAGCCGGCTTTTTTCTCCGTTTCATGCCACAAAAGCCCCCAAGAAATCCGTGAGATCCCAAATAAAATCGCTTAATTCGTGACTTAAATCAAAAATAATGACATCCGTGTGAGCTATTTTCAAAAAAAGGGCTTTTTTCGGGGTTTTATCTATGAAAATCCCCGAATCGTATTTTTAATTTGTGGGTAAAGATTTATGGCTGTAATTTTGTAACGGCTGCGAAATACTGTCTTTTCGCAGGCTGTATAGCTTTTTGAATATTACAAAATCACATAAATTATGATGAAGAAACTTATTTTGGCACTCAGCATTGCATGTATGGCTTTCGCCTCGCAGGCGGCTTCCACCCTCAACGGGCTTTTGGTCGACGCCAGCGATTCGCTGCCGCTGATTGCCGCCACGGTGAAATTGCTCAAAGCAAACGCCGATAGCACCTACGTGAAAGGCACCGTAACCGACGAAAACGGTCTGTTTAATTTGAAAGACGTACCCGCCGGCCGCTATGTGCTCAAGTGCTCGTACCTGGGCTACAGCGATGTTACGCGCAAGGTGACGGTGGCAAAAGATGGCAGAGGCGTGAACTTTGGCGCCATTCCGATGCAAATGGAGGGCATACTTTTGAAAGAAGCCGTGGTGGTGGGCGTGAAAACGCCTATCGTGGTGAAGGAAGACACCATCGAATATAATGCCGACACCTACAAAACTCAAGCCAATGCCGTGGTGGAAGACCTCTTGAAACGTATGCCCGGCGTGGAGGTGGATAGCGAAGGCAAAATCACCGCCAACGGCAAGGAGGTGACCAAAATTCTGATTGATGGCAAGGAGTTTTTTAGTGACGACCCGAAAATGGCATCGAAAAACATCCCCGCCAATATGATTAACAAACTCCAAGTGATCGACCGCAAGAGCGACTTGGCACGCCTCACCGGTGTGGACGACGGCGAAGACGAAACCGTGATCAATCTTACCGTGAAGAAGGGGATGAACAATGGCTGGTTTGGCACGCTCACCGGTGGCTACGGCACCGACGACCGCTACAATGGCAATTTCGTGCTCAATTATTTCGCCGATGGCAACCAATTCACGCTCCTCGGCGGCGGCAACAACACCAATAGCCAAAACTTTACCGATTCGGGCGCTTCGCGCTTCACGCGATTTGGCAACAACAATGGTATCACCACCAGCCAAAATGTGGGCTTCAACTTCAATGTGGGCGACAAAAACACCGATAATTTCCGCGCCGGAGGTAATATCAACTACAATCACTCCGACCGCGATGTGCAGACGTCCACCGCACGCCGATATGTGTTCCCCGATTCCACCAGCTACTACAATTCCGCTTCCCTTTCGCGCACCAAGAGTCACAATCTGCGCTCCAATTTTCGCATCCTTTGGAAACCGGATTCGTGCAACACGCTGGAATTTCGCCCCAATTTCTCTTTTAGCTTTAGCAATAGCGCCAAAGCCGACTCGTCGACCACTCGCGCCGGCGACCCCGCACAAACCCTCGTGAACCGCAGTGTGAGCGACTATAACAACGATGGCAAGGGCTTCGACATTGGCGGTCAATTGGTCTACACCCACAATTTTAAATCGCACCCGGGCCGTAGCTACAGCGCACAATTGCGCTACACCTTTAGCCGCACCAACGAAGACGGCGCCACTTTCACACAAAATAAGTATTATTTGATGACCGACCCCGATGAAACCATCGACCAAATCTACGAAAATCATCGCTCCACCAACACGGTGAACGGTCGCATTACCTGGACCGAACCGCTTGGCAATGTGAAGAATGCGCGTTTCCTCACGCTTGCCTACCGGGGCAATTACAAATACAATAAGGCGCGGAAGTTGGTCTACGATATCCCGCAAACTCTCACTCAACCCTCGCCCTACAACCCCTACAATGTGCTCTACGATTTGCTCACCGACCACAATATGCGCTCCTATTTCTCTTCGCGCTACGGCAATTATGCGTTGATGGACGTGAACCTCCTGTCGCAACTCGTGGACTACGAACTCGGTGACGACATTGAGCGCGTGCTCAATGAATCGCAAAGCAACGATTTCCGCAACGCCTACTACAATCAATCCTTTGAAATTGGCTTCCGCCAAGTGCGCACGGCCTACAACCTGAATGTGGGCTTCTCGGTGAATTCCGCCATGTCGAAAAGCCGCGATTTAATTAATTCCGAACGCGATATCGCTGCACGATGGTCGTGGTCGGTGGCGCCCTTCGCTCGCTTCCGCTACAAATTTAGCAAAACGCGCAACTTGGCGTTCGACTACCGTATGCGTGCCACCGAACCGTCGCTCACGCAACTGCAACCCGTGGCCGATGTGTCGAATCCGCTGAGCATCACCGTGGGTAACCCGGAATTGACTGCCACGTTCTCTCACCGTATCAATCTGCGATTCAGCGATTTCGCGCAAGCCAATCAGCGCAGCATCATGGCGATGCTGGGCGTGAATTTCGCACAAAACAGTATCATCTCCAAAACCACCTACGACCCCACCACCGGCGGACGCACCACCACCTACGACAATGTGAACGGCGTGTGGGATGCCATGGCGATGAATATGGTGAGCTTCCCCTTCGGCGCTACGAAGGTGTGGCAGTTCAACAACCACCTGATGGCGCGCTACTCCGTGACCAAGGGCTACAACAATGACGAACTCAACACCAGCAGCACGTTCAATATCAACCTCTCGCCCGGGCTGGCTTATCGTAGCAATTGGGTGGACGTGGAATTGCGCCCGCGCTACAGCTTCCAAACCACCCACAACTCCGTGAATGTGGCAAACAATAGAGATGTGCACACCTATGGCGGTATGTTTAATGGCACCTACACCGCACCCTTCGGCCTCGTGCTGAGCACCGACCTCACCTTTAGCGCCACCTCCGGTATGGCCGACGGCTACGACTCCAAACAATGGCTCTGGAATGCCTCGCTGGGCTACCAATTCCTCAAAGGCAAAAACGCCAGCGTGCAAGTGAGCGTGTTCGACATCCTCCAACAGAAGAAAAACATTCAGCGCTCCGTCACCGCCAGCTACATCGACGACGTGGCTTACAATTCGCTCACCCGCTATGGCATGATTACGTTCACCTACAAGTTCACCACCTTCGCCAAGGGCAGCGAACCCACCACCAACAACGACCGCCACGAAGGTCCCGACGGACGCCCCATGGGTCCGCCACCCGGAGCCGGCGCCGGCAACCGCCCCATGGGCCCGCCCCCATTCTAATTCCCAAAAGCAAACGCAATAATCTTCATTCCCGGTAGCCCCTGATTCGTCAAGCTATCGGGTTTACTTTTTTATACTGCAAAATTACCGAAAGAAAATACCGACACAATAGAAAACCGGGGAAAAACAACCACCACACCAAAGCCTACATTCCCACCCCTCCCCTCCCATCTATAAAATCTATAGCATCTATAGGGCCATTTTGCCGCCTTTGATGCTTTCGTCATCTATAGTATCTATAGCATCTATAGGGGCTAAAGCATCTATAGCACTTATCCCACAGCCGCCAACCGCCATCGGAGATGGCGTATCGTGGTTAACTCCATGCAAGCGAAGGCGCAGCCGAA
>JBJECV010000239.1:0-4189 GCA_051871435.1 Sodaliphilus sp. | reverse complement strand
TCCTCAGCCACTTGCCGTCACGAAATTTTGGGGAATTAACTGAAATTCCCTACTTTATCTTCCAAAGATACGATACGCCCATATTGCAATCGCCATTGAAGAGCATTTGATATTGTTAGATAACCAATCTGTGGTGGATTGTTCAGTATCTCACCTGCCATCTGGTATAATGTTACTTCATCGCTCGGTATATTATGTTCTACCAAAAAAGCGAAGATATCATCTTGATTGCCTTGATTAGAGATTATTTTTAAATACCTGTTGTGGTTTGAAAATCACCTGTTCTACTTTTGTCGATAAAACTGCAAGATACGAAATCCAACATTCCTTTTCGTCTCTTTGAATCGTCGTATTTCTTGTAGACAAAAACAAGCAAATTATAACCCAGACCAAATATTTTCTGCTTACTATCTTTGAAAGGGCAACTTGATTGTGGCTGTTTTATTGATGTAACCTTAATATCAGTATTGACGGATGGCAAGTCCAACCCAGTCGCAGAATTACCTACTTTCAGATTGTATAAATTCTCAAGGTGTTGTTGAAATAGATGCTCTACAAATGTGCCTACTGCTTTTCCATCTGTAACGCCAAATAACTCAGCCTTATACACGCCCGAATTGATTGCGCAAAAATTTTTAGCCTCAATTATTAAAGATTCGATAGTTAATTCCTTCTTCATATCACAAAGTTCGCAAAAATAAATGATTTAAACAAATATCGAACCTATTCTTTTCTACCGAGCCGTTGGCTACCCAGCAAGAAAATAGCGGCTGTTAATCGCTTGATTAACAGCCGCTATTGGTACCCAGAGCCGGGGTCGAACCGGCACGGGTTGCCCCACTGGTGTTTGAGACCAGCGCGTCTACCGATTCCGCCATCTGGGCTAAAAAAAGGCCTCTTTTGAAGGCCTTTTAATTGGTTGTCTTACCAGGATTCGAACCTAGACAGGCAGAACCAAAAACTGCAGTGCTACCATTACACCATAAGACAATCCTAACAACCAGACTCTTCGTCGTAATTGCGATGCAAAATTACGTCTATTTTTTTTTCTGTGCAAATATTTTTGGCATTTTTTTTAAAATTGTGCAAAAATAATTACATTTATATCATTGAAAGGCGTTTGCAGCTATACGTTTTTGTTATTTAGAGAGGAGGTAGTTGGTGAGTGTGGTCACGTCGGTTACGTTGACCACTCCGTCGCCGTTGATATCGCAGATGTTTTCGCTATAGGAAACGGTGCCGAGGATGTGGTTGATGAGCGCTGTCACGTCAGACACATTGATGATGCCGTCGGCGTTGAGGTCGCCCACGAGGTCGACGGTAAAGTTGCGCGTGGCAATTTCGCTCAATCCGCTGGCATATTCGGCTTGCACGGTGGCCACGTGACGTCCGGCAGTTACGCCGTGGAGGGTGATAGCGGGTTCGGTCACTTCGCCGGCGGCATTGCCGTCGAGCGTCACCTTAAAGTTTTTCACTGCTCCGGCATCGAGGCTCACGCCTTCTCCGGCGAGGTTACCCACGAAGAAATCGTCGAGCTGCGCAAAGAACGCGTCGAACGAGGTGTAGTGCACACCGATGCGAATTTTCTTGCCCACATATTTAGCGAGGTCGGTTTCGTAGATCATCCATGTGCCACTCACGAGTGCATCGATAGTGCTCACTTGTTCGTAGGGGTCGGAGGCGGGGTTGGAAGCGCCATCGAGGAAAGCGCACACCTCCATCGATTCCACGTATTCAGAATATGCCTTCGCGGTAAATCGGCACACGAAATCTTCGCGAATGAGGATTTCGGGCGAGATGAGCCATTTGTTGGCGCCATTGCTTTGTGGCGAGAAGAAGATGATGGTTTTGTCGCCGGAGGGCGCCATCACCGCCTTATCGGTAGGCATCATTGGCGGTTCGGTTTTCCAGGGATTGAACACCATAGGGGGCACAGCCGAAGGATTCGACGGCGTGCTGGCACCCGGGAAAGTAACGATATTCGATGCTGAGCCCAAGCCAATGGGGTAGCAAATGTGTCCATCGAGGTCGTAGGTGCGCCATGCACCGAATCGCCCTGTGGCGAAATCGCTGTAGGATTCAAAATCGTCGGTAAACGAGATATTTTGGTTCCACTTCATCAACACATCGTTTTGGTTCACACCGGTGGGCGAAACATCGACGGTGATATTGTAGGGGGTAACTATTTTCTCGATGAGCGTGATTTGGAGGGTGCTATCAGACGTCACCTCCACTTGCTGACTGAACACATTGAAATTCTTCGCCGTAACGCCCAGCAGATAGGAGCCCTTGAGTAGCGACGGGAACACCGCCTTGCCATCGGTGATAACGGCATCGCACGATTCGCCCGAATCTTCGTTCATTAGGCTCACCACTTCGCCGTCGACCGCCACGCCATTGTTGGTGGCTACATCCACCACGAATCGCACCGTGGCATCTTCAATCACCACCACGGTGTCGACGATTTCGGTTTGCGCAGAGGCATACACGGCTTGCACGCCCAGTTTGTAGGAGCCAGCCGCCAAGTTGGTAAATTCCCAGCTGTAGCCATCGCAGGTACCCACTTCTGCATCGTTGAAAAACACGCGGAAACTCTCATTGGGGTTAGCCGGCGAATGGAGCGGCATGCGACGTGCTTTGGCAGGAGCCGCAGCATTGGGGTTGGCAGTTTTTTGCCCCACAAACACATCGTCGACCATCAGCATAAATGCGCCGGCGCTTGCTGCTTCGCCAATGTAGCGAATGGCAAAACGCACCTGCTTGCCGGCATATTTCGACACATCGTAGGAGAAGCACACCCAGCCCTTATAGTCCACCATCTCGTAGTTGCCCGAATTGAGCTGCTTAAAATCCGACTTGGCGGGATTATCGATTACTTCAGTGACGTAGACTTGGAATTTTTCTTTATAGATATCGGCAGCCTTCGCCATGAAAGAGAACACATTTTGGTTGCCGGGGGTGATGACGGGCGTGATGAGCCAGTCGTCGTTGGCAGCGCCGGTGAGGGTACGGGTAAATCCGGCATACTGTTTGCCGCTATAGGGGCGGAGCACAGGGTAATCGTACCACCATGGCGGCGACACCTGTAGCGGATTGATGATTTGCGCGTATTGGCGAACGCCTTGATTGAGATATGAGCCTTGGAGGGGCGCGGCATTCAGCTGGTCGCCATCAATACCGGTCCAATCGCCGAAAGCGATGGCAAAGGCATCGTAGGATTCAAAATCATCGAAAAATACGGGTTTTTCGGTATTCCAAGTGAAAGTGATGTTATTGAGGCCGGTGTGGGTGTCGTGATACACCGAAGCACCGAGCGAATAGGGTCGCTGCACAAATTCTTGGAGGGAAACGGTGATTGCAGTGTCGGCATTGACGGCAAATTCGGTGCTAAACGGCTGATAGCCATCGGCAGAAACCGAGAGCGAATGGTTGCCGGCATACACTTTGAGCGAGGCAGAGCCCTGGGTGTTGAGGGTAATGGTGCCATAGGAGAGAGAATAGTCGGTTTGCTTGAGCAGTACCGAAGCAGAAGGCACTGGATTGCCCGAGGGATCGACCACCGAAATGGTGAAATTTTTATCGCGCTTTTGCGCCACAGAAGGCAGCGCTACAGCCAAAATGAGGACTAATGCGCTAAGGATTTGCAACTTTCTCATATCTGAATGATGTATTTGTTACGGTTTAAGCAGAATTTCCAACAAAGTTACAAAAAATAACGAAAACGATAACTGTTTTTGTGGGGTTTTTGTGGGGTGGCGGGGTGCGCAAGTGGTTGGGGTAGGATTTAGATGAAAATGGCGGGGGATGAGGGGTTGGCTCATCTCCCGCCATGGAGGTTAGGGTTTAGGGGTTTGTTACTTTACGATATGCTTTTTGCCTTGGAAGATGTAGATGCCTTTGGAGAGGCCTTCAAGGGATTCAGCATTGCGACGCACGATGCGACCGTCGATAGTGTAAACATTGCTGTCGAGTGCTTTGCTTACGGTGATGTCGGTCACAGCAGTGGGTGTTTCGCTTTCGAGGGTTACGGTACCGATTTCAGAGATTTCGGAAACGGTGATTTCTTTGGTCACATAACCGGCTTTTGAGAATACCACGCTGTAGGTGTTGGCGGATTGAATCACGGGGATTTCGAACACGCCTTCAGCGTTGGTGACACCTTCGTAGCGAGCCACAGCGGCTTTCGAAA
>JBJECV010000238.1:0-18808 GCA_051871435.1 Sodaliphilus sp. | reverse complement strand
TCAGTGCGCCCATATTATTGCATAGCTGAATAGTTACAGTTGGAACACCTTTGGTGGGGTCGCATACCTAACGGCATGCGGGAGGGTGGAGGCATCGGTTACCGGCATGAGATGAACCCTCCGCTGCGCTCCGTGTTCATCTCATACCGGCCTACACACATCGCATCCCTAAAAAGCCTACCCCCGACCCCTCCCTGAAGGGAAGGGAGATTGGTTTGTGAAACACGTGAAACCCCATGAAACACCTTTGGCGCGGTTGCGCGCCCACCATCCGGATAGCATTTCGTAGAGTGAGATCTGTGTGAGGTCTTCAACTTGTTGACTCGAAAATTTCAAAGAACTCGGGGGCAAAGATACGGTGGGTGTTGGGGCGAGGTCAAGCCCAATACGGCAAGATGGCTTTCGTGGGTGGAATTTTGTATATTGGTGTGGTTATGGCATTCGTCGGAACCGACTATGCGAGGCTTATGGTTTATTGAGCTCACTAATTTTTGTCTGCCGATTTTGCGGCATATCATCCACACATCCAAATCACAAAAAAAAGCCTGCCGAACGGAGGGGTGAATCGTCCCTTGTTCGGCAGGCTGATGTGTTTGAATGCTATAAAAACTTTATTCGAGCACTTTGTTGACCAATGCGGTCACGTCGGATACATTGACCACGCCATCTTTGGTGAGGTCGCCTTCGAGCGGAGCGGGGGTATTGCCCACGAAGCCCACTTGTATGATTTGCTGAAGGAGAGTGAGGTTGATGTCGATATTCACGCTCAGCACTTGGTCGTTGAGTTTGGCAGTCATTTCGATGGGCACTTCGCCGAGCATCGGACCCAACCAATCTTCAGAAGCCACATTGGGGTCATCGCCGGGAGCCACAGTCACGTTGCTGTTGAATTTAATGGTGGTAATGCCGTAGGCATCGGTGCCTTGGCAGCCTTTCAGTTCAATATTACCCACCGGAAGAACGGTTTCGCCCGACACGAGTTTAAAGTTCTTGATACTCAAATCATAGAGGCCATCAGCCTTGGTAACGGTAATTTCAGTGCCTTGCACTGCGGTTTCATCATTCACCGTAACGGTGAGTTCACCTTGGTAGTTGGTTGCCATGGCAGAAAATGCACATGCCACAGAGGCAACAAAAGCAAATAATTTGCGCATATCTAATTCTTGTTTTAAATGATTATCCTAAAATAAGAGAAATGATGGTGGTCACATCTGCCACATCCACATTGCCGTCGCCATTCACGTCGGGATTGTAGATTTGGGTAGCATCGTCGCCCAGCACCTTGTTAATCAAGAGAGTCACGTCGGTGAGGTCCACCACATTGTCGTGGTTCATATCGCCCACGGGCCATACGGGTTTGTTGAAGTTAATCACCATTGTTTTCTGGGTGTTCAAGTCGCCCGACACCACCGAAATCACGGCTTGGTAGCCCTTGGCATTGGCATCTACCACAGTGGTCACCTTGGCATCTTCACCAATTTTCTCCACCACGAAGTCGGATGCCGAAATCACGTCATCGTCGCCGATAGGAATATCGGTGGTAGCCAAATCCAGCGCAGCACCTTTGAAGCTAACCGACTTAATATCGGCAAGATACACGAGCTCAAGGTCGTCGACATACACAGAGTCGGCAACGCCATTGGCATAACTTCCCTTACCCGGGGTGGCATTGGTGGAAACGGTGAGCAGGATAGCTTTGGCTTCTGCGCCGTTAGCGGCATACGAAGCGTAGTCAAACGGGCAAGCCACCAATCTCCAATCGCCCACAGTCATATCGGCTTGGTTGGGAGCTGCCACTGCCACCTTGTTGGTGTAAGTTTTGTCTTCGGGGTCTTGATAGTAAGTACCATCGGTAATCACCGCATTGAAAGCTGCGTAAGGATAGTCGGATTTGGCTTGGGCTTGAGTAAATCGCATCCAGAATTTCACCGAATCGGGCTTGGCATACATAGGAGTGGCAAACGGGTCGCCATTGGCATCCACATCGGTGCTCGAAAGGTTGGTTTCGCTATGGTTGGCTGTGTTTGTAGCCGACATACTGCCGGCAGCCAATCTGCCATTGGTCATTGTGCCATTCGCAATAACAGTAAGCACTTTGGTGCAGGTTACCACGGCACTGGTTTTGCCGGTTGAGCCCGGGCGAACATTGCTGGAAGAGCCCAATTTTTTATCACTCTTTGCTGTTCCGCTCCAACTACCTGTCACACTCTCAAATCCGTGCCAGTTTTTTGGCGCATTGTTGGCGGTGCTCCAGGTTTCGAAATCGCTATTAGGCATTTGGAAATGGGTGCCCACATTTTCGAATTTCACGTCAATCACCTGTCCGAGTTCCACCATATTGATGTGGATGTCGGCCACCACGTAGCCGTCGGCATTGAAACGGGCGGTCATTTCCACCGGCACATCGCCCAAAAGCGGGCCCATCCATTCGTCCTCAGCCACGCCATCCACATTTCCGGGAGCGATATTGATTTGCTTGTTGGCACAAAGGGTGGTGAGGGAGCCATTCACCCCACCGGACACATTGTCGATCACGATATTACCCACGGGCATAGGGGTTTCATCCGCAATGAGCATAAAGTTGTTGATACTCAAATTGTACTTGCCATCCACTTGGTCAATCACCACGGAGGCGGGTTGCTCGCTCACTTCGCCATTCACCGTCACGGTAAGCGTTCCGCTATAATTGGTGGCGAAAGCAGCGATGCTCATCAGCATTGCGCTGAACAAAGTAAACGTTCTTTTCATTGTGTTGATGTTATAATTTTTTATATTCTATTTTCTCAAAAAATAATGATTTTCAATCAAATGCGTAGGTCACTCCGATGCTGCCGTAAATGGGGATGAGCGTTTGCTCTATGGTTTTGAAGCCGCTTCGGTGAATGCCGTGCAGTCCGCAAGTCACATCGGCAAAAGCGCCAAACTTTTTGCTAAACGCCCAGTCCACACCCACGTCCACGCCCACATGCCAGCGACGCATATCGGTGGAGAAGTCGTATTCGCCGCGCTCGTCTTCGCCGGTGCCGAGTAGCACTTTTTCGCCGGTGGGGTCATCCACACGCAAATAGCCGTCGTAGGCCCAGCCATAAAATTCGCGCCCGGTGAGGTACGACACATAGGGACCGACTTTCAGCAGCACATTCTTGTAGCGATATGTGGCTTGAATAGGCACGGTAAACATCCACTGGGTGCACTTCGTGACCACCTTTCCGGTGAACACGCCGCCCAATTTTTCACCGCCTTTCACCATCTCCATTTTGTAGGATTTCACGGTACAGTCGGTCGACATGCCTTTGTTTTCAAATCGGATGCCGGTCATCAACCCGAAATCGTGCTTGAGTGGCTTATAGGCATTGATGCCAAACACCAAATTGGGGGTAAGCGGAAAATCGTTGAGGCTGCGAATGCTGGCAGGCATACTCAATGGGGCGGAGCCGCCTATGTTGTAGCCCAATCTCGCGCCATATTTCACATCAGCCAACACGCCTTTGTGAAAAATCGTATTTTGTGACCATACTGCGGTGGCAGAGAGCCACACCACAGCGGCTAATAGCAATTTCTTTTTCATTATTCTTCTGTTTGGCAATATAATCTCACTTTATCAATCAACAGGCAACTGCCTATCGCGCCTTCAAAAGTGGCACCGTCCACACTGCTGGAAAACACCACAGCTAAGTTGTAGCCTTTATTGGCAAGCAATTGCATATCAATTTCCGAATAGTATTCAAATTCCACATCAAAGGGGGTCCACTCGCTGGTGGCGTTCACTTGTTTCACTTTGGCAAGCCCCACAATCAATGGGCTGGTGAGCACATTGTCGCCCATCAAGCGCACGGGATTGCCCTCAGCATCGTGGTTGCGATAAAACACCGCATAAATCGAACCTTCATCCACCCTGCCGGGCACTTCTTTGCCGGCTTTGTTCTGGAATTTGAGTCCGGGCTGATATTGAAAGTAGCCGGTGAAGCGCACGGGCTTCAAGGTGAAGGGGATGCCGAAACGGGTGGCGGTCATGGCATTCGACAACGCCTGCGACACATCAAATTCGCCCAAAAAGAAATTACCTGCCGCCAAACGCATATTTGCCATCGCCCCAAAAGGTCCGGTGTCGCGTGTCACTAATTTCAGCGCTTTGCCATCCATGCCGTCCACGGGCGAGGTGGGATAATTTTCGGGCGCTGCCGAAGGCATACTCAATTTAAAACCGGGATTGCCCGTGGCCCAATCGTTACCAAACGAGCCATCGAGGCGCTCGTTGTGCCAAATATAGTATTTCCCTTGTTTGGGTTCTAATTCAAAGTTTTCGAAATCGTAGGCTATCTCGCTGCTCACGATATGGATGGGCTCGGGCGAAATGGTGATAGTGTAGTCGCGATGCCACTGCCCGTCTTGCGAGGTAACGCGATAATGCACCGGCACATCGGCTTCAAAGCCGCTGCCTTCGCTAAGGCGCTCTATGGTGGCGCCTTCGGTGATTTTAAACTCCAAACTGATGCCTTCCACCGGTGCTTTGCGGCGCACATTGAAGACAACGGCGTCGTCGGAATAAAGCACGTGCTTCACCGAATCGGTGAGATTGAAAAACACCTCATCCACATTCGGCGTGTGCAAAATCACTTCCTCTATATCGCACTCGGCATTGAGTGGCTCGTCTTTCATACACGAGCTCGCTACAAAGAGCAAACTTCCTAAAAATAAAGCTATTATATATCGCATGAACATAAATTTCTCTACAAAAAAAATAGATAATTCTGTAATACTCGATGCCGCAAACAGCAAGGCATACCATTTGCAAAGTTACAAATAAATTTGCAAAAATCCGTTATCCAAACACTTAAAGAATGATAATTCAGTAATTTGGACCAATAAAATCCAAAAATCCACCCACCCAAAAATAAAAAATCTGTGAGTGTGATCTGTGTAAGGTCCAAATGAAAATTCGCTAAATTCGTGACTTTAAAATATCCGTGTGAGGCTGTAAGTCGGCTTGTGCAAATCATTTTTTTAAAAGGCAAACGGAAAAACGGTGGCTATTTTAGAGAAAAGTATTAACTTTGACACTTCAAACACAAATGATGCTGATGAAGATTGTGAGGAATCGGTTTTTGCCGCCTAAGGCGTTTCGGGCTATCAACCTGCTGGGGTGGATTTTTGTGCGCCGTGGCACTTCGCTCACCGAAGTGGATATTCGGCACGAAACGATTCACACGCACCAAATGCTCGAACTGTGGGTGGTAGCATTTTATGTGCTATATGTGGGTGAATGGCTGGTGCGGCTATTCCTTCCCGGAGAGGCTTATCGCAATATCTCGTTTGAGCGCGAAGCCTACAGCCACGAGCACGATGTCGCGTATTTGGAACACCGCCCTCGCTTTGCTTGGCGAAAATATTATAAATCAGCGAATAAATAGAACGAACAATGGATATTGATATCAAAAAAAACAAACAGGAATTCAATGAGCTACTTCGCAGTGTGAACCGCGAAGGTACCGATTATTTGATTGAGGATTTGGAGGCTTTGGGCTTTTATGAAGCACCGTCGAGCACGCGCTTCCACTTGGCGTGCGATGGGGGTAATGTGCAACATTCGCTCAACACTTGCCGCGCGGGGCTGATGCTTCGCGAACAAATGCTTCAAATGCGCCCAGAATTGGCGCCGCATCTACCGAAGGAGAGTGTGATTGTGGCGTGTTTGCTCCACGATGTGTGTAAAGCCGACATCTATAAAAAGGTGGTGAAAAAGCGCAAAGATGCCTACGGCAACTGGGTGGATGTGAAGGCTTTCGACGTGGACTACAGCAATTTCCCGATGGGCCATAGCGAAAAGAGTGTGATTGTGGTGCTGCGCAGCGGTTTCGACATTTCCGACAATGAAATGCTGGCTATCCGATGGCACATGGGAGCTTGGGACTTGGCGTTCCAAAGCCCGGAGCAAAAAAACAATATCAACACTGCGCGCGACAAATCGCCCCTCTGCGGATTGCTTCAATTGGCTGACGGCATTGCCGCCAATTTGATAGAATGGGGCACCGGCAAAGAAGAAGAACTCTGGTAAGTAGTGTTCCGAATGTTTGAGATAATACTAACGAATACTTGTTATGAGAATGTTTGATTTAAAAAAAGCGATTGTTTTTTTGCTGGTAGGTTTGTTGGCACCAGTGTGCCATGCGGTGAATGGCGAAGATGCGCAGAAGGCGATGGCTGCATTTGTCGGCGATTCGTTGCACCGTCACGCTTCGATGTCGATAGCGCTTTATGATATTGATGCCGACACGATGGTGGCGTGCTACCGCCCCGATGTGTCGTGTATCACTGCTTCCACAATGAAAACCATCACCTCGTCGACCGCACTGTGTTTGCTGGGTCCAAACTACACTTTCAACACGCGCGTGTATCTGCTTGGCGAACAAAAAGGCAAAAAATTCAAAGGCAATATTTTTGTGGAAGGCGCCGGCGACCCTACGCTCGGCAGTAAGTATTTCCCCAATCACCCCAATTTCGTGCAAGAAATTGTGGATGCACTGAAAGCGAAAGGCATTGAAAAGGTGGAAGGTGAATTGGTGGTAGATTCGTCGCTGATGCCTTGGCCCGGGACCAATGGCTGGTGGGAAGTGGGCGATTTGGCATGGTACTATGGCGCCGGCATCTACGGCTTTAATTTCCTCGATAATTGTTCGGTTCTGAAATTCACCGCCCGCGATGGCGCTATTCTAAATCCTCGCTTCGAACCGGCGGTGCCGGGCGTGCAAGTGGTGAATAAATTGGCAGCAGGGGTAAATCTCGACAACGTGGATTTGCGCTTGGAAGAGGGCACTTCCACCATCGTTCTGCATGGCTCTGCCGCCAACAAAGACTATAGCATTCCGATGGCGATTCCGGCTCCGGCGGCGCTATTTGTCGATAGCCTTTCACGCACTATTAAAGCGCAAGGCTTCAAATTGAAAATCAAACACCTATCGGCGGAGAAACTCGCCAAAGGAGATAAGGCTTTGCTCGTGGAGCATCGCTCGCCGGCTTTGTCGGAAATCATCACCTCGCTGCTTGATAGAAGCGACAATATGTTTACCGACGGTGTGCTCCGTGCTGTGGCACTTCACGCTCGCCACCAAGCCACCGCTCGTGCAGGCATTGAGGTGGTGGATAGCTTATGGCGCAGCAAGGGCATCGATACGGAGGCGCTGTTTCAATACGATGGTAGCGGTTTGGCGGCTCACAATCGTGCCTCATCGCGCTTTTTCGTGGAGATGCTCAGCTATATGGCGAAGCACCCGGTGGAGGGCGTTACCCTTAGCCAATTGATGCCGGAGGTGCGCCGACGCATCGGCAAACTCATTCCCGAAACACCCCTTGCCACCAATTTGGTGGTGAAAAGCGGCTCTATTAATAATGTGCAAACCTTTGTGGGCTATTTTCCCGCCAAGCGTCCGCGCTATGCTTGGGCGCTGTTGGTGAACAACTGGAACGGCACCCGCGCCGCTTTGCGCGACAGAATGGACGTGCTGCTCATCAATCTCTTCGGCCAATCAAAGATTGAATAGGAGAAGGCGGCTTTATCTGATAAAAAAGGATGAATATGATTGCCAAAAAGGAATATTCGTGCTTATTTGAAAAAAATTAACTTTTCTCTTTGGTGAATGAGAATTAATTTCGCTATGTTTGCAGTATAAATCGTAAAACGCTTAGATTTTAAGATTATGGCTTCTACTTACGGAGAACTCCTTCTTACAGTCTATGAACTTGAAGGACTGTTACTTGTGCTCGAAAAGCATGGCGCCGACACGCCTGCTTCCGTGATTCAACTCATTAAGGAAAAGGCGGCTTCGGTGGCGCTTCAAGCCGAACATGTGCAATTGCCTGAGCAATCGCCTGAGGAGGAAATGCTGGATGCCGCTCTCAATGCCCCCGACGAGGAGGCGGAAGTGTCGCAGCCGGAACCTGCTGAAGAACCGAAATCACAACCCGAGCCGCTCGACGATGATGTGCCTCCGGAATTTTCCAAATGCCCGGCGTGCGGCAAAGTGCTCCCAGCCAACTACACATTTTGCAATGAATGTGGCGCTCTGCTCGCCGATGAGCCGCTCGAACCCGCAGAACCGGAAAAGGAATTAGAAGTTCCTATCGAAGAAGATGCCGAATTTGTGGCGCCAGAGTCTATTTCTGAAGAGCCGGAAGAGGAAGAGGAGGTGTTTGAAGAAGTGGAAACCGAAGAGGAAGAAGAAATTTTTGATGACGACGATGATGATGACGACGATGCTCCTTTGAGCGTGCAGGAAAAACTCAATCGCGATTTGGCGAAAAACCTGCGCTCTTCGTTCACGCTCAATGACAGTATCCGCTTCCGCCGCGAACTCTTTGGCAATAGCCAAGCTGAATACAACGATGCCCTCGATATGATTCTCACTATGCACTCTTTTGGCGAAGTGGAAGAATATTTCTACGACGACCTCGGGTGGGACCCGATGAATGAGGATGTGATGGCATTTATGGAAGTGGTGCACAATTTCTTTAGATAAGCAATTGGAATAATGGCTGGCAAACTCTATATCGTTCCAACTCCGGTGGGCAATCTCGAAGATATGACCCCTCGAGCCATAACGGTGCTTCAGCAAGTGGATTTTGTGCTGGCGGAAGACACGCGCACTTCCGGTGTGCTGATGAAGCACTTCGGTATCAACACGCCGATGCGTAGCCACCATAAATTCAACGAACACGACACCGTGGAACGCCTTGTCGATGAATTGGAGGGCGGAAGTGTGATTGCATTGGTGACGGATGCCGGTACGCCGGCTATCAGCGACCCGGGGTTTTTGTTGGTGCGTGAATGTCGTCGTCGGGAAATCGTGGTAGAAACCCTACCGGGAGCCACGGCGTTTGTGCCGGCTTTGGTGAACTCAGGGCTGCCTTGCGAACGCTTTACCTTTGAGGGATTTTTGCCCCAGAAAAAAGGACGTGCCTCGCGTTTGGAAGCCCTTGCCCACGAGCAGCGCACGATGATTTTCTACGAATCGCCAATGCGATTGGTGAAAACGCTGCAGCAAATGGCGGAGATGTTTGGCGAGCAGCGCCAGGCTTCGGTGAGCCGAGAAATATCAAAACTACACAACACCACCCACAATGGTACCCTTGCTTCTCTCGCCACCTATTTCCAAGCCAATGCCCCGCGCGGCGAAATCGTGCTGGTGGTGGAAGGCGAGCAGCCACAAGCGTCCGTAAAGGTGGATAAATACGCAAAATTCAAGCATAAGCATATTCAACAATTAAACAACATAGAAGAATGAAAAAATTAGTGATGACGGCCATGGCGCTCCTGTGCGCAGTGGCAGTGCTCTCCGTTTCGTGCAAGAAAGGGGGCGACGAAAAAAAAGTGAATAAAGATTCGCTCGAAAATGTGGCTCTGAAGGGTGAAGTTGCATCACTCAGTGCCGAAAGAGATACGCTCAATGCGCTGATGAACGACATTGCCGATGGCATGAATCAAATCATTGATTTGCAGCAGGTGATGGGTGCATCAAATTTGGGCTCCGAAACCATGGACAAAAAGAACCGACTCCGCGACCAAGTGGTGGCTATCCAGGTAATGATTCAAGAACGTGAACGCAAGTTGGCGGAATTGGAAAAACGCCTATCGGATTCGGGCGCTTATTCCGACGATTTGAAGCGACAAATGGAGGTAATGAAAAAGCAAATCGAAAATCAAAAAACAATTATCAACGAACTCACCGCCGAATTGCAAGCCGCCAACGTAAAAATCGGTCAACTCAATGTGCGCGTGGATTCGTTGCATAAGGAAAACGAACAAGTGAAGTCGGATTTGGATGTGGAAAGAAGTAATGTGGCGGCCGAACGCCAACGCAACACCAACCTCACCAACAGCATGAATGAGTGCTTCTATGTGGTGGGCTCGTCGAGCGAACTGAAAGCACATAAAATTATTGAAACCGGATTCTTGCGCAAAACGAAAGTGATGGAAGGCGACTACACGAAGTCGTATTTCACTAAGGCCGATAAGCGCACACTCACTCAGATTCAATTACATAATAAAAAGGCTCAAGTGATGTCGAAACATCCCGCCGGCTCGTATGTGATTGAAGAAGTGGGCGGACAAAAGGTGCTCCGCATCACCGACACCAATAGGTTCTGGGAATTGTCGAACTATTTGGTGGTGAAGGTGGGATAAGCTCCGTTTCCAAACTTTCGCTGTGATGGCGCATTTTGTGCGCATCCACTATCATCTCATAGTAAGGGACTTGATAGGAACCTTTCGGTCCCTGTTTTGTCCCTTTCTTTTCTTTTGACGCAATGAAAAAGGTGGTTTTGGCTTTTGACAAATTTAAGGGCGTTGCCACCTCTAAGGAGGTGGCTGAAGCAGCTAGAGTGGCTTTGCTTGCCTCATTTGCCGATGTGGAGGTGGTGGTGCTGCCTTGTGCTGACGGAGGAGAGGGCACGATGGAGGCGTTGGCTCCTGCCGGAGCAAAGCGTGTGGAGGTGGATGTGTGCGGCCCACTTCCCGATATGCACATCAAGGCTTCCTATTGCCTCCACGGCGTTACGGCGGTGATGGAAATGGCTTCAGCAAGCGGTTTGGCTTTACTCAAGCCCGAACAGCGCGATGTGATGAACGCCACCTCGCTGGGTACGGGTATGCTCATTCGCCATGCCATCACCCAAGGCGCTCGGGAAGTGGTGCTGGGCATCGGTGGCAGTGCGTCGAACGATGGCGGAATGGGCATTTTGCAAGCCTTAGGTGTTCGGTTTTTCGATAGTGAAGGCAATCAGTTGCCGCCTTGCGGTGAGAGTTTGGCAAATGTGGCAGCCGTGGACTCTTCCCATGTGATGCCGGAGGCGCTCCGCACTCGGTTCCATATCATTACCGATGTAGATAATCCGCTATTCGGCCCTCGTGGCGCCGCAGCGGTGTATGGCCCGCAAAAGGGTGCCACACCTGCCCAAGTGGCAATGCTCGACGAGGGGCTGCGCCATTTTGCTTCTTTTATGCCACCAGGTGTGGCGCACTCGCCCGGTGCCGGCGCGGCAGGTGGTGTGGGGGCCGGGCTGAAAGCATTTCTGCAAGCCGAACTGCACCCCGGGGCTGATGCTGTACTACACTTTTTGTATGCCCAAACGCATATCACGGATGCCGATTTGGTGCTCACCGGTGAAGGCAAAATCGACGCCTCCACTTCGTGTGGAAAATTGCCCCACGCTGTGGCAAAATTGGCTGCAAGTAATGGCATGCCGGCAGTGGCTCTGTGTGGCATGGTGGAAGGCACTCCACCACAAGAATTTGCAGAAGTGCATTGCATCAATCCGGTGCCTGCTGATTTGCCTCAGGCTTTAGAAAAATCGGTGTGCTTGCAGCGCGTGGCGCAAACGGTGAACCAAATTGCATCAAAATATTTAACCCTCTCAACATTATAATCATGAACACCAAATTTGTGATAGCCTGCATTATGGCGCTGTTCTCTCTTTCGGCTTTTTCAGCCACCACTTCGCAAGTGGATGAAGCCAATGCCCTCGCTCACCGATTGTCGGAGCGCTTGGCACAAAAAGTGGAATTCAAGCAAGGAAAATCGAAGGGCGTGGACTATTTCACCCTTTCCAACCATGGTGATAAAGTGTGCATCACCGCCAATAATGCCAATTCTATGGCGGTGGGCTTAAATCGCTACCTAAAAAAATATTGCCACACCACCGTGTCGTGGTATGCCGATGTGGCGGTGGAATTGCCGCAGGTGCTCCCGGCGGTGGATCAGGAAGAAACCGTGGAGGCGCGTGTACCCCGGCGCTTTTTCCTCAATTATTGCACCTTCGGCTACACGATGCCGTTCTTCGATTGGAAGGATTGGGAACGCGTAATCGACTGGATGGCGCTCAACGGCGTGAATATGCCTTTGGCTATCACCGGGCAGGAGAGCGTGTGGTATAATGTGTGGAGAGCATTGGGAATGACCGATGAGCAGGTGCGCAGGTATTTCACCGGGCCGGTATATTTGCCGTGGCATCGCATGGCAAATATTGATGCGTGGTGCGGGCCCTTGCCCAAAGAATGGCTCGACGGACAGGTGGCGCTCCAGCAAAAAATCCTCGCTCGTGAGCGCGCCCTCAATATGCGGCCCGTGCTTCCCGCATTTGCCGGACATGTGCCAAAGCATCTCAAAACACTTTTCCCCGACGCCGACATCAAAGGATTGGATGCCTGGGACGAATTTGACAAACCCTATCAAACTTATTTTCTCAATTCGGAAGACCCGTTGTATGCCAAAATTCAGCGCCTATTCCTCGAAGAGCAAACGCGCCTATTTGGCACCGACCACATTTATGGCATCGACCTTTTCAACGAAATGGAAGCACCCAGTTATGAGTGCGATTATATCGCTCGGCTCTCCAAACACGTGTATAGTTCGCTGAAAGCAGTCGACAAAAAGGCGGAATGGTTGCAAATGGGCTGGTTTCTCTATTACCAGCGCAATAAGTGGACACCCGAAGTAACCAAAGCCATGCTCACGGCAGTGCCACAAGGCAAGATGACGATGCTCGACTATTTTTGTGAGCGCATGGAGGTGTGGCGTATGCACGACAAATTCTATGGACAACCCTACATTTGGTGCTATTTGGGCAATTTTGGTGGCAATAGCGTGGTGCAAGGCAATGTGAAGGAGGCGGGCGAACGCCTCGAAGCTGCTTTGAAAGAAGGCAGCGCCAATTTGAAAGGCATCGGTTCCACGCTCGAAGGCTTCGACGTGCAGCAATTCCCCTTTGAATACATCTTCGATAAAGCCTGGAATTACGGTGCCTCCGACGCCGACGTGGTGACAATGGTGGCGGATTGCCATGCCGACCAAGCCAACGAGCACGTGCGCCAAGCCTGGGATATCATCTACCGGAAAGTGCTCACCGCCCCTGCCACCACTTTCCGTGGCACGGCCGCCAATGGACTCCCGTATTTTAAGAAATTGGCAAAACGCTCGCGCGCCTTTGCCGATATGCGCGCCCTCAGCGAGGCGTGGCACTTGCTACTCAAGCAACCCTCAGCCAATGCCGATGCCGCCAAAATTGACCTGATTTGGACCGGACGCGAACTGCTTGGCAACCTGTTTGGCTACGAAAAAACGGAGTTCGACTCTGCTTACGCCGCTGCCGATACAGTGAAGATGCACGAAAAAGCCTTTATGATGCGTTCGCTACTCATCGATTTGGATATGCTCAATGCGCAGCACCCCTTCTGCACGGTGGATAAGTGGATTGCCCAAGCACGCCAACTCGGGCAAACGCCTGAAGTGAAAGACTACTACGAAATGAATGCACGCCGCTTAATCACCACTTGGGGAGGCGACCTCAACGACTACGCCATCCGCAACTATAGCGGCATCATCGCCAATTATCAAGCCCGCCGCTGGGAAATGTATATCGCCGAGGCATTTCGATCGGTGCGCACCGGCACGCCGTTCCGCGATGAACAGCGCCTCGCAGCCACACATGCCTTCGAACAGTCGTTCGCCGAAAAGCACGGCGAGCAGTTCCCCACCTACCGCGGAGTGGAATTGCTATCCCTTTCCCGCGCATTAGCATCAAAATACGCCACCGAACTCCAAGCCTGGCTCACCCAAGTGCGTTAACAAAGGGACGGTTCTTCGTTAACAATCCCCACTTTTCAAAAACTGCGGAAATTCCGGATTTTGCCATTTCAAAAACTGCGGAAATTCCGGAAATCGCCGTTTCAAAAACTGCGGAAATTCCGATTTTTATAATTAAAATTTGGTTTATTTCATTTATTATCAGTATCTTTGTACAGATTATAAATTTGATAGGTTGATGGAACAGTTATTTAGAAGAAAAATTTATGATGAAATGCTTGCTTGGAAAGCTGAATCCGCCGGAGAAACAGCTCTGTTGATAGAAGGTCCAAGACGTGTGGGTAAATCTACTATAGTGAAAGAATTTGCCCGGAAAGAGTATCGAAGCTATATCATCATTGATTTTGCAAAGGCATCTGCTGAAGAAAAAAGCCTGTTTAACGACATTTCTGATTTAGATTATTTTTTTACAAAACTAAAAGTGCTAAAAAGTGTTTCCCTTTACGAAAGGGAATCTGTAATTATTTTTGATGAAGTTCAGCAGCTTCCTATTGCTCGTCAAGCAATAAAATACCTCGTGGAAGATGGAAGATACGATTATATTGAAACAGGTTCGCTTATCAGCATCCATAAGAATGTGGATAATATCGTTATTCCCAGCGAAGAAGAAGCTATTAGTATGCATCCGATGGATTACGAAGAATTTCGATGGGCTTTGGGTGACACCACCACCATTCCCCTGCTTCGAGAAATGCTTGAACAAAAGAAATCGTTAGGCGACAGTGTGAACCGCAAGTTACTTCGAGATTATCGTCTTTATATGCTTGTGGGTGGTATGCCTCAAGCCGTAAGTAAATATATTGAAACACATGATTTGGTAAAAGTGGATAAAGTGAAAAGGAGCATTCTACGCATGTATGAACAAGACTTCCACAAACTTGACAAGTCGGATAAAGCTAAAGCTATATTTAAAGCGATACCATCAGAATTGTATAATAATTCAACCCGATTTAGGACGACTTCTGTGGTGGGAAAGATTGATAGTAGTTCGGCTCAAGGTCTTGTGGAAATGATTGAAGATAGCAGAACTGTGAATATTGCATATCATTCAAATGACCCCAATGTGGGGTTGGAACTTACATCCGACAAGGCTGCTTATAAGATGTATATCTGCGATACCGGTTTGTTTGTTACACTTGCTTTTTGGGATAAGAAGTTTACGGAAAATGTGATTTATCAAAAATTGTTGAGCGACAAACTTGAGGCAAACCTTGGTTATGTATATGAAAATGCGGTTGCCCAGGCATTGGCATCTTCCGGTAATAGATTGTTTTACTACACATGGTTAGATAAGCATAATCACGTTTATGAGGTCGACTTTTTGCTTTCTCGAGGGTCAAAACTATGGCCTTTGGAGGTAAAATCTGCAGGATATAGCACACACAAGTCGCTCGACGAGTTTTGCAAAAAGTTTTCCAATCGAATCAGTAGTAGATTCTTAATCTATACCAAGGATTTGCGAAAAGATGGCGAAACCACTATGATTCCTATCTACATGGCAGGCTTACTTTGAACGTAAAGTAAATGATTATTTATGATTTATTTTGACTCCGTTGGCGGAATATTTTTTGATTAAAGTGTGCAAATTCGTTGACAACAATGCAAAATTTGGTTTTCCGTTGAAATAATCGTAATTTTGCGTGGCTTTTTAAATAATGGATGAGAATTGAATCAAATTGTTGAGATATTTACGGGTCATTCTTCGCTGCAAGCGGTGATTTTGCTGGCGATAATTTGTGCTTTAGGCCTTACTTTGGGCAAGGTGAAGGTGCGCGGCATTTCGCTTGGCGTTACCTTTGTGTTTTTTGTAGGCATTCTATTGGGGCATTTTAGGCTATCTATTAATGAGCAAGTTTTGGAATTTGCGCAAGATTTCGGTTTGGCGCTCTTTGTGTACGCCCTCGGTGTGCAAGTGGGTCCCGGCTTTTTCAGTTCGCTCCGCAAAGGCGGCATTTCGCTATCGATGTTGGCATTGCTATTGGTGCTGTTAGGCACCGTGATGGCAGTGTTGATGCCCTCGCTGATGCCCATTTCCTTGCCTGATGCAGTGGGTGTGATGTGTGGCGCCACCACCAACACCCCGGCGCTCGGTGCCGCACAGCAAACCCTCGCCCAGATGCACCAGCCCACCAGCAGTATGGCGCTTGCCACTGCCGTTACCTATCCCCTCGGTGTGGTGGGTGTGATTTTGGCGCTCTTGGTGATGCAAAAACTCTTAGCGCATCACGGGCGCATTGCCATTGCTCCCAACGAGAAAGAGGATGCCACTTTTGTGGCAGCCTATCATGTGAACAACCCCGGCGTGTTTGGCAAGCGAATCGGCGAATTGGCGGAAATCACCCACGAGCAATTCGTGATTTCAAGGCTTTGGCACGAGGGAAAAGTGATGATACCTTCCAGCGAAACACTGCTCCAACCCAACGACCGCATTTTGGTGATTTCGAACGAAAATACCGGTCCGGCAATGGAAATACTTTTCGGCGAACAAGAAAAAACCGACTTCAATAGCGATGAAGTGGATTGGGATGCTATCGACAGCCAACTCATTTCGCGCCGCATTGTGGTCACCAAGCCTGGCATCAATGGCAAGCGATTGGGTGCGCTGAAATTGCGCAATCACTATGGCGTGAACGTAACGCGCATTTATCGCAGCGGCATGAAACTGCTCGCCACGCCCGATTTGCGTATCCAACTCGGCGACCGCATCACCGTGGTGGGCGAACAGGCTTCCATCGCCAATGTGGAAAAACTGATGGGCAATATTGTGGCTGACCTCGACGAACCCAACCTTATTTCCATCTTTATCGGTTTGCTCTTGGGTTTGCTTTTAGGCTTAATTCCCATTGCCTTGCCCGGCATTTCCGCCCCGGTGCGATTAGGACTTGCAGGCGGTCCGATTATTGCCGGCATTTTGATGGGCACCTTTGGTCCGCGCCTCCACATGATTACCTACACCACACAAAGCGCCAACTTGCTGATGCGGCGCTTAGGGCTTTCGCTCTATTTAGCGTGCCTCGGGCTTCATTCCGGTGCCGACTTCTTCTCCACGGTGATGCGCCCCGAAGGTTTGCTATGGGTGGTGAGCGGCTTTTTCCTCACCGTGCTCCCGGTGCTATTGGTGGGGATGGTGGCATATAAGTGGGCACGTATCGATTTTGCCACCGTGTGTGGTATGCTGTGTGGTGCAATGGCAAATCCCATGGCGCTCGACTATGCTCGCGACACCCTCAAAAGCGAACGCGCCTCGGTGGCATACACCACCGTGTATCCGCTCTGCATGTTTGTGCGCGTAATTTTGGCGCAAGTGGTGTTGCTGTTGCTACTTTGAGTTTTTTGAGAAGTTTTTTTTTAGAAGTTAAGAAGTTAAAGAAGTTAAGACGAATGTCTTTTTGCTTCCAACCACTAAACAGCCAAAGGCTAATGGCTAACAGCTAATGGCTAACAGCTAACAGCTAACAGCTTTATTTTTTGCTATATGATGATGAAAATAAAACGTGAAATGATGAGAATGGTACTGCCGATGGTGATTGCATTGTTTGCAATATTCGGCGCCGTGGCACAGGAGAAATGGACCGGTATTGCGCGCTATGCCGCCGACAATGCGCAACGCATAGCCGAGGGCAACACCTCGCAATGCATTGTGATGATAGGTAATTCCATCACCGACAATTGGGCATCGCTACACCCCGAATTTTTTAAGCAGCATCGCGAATTGGTGCCCCGTGGCATCAGCGGACAAACGTCATATCAAATGCTCGTGCGCTTTCGCGAAGATGTGCTCAATTTAAGGCCCAAGGCTGTGGTGATTAATTGCGGCACCAACGATATTGCAGAAAATTTCGGCATCGCATTTATTGAGCAAAACACCTTGGGCAACATCTGCTCGATGGTGGAATTGGCTAAGGCGCATCAAATTGAACCGGTGCTCTCGTCGGTGTTGCCTGCAAAAGTGATGTATTGGGCAAAAGATAAAACTCACATCGCCGATAAAATCCGTTCGCTCAATCAAAAAATCAAAGCCTATGCCGAGCGGCAAGGAGTGAAATATATCGACTACTACACCCCCTTGGTGTATGGCAGGGAGTGCGAATTGAATCCCGATTTCACCCACGATGGCGTGCATCCCACCCTCGACGGCTACATCCAGGTGATGGAGCCCCTGCTACTCGAAGCCCTGAATCTGAACCCATAGCCCGCTACAGCCCCACCCTATGAAGCAAAGTCGCGCGAAAGGTTTCGTTTCTGCCATGGTATCGTCGTGTTCCTACGGATTGATACCGCTCTTCTCACTGCCGGTGATGCATGCCGGCATGTTCACCCAATCGGTGCTCATCTACCGCTTTGGATTAGGCACCCTGTTTATCCTTTTGGGTATGCTTGCCATGAAAGTATCGCCCCGTATCACGTGGTCGCAATTTTGGCGCATTGGCGTGTTGGCATTTTTTAGTATGCTCGGCGCCGTTACCCTGCTCTACGGCTATAATTATATGCCCTCCGGACCCGCCACCACTATCCAATTTTCCTATCCCGTGTTCACATGTGTGATGATGGTGTTGTTTTTCCATGAGCGCCTCACCCTCAAGGTGGTAGTGGCGATTGTGCTGGCAGTGATAGGCGTGATGATGCTTTCCGGCGTAAGTCTTACCGACTTCCGCGGCGTGTCGGTCGTGGGTGTGGGCTTGGAATTGATAGCCGGGCTCACCTACGCCATTTATTTGGTGCTCGTGCCCGTGTTTAAGGTCAACGAAGTCGATAGTCTTTCGCTCACCTTTTGGGTGTTCGTCATCAGCGTGTTCTACTTAGTGCTGTGGGCGCTATTCACCACCGGCATCCAGCCCATCACCACGGTGGATATGGGCGTGAACCTCCTGCTATTGGCATTCATCCCCACCGCCGTAAGCAACCTCACCCTCATATTAGGTTTGCGCCACATCGGTAGCACCCTCACCAGCATATTGGGTGCCCTCGAACCCCTTACCGCCATGGTGGTAGGCGTGCTCGTATTTGCCGAGCCCTTCACCCTCGCCGTTTCAATCGGCTTCCTCTGCATCGTAGCCTCCGTCACCCTCCTCATCTACAAATAACCCCCACCACAGCACCCCTCACACGGATTTAGGGATTTTTAAGTCACGAATTTAGGGAATTAAGCTAATTATTTTGGTGGGGGATGGTGG
>JBJECV010000237.1:0-18917 GCA_051871435.1 Sodaliphilus sp. | reverse complement strand
TGAGATTTCGGATAGCCATCTCACTCAACCCGAATTCCGGTGCGACATACAAAGAATCTTTCTCTTTGTGGATAACTTTTACGCCATCGATAATCAACTGCTCCCAAATGATTACGCCCTTGAGTTCTGATGCCACTTTCCCATAATTATAGTTGACTATATGCCCACTAAAATCGAAAGAATATTCAAACTCTACCGGCTGCTGATATTCCATAGCACAGGCATAGTTGAGATAATAATCGGGCTTTTTCCACTTATGCGACAAGTGGTTGGCAATATCAAAAACGGCCAAGCCGAAATTTGACTTTCCCGACCCGTTTGGCCCATAGATGATTCCGTTTTTCACCACGCCATTCCGCACGGAATCGCTGTTGAAAGAATAATTACTCGGATTCGACAAATCCCATTCGATTCGTTCTTTAAATCCTCGATAGTTTTTTACGGCAAATCTTGTAAGCATAAGAATCGGACTTTTGAGAGTTGCATATTTTAGGCACAAAAGTAAACAAAAAATATTGTTCCGTAAAACAATTACGGCAAAAATGTGATTACAAATAATTGAATGATGCAATTTGTAGGAATCCACATAATTTTTTGCTATCATAAATGAGAGCCGGAATGGTGATTGGGCTGTTTTGTGGGGGGGTGGGTGATTGGGTTATTGTACTCAAGTTTCGGGAGTAAACAAAGCCCTTCGTAGCGGTGTAACCATCACTTTGCTCATCGCCGAGCAATGACTATCGTCGTAACTTCCAGCGAGCGAAGGAACGGACTCTTAACTTCCAAAGATGAATACTTTCGAAACTTTAGTTATTGTAAAAGTTTTTGTAACTTTGTGGGCTGAAATATTTTGAAACTCTAAAACATAGCAAAAAATATGGCACTTCAATGTGGTATCGTGGGACTTCCAAATGTGGGTAAGTCTACTCTTTTCAACTGTTTGTCGAACGCGAAAGCGCAATCGGCTAATTTTCCGTTTTGCACCATTGAGCCGAATGTGGGTGTGATTACCGTGCCCGATGAGCGACTCAATAAGTTGGCTGAGCTGGTGCATCCGGAGCGCATTGTGCCCACCACGGTGGAGATTGTGGACATTGCCGGGCTGGTGAAGGGCGCCAGCAAGGGCGAAGGATTGGGCAATAAATTTTTGGCCAACATTCGCGAAACCGATGCCATTATCCATGTGCTGCGCTGCTTCGACGATGAGAATGTGACCCATGTGGATGGCTCGGTGAATCCGGTGCGCGATAAGGAGGTGATCGACACCGAGCTGCAATTGCGCGACCTTGAAACCATTGAAAGCCGCATCACTCGCGTGCAAAAAATGGCGAATGCCGGCGACCGCGACGCTAAATTGCAATTCGATGTGATGAGCCGCTATCGCGAAGTGCTTTCGCAAGGCAAAAATGCCCGCATGGTGGAGCTCACTTCGAAGGAAGAAGAGAAGGTGGCGCACGACCTGTTTTTGCTCACCAATAAGCCCGTGCTCTATGTGTGTAACGTGGACGATACCGCTGCCGCCGATGGCAATGCCTACGTGGAGGCTGTGCGCGAGGCTGTGAAGGATGAAAATGCACAAATCTTGGTGATTGCCGCCCAAACCGAAAGCGAAATTGCCGAACTTGAAACCTACGAAGAGCGCCAAATGTTCCTTCAAGAAATAGGGTTGGAAGAAAGCGGTGTGAATCGCCTCATTAAGAGCGCCTACGCACTGCTCAACCTTGAAACCTTCCTCACTGCCGGACCCAAAGAAGTGCGCGCTTGGACCTTCCACAAAGGTAGTAAAGCTCCGCAATGTGCCGGCGTGATACACACCGACTTTGAGCGAGGCTTTATCCGCGCCGAAATCATTAAATACGACGACTATATTGCTTACGGTAGCGAAGCCGCCGTGAAAGAAGCCGGCAAAATGCATATTGAAGGCAAAGACTACGTGTTTCAAGATGGCGACATCGTGGTGTTCCGCTTCAATGTGTAGGCGAGCGCCGTGGCATTTTTCTTGTTGGCAAGAGTGTGGGTGTTGTTATTTTTTCGCTACGGATTGAATCACGGCTTGAGTTTTCCGAGTGATGACATCCCAATCAAATTCAGAGAGGTTGTAAGTGGTGGTGACGTGCTGTTTCTGCCATATTTGTGCCACGCATTGTGCTAAAGCATCCACATTTGCCATTTGGAAATAGGCTTCTGCCGGAAGTTGTACCAAGTGAGTGGCGGGAATATCGCTCACTGCCAGCGGCAAGCCATAAGCCATAGCTTCAAGAAGCACCAAAGGGAATCCTTCGTTTACCGACGAAAGCACATAAAGGCGCGCATGGCTATAGAGCTGACGCAAATCTTCTCCGGAAGTAAATCCGGTGAACACCACTTTTTTATTCACATCAAGGCGCCGGAGGAGCTGAAAGTAGGATGAATTGTGGTCGCTTGCTCCGGCAATCACCACTTGCTTGATTTCCGGGATTTTCTGCACAGCTTCCACCAAGTATTCAAATCCCTTTTCCGGAGTTAAGCGTCCCACGCTTAAAATGTATTCGCCGGGCAGAATGCCATGTGCTTTGAGAAATTCGGTGTTTTGGCTACGTGCGGTGGAGGGGATGCCATTGGGGATGTAGGTGGATTTGGCAAGCACTATCTTTGAGAATTTTTCTCTTTGAAATTTATTTACGAAAATAATGTGGTTGCTAAATCTGAGGGCAAGCCATTCGCTCATTTTTAGCAGGGTGCGGGCAAAGAATCCCCATTTTCTGTGCTCATAGTTGGGGCTATGGTAGGTGAGCACCACTTTCAGTGCGAACAAGCGTAGAAGAGGTGCAAACATGGCAGGCCCTATATTGTGGATGTGCACCACATCCGGCCTATGCACAATGCAGTGGCAAACGCTGAGGAAGGAGTGCCAAACTGCTTCAAATCCCTTGATACGCGTGGATGGTAGGTCTACATAAGTAATCCCTTCAAAAGTGTCGTTAGAAGCATCAGTGAGGTAGGGTGCGCGTCGATAGAGCACCACCTCCACATTTTTCATGTGGGGATAAATGTGCTCGCAATGCTTCTCCACTCCGCCTTGTATGCCGGGGAAGCCTCGCGTTCCTATCACTGCAATTTTTGTCATAACAGAATGTGGAAATGTATGCAAAGAAGGGCTATTAATCCCAGCAGAGGTCTTTGCCTTTGCGTGCTCGCCACATATTCTTAAGAATCCATTTGATAGGCACCCACGGGCGTCGTACCATATCGTGGCGTTCGGTGACGATGAAAGTGCAATTGCGTTTGCAATTATTCACCTTTTCAAGCGCTTCTTGGTATTTCTTGCTGTTGGCATCCATAATCTCCTCCCAGGAGTTTTCTTTGATGTTGCCAATTATCCATTCTTCGCAACTGCCATTGCATGGCGATACGTTGCCCCATGGGTCGATGAAGAAAAAATCGGTAAGCGCACCGCAAGCCGGGCGATATCCGGCTTCATCGCCGCGCAGGCGGCGATGGATGGAGCGATTGAAATAGGCCCGACCATAGTCTTTGAGTCGGTCTTTGAGTCGGCGACGCTTGCTGGTGAGCAATGCCTTCACGAAGCGTTCGTGCTGCTTGAGTGCCTCCTCGCTTTCCACCTGATTATCGTCTTTATGGAAATACCAGCTATTGTGCACGGCAGAGTTGCCCAATTCCACATCAAGTGCCACGCAGAGCTCGTAGAGCGACACCAAGTCCATGTAATTGTCGGGCGAAATCACCACCGAAAACCCGATGTTTTTGCATTTGGTTTTCTTTAATTCAAGCATAGTGCGCAGCGCGTGGTCGAATCCATTGTTCAGTCCTCGCTTTTCGTCGTTGATTTTTGGGAGTCCCTCTACGCTCACGCGGATGAGAATGTTGGGGTATTTATTGGCTAACTCCACAATTTTTTCAGTGTTGTAACCGTTGGTGCTCAATTCTAATAGCGTTGACTTAGGATATAGAATCTCAAAAATGCGGTCGATATCCTTGCGTATGGTGGCTTCGCCGCCGGTGATGTTGATGCGTAACCCGGCAGGAAGTTTTTCGTAATATGATGGGTCAATTTCTTCAGTTGGCTTAGTTTGGTGCTTCCAAATGTTGCACATATTGCATTTCGCATTGCAGCGGAATGTGGTAATCAAACTGCCTTGAACAATATTTTTCATATAAGATTTTTGAACGTACGTTTCTTAAATAACACCTGTTATTGCTATTTTATTGCGCAAAGGTACGAAAAAAAAACCTAATCGCCTACAAATTGCTTGAATGTTGATTAGGTAAGGGAAATAATTGTTACGAAATCAGTCGGTTGGCTTGTTGTAAAGTTGAGTTAAAGTTTTTAAATGGGTTTGGGGGGAGAAGCGGTGGATGGCTTGGGCTTTGATTTGGGGGTGGTGCCAAGTTCGGGCCATTGCCATGTGTATGGCTGTGGCGAGGGCTTGCTCGTTGCCCGAGGCGAAGGTGATGCCGGTGTTGGCATCAATGAGTTCGGGGATGCCGCCTATTTCCGCTCCCACTACGGGTGTGCCGGCGCAGAGCGATTCTATCGCGCCGAGCGGATTGTTTTCGTAACATTCCGATGGCATCACCGAAAATTTGGCTTGACTCAGCAGCGCTGCCACAGCTTGCGCATCGAGGTGTCCGAGAAATTTAATTTGCGGACAGTGGGCGTAGGTGGCTTTCAGCTCGTCGGCAAGTGGTCCGCCGCCGGCAATGCGTAGCTCGTGGGGCGATTGCGCCGCCGCTTTGAGCAGCGTGCGCACACCTTTTTCCTCCGACAGCCTGCCCACATAGCAGTAGTAGGGGTCGCGCCGGTCGGCTTCTGCGCTTTGCAAAAGATGGAGTTTTTCGGGATCTACAAAATTGCACAGCACCTTCAGCTTGGCAGGGTTGAAGCCTCCGGAAAGCATTTTTGAAGCCATAAATTCGCTGGGGCAGATAAAGGCATCGGTGTAGGATTCCAGCGCCTTTCGATTCCATTTTTTTGCCTCCATCCATGCGATGGTGCTGGCTGCAAGCGAGCCTTTCATGCAGCGATGCGTCAGCACCGGGGCTTTTTGTGTGAAGCAGAGTTCGCACGGATGGCCGGCTCGAGTGCAAGAATAGGCGGGGCAGAGCAGCTTGTAGTCGTGTAGGGTCCACACCACGCGTATGCCACGGCGGTGCGCCATCTGTGCCAGCACGGGCGAGAGGTAGGAGTGAATGTTGTGGAGGTGCACCACATCGGGCTGAAAATCATTGAGTAGCGTCTCAAACGAGGCTTTAATCTTGCCGCATCCCAATGTGCGCTTAGCCGCTTCAATTTTTTGGCTCGCATTACCCGAGAAATTCACTTCCGGTGCAAAGTATTTTTTGTAGGGCGAATCCATGGTGCCGGGATATTGCATAGCATACACCGCCACATCGAAGCCTGCATCGAGCAGAAGCCTTTCGGTGTTCATCATCACGATGCAGTCGCCTCCGCGAGGATAGTAGAATTTATTGACAAGTAATATTTTTTGAGCCATGGGCTATATGAGTATACATAATAGTTATATATGAAACGCACACACAGCACGTTTTATTGTGATAAAGCGTGTGGGAGTGGCATTTTTTTACTACCTTTGCCGGTGCAATGAAAATACTTTTTCTACCCAATTGGCGCGTGCATCGCTTGGCAAAAGATGATGCACTGATTCAAGCACCCGACAAGCAGGTGCAGGGCGCTCTATATTGGTTTTTTAAGTATTTTCCCGAAGGCACACAGGTGGATATCATCGACATTGGCGAAGAAAATTGGGTGCGGCGCATAGAGCATCGCTTCAAATTCTACTTCGTGCAGCCCTGGAAGGCGTTTCGCCGCCGTAAGGCTTACGATTTGGTGATTTCGCATGGTGCGCAAAGCGGTTTGGTGTATGAATTGCTCACCTCGTTTGTCAAGCGCAAGCCGCAGCATCTGATGTTTGATATTGGCGGCTTGAATGGCTCGCGCGTGAATCACACCGAGATGCCACTCATTAGGTGGGCCCTTCGCAAGGCTCCCCATATCATCGTACATTCTTCGCGTCAGCTATCGCTCTATGCCGAGCACTACCCGAAGTTGGCTCCTCATGCCACCTTCATTCCCTTTGGTAATGATGTGGACTATTTTCAGCCGGCACCGGCAGAGATAAAAAAACAAATCCTTACTTTTGGCAGAGCAAAGCGCGATAATCGCACGCTGTGTGAAGCCTTTGCCGGCTTGCGCGAAAAGTGCGGCTACCGCCTCTTGGTGGTGGGTGCCGATGCCAGATTACGCCAAGAATTTTCGAGCAGCGATATTATTTTTATGGACCCCATTCCGCTGCAAGATTTGGTGGCACTCACCCGTGAAAGTGCCTTTGTGGTAGTACCTCTGCCGGAATATTTGTATAGCTATGGGCAAATGAGCTTCTTGCAAAGTATGGCATTGGGCAAAGCCCTGATTGTGACCGAAACCACCAGTTCGGTAGACTATATTACGGATGCACCCGGTGTGGAAAGCGTTCCGCCGTATGATGCTGAATCGATGCGCGCAGCGCTCAGTAGCATGATGGCTTGCTCCTTCAGTGAATTGCAAAAGCGAGGCAGTGCCAACCGCGAATATGTGACCACCCACTTCAGCGAGCGCCAAATGGCAGAAAAAATCCAGGATTTTATTGCTTCATTTATGAGCAAGTAATCAACGAATCTATGGCTATGACTCCGACAATATCGATTATCATTCCCGTCTACAACACCGAGGCCACCTTGCCCCGCTGTGTGGATAGCGCGCTTGCCCAAACCTATAGCCCCATTGAAATCGTGCTCGTGGACGACGGCACGCCCGATAAAGCCGGCGAAATTGCCGACCACTATGCTTTGGAGCATGCCAATGTGGTGGTGGTGCACCAAAGGAATGCCGGACTTGCCGAGGCACGTCGGAGTGGCATCAAAGCGGCGTCAGGCGATTTTTTTGTACCGCTCGATAGCGACGACACTCTCCCGCCCAATGCCGTGGAATTGCTCTACAAGCATTGCAAAGAACACGATTTGGATATGTGCTATGGTGCCTATATGCGCGTGGTGGGAAATAAACGCACACTCGCTCCCCATCTTTTCACCGGAGTGGTGAGCGGCGAGGAGTTTTTGGTAAAAAATTTGCAACTTGGATTCCGCGGCGGTGCTTGCAATTGCATTTGCCGCCGAGAAATGTGGACCGACGACGTGTTCCCCCCGAAGGATAGAAGATTTCCAAGCGAAGATGTGCTGATTAATGTAAAACTTTCCAAAAATCTTCGTCGTGTGGGCATTTTCAACGACCACGTGTACGACTACTATTTTAATGAAAATTCGCTATCGGTGGGAGGCACATTCTACACGCTGGATTTGTGGTACGCCTTTTTTGGTGAAGTCCGCAAATTTTTGCGGGAGCAACATCCCGGCGATGAAACGCTTGAGAATTTGGTGCGCATTATGGAAATCGACCGATTGGCATTTTATGTAAAAACTTACGACAAGGCACATCCGTGGTATAAAACCGTGATGGCCTACGACTGTAGGCATTATCCACGAAAAACGCGCATTATGCACGGCATGCTTCGCCACCCGGCATTGCTACGGTGGTGCATTAAGGCAAACAGATGGCGCAAATCGCTTTTTAGCTAATGCCCAATATCAGGCGCCCCACTTTGCATTTTTTTAGCAGCTGATGGAGCACAAAGGGTGCAATTATGCCGCTAATGACCACAAAGCAAGCCTCAACTTCAAATATAGTGGAGAGCTGCATTTTTGCGCTTACGGCTTTGGCAAATCCCATAAAGGTGGTGTGGTAGAGATAGATGGTGTAGCTTGCTCCGGCAAGGGGCATTAGTAATCGAGATGTGAGCAATGAACATTGCTCAAGCCATTTTGAAATGGCAATCACCATCAATATGCCGCTGCAAGCTATGATAGGCACAAATGTCGTGCCGGCATCTGCAAGAAGGAGGAATGTGATGCAAAATAGGGGGACGTAGAGGAGGTTTATCCGGGTGTTTGCCACTAGCACCTTTAAATTTGTTTCGGAGCATACCACACCTGCCATAAAATATAGCCACATCACTTTAAATTGCCTGAGGCAAAAAAACTCCGGGAAATCTAATGGCAAATAATAGAGTGCCACCGATATGGCAAATAGGCAGAGGCGTGTGGCTTTTGTTCGGGCACACCATACCACCAAAAACATTAGCAAAAGTGCCCACACATACCATAGGAAATAGCCGGCTACCGGGAGGTAGCATATTTCAATGAAAGAATGAAGCGTGACGGGATGCTCTACTTGTGCATTGCCTTGTGTGGCGAGTTTGATGGCAATAATCAGCACCGAAGTGATGAAATAGGGCACAGCGAGGCGTTTCATTTTTTTGCCCATGAATGCGCCGAAGCTTTGCTTTTTGAGTGTGTGATGAAACACATATCCACTCACAAAAAGGAAGAGCGGCATGTGGAAGGAATAGATAATTTGGTTCACACACTTCCACCATACCGGGGCGGTATCGGGGTTGAAATGTCCGATTACCACAAGCAGAATGCAAAGTGCTTTTGCAATGTCGAGGCTGATAATTCTTTTGGAGGAGTTGCTTTCAGGCATAGGACTATCTGGAATAATAGGTGTTGGCTCCCACGCTTCGCTTAGCGATGTTTTTAATGTTGGTGAGTAGGTGGCTTTCGCTTGGGATGCCGAAGAACGTGTTGCCTTTCACTTCGAGGGTATGGAAGCGCATCGAAGCCGGATTGGTGTTTGCCCAGTGGGTCATCAACTGACCGCCTTGTGCATACACCACATTGTTGGAGAACCGCACTGTGCCTTCTTTTGCAAATTCTTGAAGGAAGAAATTCATGTTTGCCGACTTAAAGGAATTATCGGTGAAGTTGAGGTTGAGGAGGTTCACATTGTTGCAATAAATGCGCGTGTCGCCCTCAAAAGAGTTGTCGTGGGCGGTAAGGTCAAATTGCTGTATGCCTGCACCTTCCGACACGGTTGCCAAGCCCGCCATTCCTGTGGCTTCATTGCTGATGAGAGTGGCATTTCCGCCTTGTTCGCCGCACCAAATGAGAGTGGTGCCCAATTTTTTGTCGGTTAATGGACTGGAAGGAGCCAAGTCGGAAATCACATTATTTTCCAATAGGATATTTCCTCCTCGTAGCATAGCGATGATATTGCCGGAAGTGCCATATTTATTCACCACCGGCATGTGGTTGGTGAAAGAATTGTTGGCAAATATCACCTTTTCTTTCTCTGAGGAGTAGTCGCGAATTAAAATGTCGAGATGTGTGTGTCTTTGCTCCGTTTCCACATAATTGTTGATGAAGATATTACCGTCGAATTTCACATTCTCTTGGGTGTCTTCTTCTCGAAATCCCACCGATATGGTGCGAAGGCAGAGTGCATTGATTTCAAATCGATTGTTGCTGAATTCCACATTTTTATTGTGGCATCCATAGCCGTTCACATGGCGAATGTCGTCGCCCACATTGATGAAAGAGAGCAGGATGTCGCAAGTCACCCCTTCATTGAATTTGGAGTCTCCGTAAATAAAATTGTTGTTGCTCACCATGATGTTTTCTCTTGCCACCTGCCCGCGTTCGCCGGTGTGTGCGTTGGTGGTGGCTTCAAAGAAAGCAATCATTTCATCGTTGCCGAATTTGCGCAAAGTGTTGCCGGTGATATCCACATTTCGCGTTTCGCCTCTAATCCAGAGGTTGCCTCCGGCAGCGCAATTGTTGTAGCAAGTGATATCGCAATTTTTGATGGTAATGTTGCTACACACACGGAGGTCGAAGTTGGTGAATACGGCATTGTCGGCATAGCTGTCCACTCGCTCAATGTTTACCTTATTGGCATGATAGATTTTTACGCCAATCCGTGCTGATTTATCCCACCAAATTCCATCGTGTTTTTTGAGTCGCAGTGCAATATCATGAATGTTGACCGTGATGGGGCGCTCCGGTGTTCCGGCGCATTTAATGAAGGCATCGTCGGTAAATGCCCGGAATTCGCTTTCGTCGGAGCCATTGTCGAGCAGGATTGTGGTTTTCTTTTTCCCCAATCCTTTGATTTTCACATTGCATTCACATTCGATGGTGCCCTTTATGGTGTAGGTGCCTTTTTTGTCGAAATTAATGATGACGAGGTCGGTGGGAGAGACGGATTTGAGGATATTGCGCAAATTTGCTGTCAGCTCGCCCTCGAGTTGGCTCACGCGTATTTCTTGTGTAGCGGCCTTAGCACTGAAAGTGATCAGAAATGCGGTGATGGCGATGAATATGAGTTTAGTTTTCATCATTAATGTGAGGTAATGCTTCTTGTGTTTCTTCATTAGGAATCCATTGTAGGAAGATGAAGAGGAAAAAGAAAATGGAAAAGAAAAGAGTTTTCACCATATCTGCATAGAAGATATTGATAATAAAGGAAAGCAGTGCAAAGATGTAGATGTTCTTATTCCTTCTAAATCCTGCTATGCGATGTGAGAAAATATGGTAGTAGGCAATGATGGTCCATATAAGTCCGATAATGCCCATTTGCACAATAATATAGCAAGGGTAGGGGTTTGTGCCGAGGAAAAACCAATTATATTCATTCACCAATTTGTTTTCTCCCATACTCACAGAGCCACTAAAGCCTTGTAGTCCCAAGCCTTCCATCCAATGCTCTCCGTTTTCCTCTATGATATAGGGAATGAATCCGATTTTAGCAAAGCGTGGCATGTCGGGAATCGAGGATTCGTTTTCGGTGAGCCAGTCCACGGCGTCGGCCAACTCTTCCACGGTATATTCGCCGTAGAGGTATTCTTCCATCAAAAATTTGGGGTTGAGCATATCGTCGCTACGATCCACCGTTTCGATATACACCCATATTGCTCCGCCCATCAATAGCACCACCACCGGCGAAACGATGAGCACGCGCTTAATGTAACTGCGATTGATAGGAAATAGCAAGAAGAAATACATGAGAAGCAAAATGAAGCTCACCTTGGTTTCGTTGAGGAAAGTGGGGAATAGCAAAATCACTAACCAGATATTGTCGCGAATGCTTTTAAACACTTGCCTTTGGTCGAGGCGCTTATTGAGCAAATAAAATGATGCAAAATAGATGCCAAACGACACGATGCTCGACCCACCATCGCCGAAACTGCCACCCACTTGGTCGCCGGCTCCGTATCTGATAAACTGATACACCACGCAGAAGGGCTGCACGCAAAGCCAAATGAAGAGATGCTTATCGAGCGAGGTGATAAAGTGGCGGTGGCGTGTGGGGGTGGACCAAAAGTGATGAAACAGCGGAATGAGAAACAGTATCCCGAAAAAAGAACGGGTGCCATTCGCCCACTGCACCAGCCCCATATCATTGATGAAGCACGACGATACGAAAGTGAATGCGAAAAAAAATGAAATCATTAGGATGTGAAATTTCTTTCGCAGTGTGAGCAGTCCGAGCATCAAAATCACTCCATCGGCAAGCAGATTTATAGGGGTGAACAGCAATTCAAGTGGCGGAATGATTTCTTGGTAGATAAAGCCAAAGCACCCTATCACCCAAAATAGGGCGAAAAAGGTGCGTTGTATCAGTATGTCTTTCCGAGAAAGCATTTTAGGGTGTGGATTATTTCTTTTGCTCGCCCAAGATTACCGAATTGTCGTCGGAGGTTACCTTGTTGAGCACATACCCCACATTGCGGAGCTTTCCTTCGCTGCAGAGACGGTCGGTCCATTTCACCAAATTTTGATTGGTGGTGCGTGCACACACCACGGCTATGGTTTGGTGTGCCAGTTGTGAGAACGAAAGAGTATCGCTCACAGATGTGAGTGGGGCAGAGTCGATTACCACATAATCGTAGGCGGCTTCCAATTTATCTATCAATTGCTTCATACGGCTGCTTTGTAGCAGTTCTGCCGGATTAGGCGGAATGGCACCGCCGGCATACACATCCACTCCGGTGGGGTGTGCATACGCAATGTCGGAGAGGTCGGTTTGGGTGCCACAAAGATATGTCGACAAGCCGTTAGCCACTACAAATCCCAAAGATTCAGAAAGCGCAGGCGTGCGCAGATTTAGTTCCACCAATGCCACCCGCTTATTGAGCATAGCTAACGAAGCCGCTACATTGGAGGCGATATAGGTTTTTCCCTCATCTTTTTGTGCGGAAGTTACGAGGATTACCTTATCGGTTGGCTCCGGTAGCATAAATAGCACATTGCCACGCAGATAGCGGAAAAGTTCGGTGTTCTTTCCCGGTTCGATGCCTTCTCCTATAGTAAGGGCGGAATGGCTTTTGTCGAGGTGTATTTGCCCGAGAATCGGCGCTTGTGTGAGTGCTTCGAGGTCGGAAAGCGATATCACCTTGGTGCGACCGGCTTTTTTTAGATAAATCACCATAAGCGGAATAAGCACGGCAAAGGTGAGTGCTACAATATAGAGCAACGGTTTTTTGGGCTTCACAGGCTCACTGGAAGCATATGCCGGGTCCACGGTTTTTCCTTTGGGCTGTGCTGCTGCCATTTTGAGGGCATTTTCTTCTCTTTTTTGGAGTAAGAAAAGGTAGAGTTCGTTTTGGATGGCTTGGTCGCGGTATAGGTTGCGTGTGTCGCGTTCGGCAGATGCGAAATCGTTGACACCGCTTTGTCCTTCTCCGCGCACGGCTTTGGCTTGGTCGATTTTGATTTTGAGTGCGCCCAATGCGTTGTTCACGCTTCCAACCATATTTTCGCGCATAGCGTTGAGCTGTTGGTCGATTTGCACTAACGCCGGGTTGTCGGCTTTAGCCGAGTGTGCCAAGTGCTGACGCTGTGTGATGAGTGCGTTGTAGGCTCTCACCATAGAGGCTGAGGTGGAGTCGGTTTCGAATGGGATGAGCGAAAGTCGGTTGGAGGGGTCGGTGATAAAACTCTTAATCATGCCAGTGATGCGATATTGCGTTTCGAGGGCAACGAGTGCGGCTTCGCTCGATTCTTCTTTTGTGATGGCTGTTTTGGCTTTTAGGAAGGGGTCCACCATATTGTGAGCCTTTTTGTAGGCTTCGATTTCGGCTTCGCTACCCATGAGGTTTTTGTAGATGAGTGAGAGTCGGTCGTCGATAAATTTGGCAGTGGCCATGCCCTGCTTGTCTTTGTCTTCCATGCCTCGCTCGTTGTAGAGACGCACGAGGGTGGTGAGGAAGTCGCGTCCGCGCTTCACGTCGCTGTCCACCACATCAATATAGATGAGGTCGGTTTTCTTTGCTTTTTGGTCCACCGTCATATCTTCTTGGAGGGAGAGTGCTGCGGGAATTACGCCTGCCACCGATGCAGTGATGGCGTATTCGTGGTTGGGGGTGAAATATTTGGTGGGTTTTACCACAAATAAGCCGAAAGGCGTTTTTACTGTGGCGGGGAGCTGCACGCCTTCTAATTGTGCATAATTGGAGAAACGGCTCTTCTTTACGGTGATGTCGGCAGTGCCATTGGCGTGGACCTTAATCTTGAAGGGTAGCGCCAGGGAGAGCGTGTCGAACACTTCTTTAGGTGCTTCCACCACTATGGGCGATGTGCCGTAGTGGTCTTTCTTTTTCATAAATCCGGTTTTCTCGAAGTAGCGGCAGTTGATACCCAATTCGCCCACAGCTTTTGCCACGAGGCTTTCCGAGCCAAGGATTTCTATTTCGTTGTACACATTCACATCGCCTCCACCCATCATGCTTTTGAGCATGGAATTGCTTTTGCCACTTCCACCACCCACAAATGAAATGAAAGCATCATCTTCCACTATCACGGTGGAAGAAATCAAAAATTTTGGATGCGTGCTACGCAAATATAGATACATTAATCCAAAGCACATCACAAACGATAGCGCAAACAGCCACCAATAGCGCAATGCAGTGCGCATAAATTTTTCTATATTGAATGATTCGCTTGGAGTTTCGGTATGTAAAGAGGGCTTATTGTTCATGATTTTAATTTTGAGGATGTTTTTATTTCACGCAAAGTGCAATCACAAGGGAGGCAATCACCGATGCCGCGCTCACGATGGTGGACACTTGCGTGAGTTTGAAGGCTGAAAATTGGTTGTATTTTGAATTGTCGATTTTAATGTCGTTGGGCTCCACATACACCACATCATTTTGCTGCAGGTAGAAGTAGGGCGAGGCATAGATGCTGCCATCGGTGAGGTTGAGCCGGTGGTAGGTGCTTTTGCCGTTTTCGGTGCGAATCACCAGCACATTGTCGCGCTTGCCATATTCTGTGAGGTCGCCGGCAGCAGCGAGTGCATCGAGCACCGAAAAGCGCTCTTTGCCCACCACCATACGCTGTGGAGCTTTCACTTCGCCCATCACATTCACGGTGAAATTAATCATTTCCACGCGCACAAATGGGTCGTTCACTTGCTCGCTCACGCGGTTCTTAATCACGGCTTCCAGCTCCTTCGTGCTCAGCCCTGCCGCCTTGATTTCGCCCAACACGGGCAATTGAATCATGCCATTGTGGTCCACAATGTGGGTTTGGATACGAGGAGATTGTGAGGCATTGATATTACCTTTAGTGGAGGGATTGCCCAAGGGCATATTATATATAGCGGTGGCTTCGGGCGATGATGAAGATATGGTGATAATCAGTTCGTCGTCGGGCTGAATTTTAATCTTGTAATCACTCACATTGTCGGGAAGCGTGCCTTCGCTTGCTTTCAGGTTTTGGAAATATGCCAAGGTGGGCACCTCTTTAGTGGAACTGCAAGATGCACATATCAGCACTATTGCAATACTTAAAAATATATTTTTAGCTTTCATATGCAGATGATAGTTGTTTTATGACTTATATGGAATAACGAGTCGCCCCCTGTGTTTATTATTCTTAAAGTCGGATTTTTGAAGTAATTTTTGCAAAAGTTTCCTTTCTGATGGGCGATGGGCAGCAAGCAATCATCAGTGCGATGGCCACCACCATCGTAAGGGCATCTTGCCAAAAGTCTGTACAAAGGTAGAATGGAATGGCTGTTGCCACACACACCATCACGGGCAGGATAATCCTCCGATGAATAGCAAGTTTGAAATAGCGCCGGGAATCTATCCAGCGATAAGTGAGGAGCACTGAATACGACACAATCAGAGTGGCAATCACGCCATACACGCCAAATTTGCCGATGAGTAAAAAATTAAGCACCACATTCACCACGGCGCTAACAATGATGGCTGGAAGTGTGCGCTTGGTGTCTTTGGCGCATTGGTAGCCCATATCAAAATAAGCCGAAACGGAGAAAAGAGCAGCAGAGATGGCTAAGGGGAAAATGAAGTCCAAACTCCCTTGATAGTTGGTATCCACCAGCCAGCTATAGCACATTTTTAGTGAAAAGCAGAAGCCCACCAGCAAGAGGCAAATGATGAAAATATAGTTGTTGAGCACTTGGGAGAAAAATTTGTCGCGGTCGGCACTATGATATTGCAAGATGGCTGTTTCTTGCCAGGCTTGATAAAAAATCAAAGCTAAGGTTTGCAATATGCTCACAAATCGCACCGCCACGGCATACACCCCATTCACTTCCAATCCCAAATATTCTTGGATAAACCATCGGTCGCTACTTCCAGTGAGCCACCAGCATAGCGAGCCGGGAAGCAATGGTAAGGTGTATTTAATAATATCGAGAGCAATGCCTTTACCGCTAATATTGATGCTGAAGAACCGGCGCAGGGTTTGAATCTTCGTTTCCACAGCCGCAATGGCAAAAAAGCGTGCTAAAATGTTGGCAAGAAACACGCCCTTGATGCCCATGCCCATCCACACCACAAACACCAAACTTAGCAACCCAATGAAAAATGCAGATAGTATGCCCACTGCCACGAAAGCCTTGGTGTCGCCCAGCCCGCGAAACACTTGGCTCACCACTTCTTGTATCGACATCGCCACCAAGAGCGCAAGCACATACCAAATGTAGGGTATGGGATGGATGATAGCCACGCAAAAGGTGAAAATCGTGGTGAGCAATAGACTGGAACCAAGTATTTTGTAGGTGGTGCTTACCATCTTTTTTCTGTGCTCAAGGGAAGGGGAATCGAGTAAAAAGCGAAACGCACCGTCGCGCAACTGGAGCGTAACAAAAGGAATGAGAAGAAACACCACCGTCAAGCAAATGTCGTAGTAGCCAAAATCAGCCGTGTTTTCCACATAGTGGGTGTAGAGAGGCACCATCAAAAAGGTAATCACCTTGCTTCCGAGGTTGCCAATGGCATAAATACCCATCGATTTCATCATCGACGATGCCCGCCTTTGCTCTTTATTATTTCCGATGCTTTCAGTCATTGTGTAATAAAATCCCACAAAATTACCACTTTTTGCCCATAATAGCAAAATTGCATCCATTTATCCGGCATTTGCTCGGCGCTTATTTCGGCGTGATGTGCGAAATAAAGAGGCGAGTAAATATTTGTGCTCCTTGGTGGCTTAAATGCCCGGCATCTGCAAAATTGGAAGGATTAGGATAGATGGTGGGTTCGAACGTAAAGTCTTGAAACCATACATTTTGCTTCTTACAGAATTGGGCTATCCATGCTCTCATGCCATTGTCGATTTCGTGGTCGGGTGCCAATGTGATGTAGAGTCGGATACCGTTCTTGCGGCATAGTTGAATGATATGCTTCAGCCGTTCCACCTCTTTAATGTCGGGATTAAATCCCTCAAATGGTGTGTCCTTCATGTTGCTTACTTCTTCGTAGAGAGGAGAGTAGCCATCGGTGTTGCGGTTGCCGATACGGTAGGATTTAAGCATCCACACCATGGAGCTGTTAATCCGATAAATGTGGCTTTGCATTTTCAATTTTGTGGTCCACGATTCGTTGTGGTCTACCCAATCGGTGTAGGGATGATTGATGCCATACAAAGGTTTGCAGTTGTGAATGCTATTGGAGTGCCACGAACCGTTGATCATACTGTTCCAAATCCCCAAAATCACGATTTTGGGCCTACATCGCTCCAAAAAAGATTCCAACACCAAAGAGGCATAAATCACGTCGTGACCATCGTAGCCGGCATTGTAAGCAGTGAGATGCAGGCTGTCGGTGAATATGGAGGGAACAAAACTATGTTTTGATTTTGAGGAACCGAGAATGAGCACATCAGCACTTTTGTGTTGCAAGGATTGTATGATATCAGACTCTAACACACCGGAGTCGGGTAGCCGCTCCACCCACCGTTCCGACAGTAGCCCCACCAAGAAGTCGGCACCTGTCAGCAATGCTATGATGATAAAGAATTGTAGAATCAACTTTTTCATTGTCGGCAAAATGGAATCATTAGAATTGGAAATAAATAAAACTGATATTCTCAAGTTCGCCTGTGGCGAGAATAAACAAAATGGTGCCGCTAATGCTCAAAATTCGGGTTATCGTATGCGGGCTGTGCATAAATAGCGCTTTCCCGCCATATTCATCGCGATACTCCTTATAAAGCATCACCACAAATGCCAATAGTCCTACAGTGAGCATTAATGTGATGCCGGAGGTGAATAGCGGACCGAAGTTGCAACACATTCGCTCAACGATGGTGAGGATGTCGGAAAAACTGTTGGCTCTGAATAGCATAGCACCAAATGCGCAAAGCACAAAGGTGAGTAGCTGCCGCGAAAGTGTGTATAGTGCCTTGCCCGGAAGGTGATAGCGCGATTCAAGCCGTTGTCGAAAGGGCTTTACAGCGCGATTCATCACCACCATTACCCCATGCCAGGCTCCAAAAAGCACGTATGTCCAATTGGCTCCGTGCCAAATGCCGCATATCACAAAGGTGACGATATTATTGAAATAGCAGCGCATGTTGCTACAGCGGCTTCCGCCGAGAGGGATGTAGATGTAGTCGCGAAGCCACGATGAGAGCGAGATGTGCCACTTGCGCCAAAAGTCAGCCACATTTTGCGCAAACAACGGTTGCCTGAAGTTTTCCATCACTTGAATGCCCATCATTCTACTCACGCCTATTGCCATGTGGCTATAGCCGGAGAAGTCGGCATACATTTGAATTAAATAGAGCACCGATGCCACTATTAGCGTGGTGCCGGTGTGGAAATAGCAATGATTAAACACCGAATCGGTGTAGATGCAAATGCGATTGGCGATACACATTTTCAGGAAAAAGCCCCACAACACGCGTTTGGCACCTTCGCTCAAATGTTCTGCTTGGGCGGTTCGTGCGTCACGAAGTTGGCTCAAAAAAGGTTGAGGACGGTCGATGGGCCCCGACATAATGGTAGGGAAAAAAGCCACATAGGTGGCGAAACTAATAAAATCTCGTTCGGGCGTCAGGTTGCCTTTTCTTACTTCTATGGTGTAGCTTAATAGCTTGAAAGTGAAAAAGCTAATGCCCACCGGCATAATGATTTTTAGCGTGCTTAATCCTTCTCCCAATCCTATGGTATGAAATAAGTCAGCAAACTGCTCAATGCAGAAATTCAGGTATTTAAAATAGAATAACACCCCTACACCCGCCACTATGCCGATAGTGGTGAATAAATTGGCGCGCGAGGGATTGGTTTGGCTCGCTTTTGCAATGCATGGTGCAAGAAAATAGTAGCCCACCGTCACTATCAGCAAAAGCGGAAGCATTCGCCAATCGGCATAGCCATATATGGCATACGAACCCAGCAATAGCCACACATTCTGCGCTTTAGCAGAGCGGCGCAAGATGGTGAAGTAGGGCAGGAGCACTATCAGAAATGCCATCCAAAATATGATAGAATTGATAGCCATATCAAGTGAGCAGATGGGTGCTTTTTAGCGTTAATGATGATAAAGTTAGGGGGCGGAACAGCATTGATTCCATCCCAAAGCGGGGCAAAGGTATCACTTTTTTTTGCCATACACAAAAAAATGTGTTGTTGTTCTTCAGTTTGCGAAAGGTGAAATCACGGCTCTTTCATTTAACTTTAGAAAAATGGCATAGATTCCCTTACCCGGTTT
>JBJECV010000236.1:0-18964 GCA_051871435.1 Sodaliphilus sp. | reverse complement strand
TAAGCCGTCTCCGACGGCGGTTGGCGTTTACGCCGGCTTTAGTGTGGTTGCCCCCACTAATTTTCTACTGATCCATAAAAAGGGGTCGGGGAGCGGATTCCTTGGTTTTAAACGAAATAGCTGTTATCAAGCGGGCGCGGCTATTGCTTGGTGGAGCAATAGCCGCGCTTGTGCTGTGGAAAAAATGCTACTTTAAGTCGATGTTTTCGCCTTCGAATGCGTCGAGGTCGGTGAGTTCGTCTTCGTTGTAGCCGTCTTCTCCGTAGAAGTCTTCTTCAATGTCGTCGATGTTGGTGTTCACCACCTTTGGTGTGGCCACAATTTCGTCGGGAATGTTCACCTGCTTGGGTGCTTTTCCTTCTTTTCGGGTGCACAGTGGGTCGTGCAGCGAGCGTCCGGGGATGGTTTCTTTCAGTCGCATAAAGAAATAGCGTTCGTTCATGATGTCGAACATAAATTTCATGCGTTGTCCTTCATCTTCGAGGAGCTCGTCGAGAGGGGTGTCGTCCATCAGCCAAATGTCGTCGTCGGAATCAGTGTCCATTTCAATCACCATCACTTCCTTTTCTTTGTTCCATTCGTCGTCACAAATGTGGAAGGAGTCGATTTGGTCTTTGTCGTACCCCACTGCTTCAAGAATCGTATTTCTCAATCTCATGAATGTATCTTCAGAGTCTATCATAATTTCAAGTTTGAAATTATCTACCTCTTCTGAACCTACAAGAAATTTATAAACCATAAAAAAGTATTATTTTAGTTTTAGTAGTGTAAACTTAATCACAATCACGGTGCGAATTTAATAACAAAAAACAATCTCACAAACATTTCATGGATAATTTTTCGCGGGCTATAATTATTTTTTTTCTATGCAACTATTTTTTGCATTATTTTACCCTCTGAATTCAGAAAAAGCAACAAAAAAACGCATGCTGTCCCGAAAGCATTTCGTTCGGGGGCAGCATGCGCCTACTATGATTGTTCGTTTTTTTTCTTTATTAAAAATACTCGGTGGTCACGGGGAAGGTGAAGTAGGTGTTGGGGTAGGGCTGATTTTTTAGCGTGAAATGCCACCATTCTTCAGCATAATAATTGAATCCATACTTCATCATGGCATCGTGCAGAATTTTGCGATTGGCTTTTTGCTGCGGGGTGAGTCCGGTGGTGATGTAGTGGGAGCGAGCGCCGAAGTAGTCGAATGTGCCACCCATGTCCACGTCTTGGAGTGTAGCGGCGTCCACGATAGTTAGGTCGATGGTGCTCCCTTTGGAGTGACCGGAGTGTGTGGCAATATAGGTGGGAAACAAGGTGGTTTTATCGTGAATAGCGGGATAAAAATCTTGCTTGGTGCGCACATCGGTCAAATCTTTCGACCAGCGCACGAAGTGGTCTACAGCCATTTGCGGGCGGTAGGCATCGAAGATTTTGATGATATAGCCTTTTTTGCGAAGCTCTTTTGCCACTTTTGCCAATGCTATAGTGGCTTCGCGGGTGGCGAGTGCCACGGGTTCTTCATAGCCGTCTACCCTACAGCCCACAAAATTGTAATTGGAGAAGTAGCGCAGTTCCACAATGGCGTCCACATAGTCGGTGATGACCACAAATCCTGTCGGGTCGGCGGCGCTTTTCGACTTGGCATTCGTATCTTCGAATTTTGCTTGCGCTTTGCGCAGGTCGATGATGGCTTGGCATTGCTTGCGCAATTGCGCCAATTCTTCTGCCACGCTATCGTGGTGGGTCCGGGTGCAAGTAGCGGCTGCCACGGGCTTTTGCTTTTGTGCCACTTGCTTGGGGGAGCATGCAGATGCCGATGCTGCCAGCATACTCACGAACGCTATAAATAATATACCTTTTTTCATCGCTATTGATTATTATGTGAGAAAAGTTTTTCTTGAAGATGAAAAAAGCAGGGTGATGCCCTGCTTTTGCTATTATTCTATCACGCCGTATTTCTTAAACACCTTTTCAATTTTCTCTAGCGAGAAGTCCACTTGTTCTTTAGTGTGGGTAGCCATCAGGCTGTAGCGAATCAGGGTGTCTTGCGGAGCCACTGCCGGCGAAACCACGGGATTCACGAAGATGCCTTCATTGAGCAAATCGGCTGTGATGGCGAATGTCTTGTTTTGGTCGCGAATATAGAGCGGAATAATGGGTGTGGAAGTGTTGCCGATTTCGCAACCCATATTGCGGAAGCCGTCGAGGGCGTAGTGGGTGAGTTTCCACAAATGCTCCTGGCGTTCGGGCTCATTGAGCATAATATCGAGGGCGGCACTCACTGCTGCAGTGGATGCCGGGGTGATACTTGCTGTGAAAATGTAGGAGCGGGAGTGGTGGCGCAAGAAGTTGGTAATCACTTCGTCGCAAGCGATGAAGCCGCCGAGCGATGCAAACGACTTGCTGAATGTGCCCATAATCAGGTCCACCTCGTCGGTAAGTCCGAAGTGGTCGCACACGCCGCGTCCGCCTTTGCCAAACACGCCGATACTGTGGGCTTCGTCCACCATCACCGATGCATCGTATTTGCGAGCAAGGTCGCAAATCTCGGGCAAGTTGCACACGTCGCCTTCCATAGAGAACACGCCGTCGGTTACGATGAGTTTCAGTCGCTCCGGCTCGCACTTTTTGAGTTGCTCTTCGAGCGAAGCCATATCGTTGTGCTTATATTTCAGATAATTGGAGAAGGAGAGGCGGCGTCCTTCAATGATGGAGGCGTGGTCTTGCTCATCGCAAATCACGTAATCGCCGCGTCCGGTGAGTGTGGACACCACACCCAAGTTCACACCAAAGCCGGTGGAATAAACCATGGCATCTTCCTTTCCCACGTAGGCTGCCAATCGGCGTTCGAGGTCTTTGTGAATGTCGAGCGTACCGTTGAGGAAGGGGGAGCCTGCACAGCCGGTTCCGTATTTTTCGATAGCCTTGATGGCGGCTTCGTGCACGCGCTTGTCGTTCACCAACCCGGTGTAGCAGTTGGAACCAAACATCAGCACCTTTTTACCTTTCATGTAAACTTCGGTGTCTTGTTCACTCTCAATTTCGCGGAAATAAGGATAAATACCTAAAGCCTTCGCTTTTTGAGGCTCTTGATATTGCGCTAACTTAGCTTGTAATAGCTTCATTGTCTATGGTTTGTAAAGATTTTATTGGATAATAAATTCTCTGCTCTTTTAAAAGCAGGTTGCAAATTTACGAAAATATATTCTAAAATTGACAAAAAAGAGAAATAAATTTAGCATTCAGTTACAATTTTATCCGAAATGGATTTCAAATTGAACATTTATTGCTTTTTTGTGCAATTTTTTTACTATAAATTGAAACACTTTGCCACCATCCCTTTCAACTGCAAAACCGTGACATTGGCCAACCCAATATGTGCACCGGTTCAAGAGTTAAATGATCAAAAATGCAGAAAGTCGTCCACACACTTTTCTTCCGCCCTTTGCTGTAAGCGCAGTATTTTCGGCGAGCCGACTTTTTTTGTTCGTTACATACCACAAAAGCAAACAACCGCAATCAAAGTTCAAAACCCTTAAATGAAAGAGCCGTGGATTTGCCGCTGATTTTTTAGGTCGCTAATTTTTGAAATTTGTGAGAAATGCTTAAATTTGTAAAACCATTAATATCAACCCACACATTAAATAATAAATATGAAAACCAAAATCTTCACACTCCTTCTATGCCTCTGCCATTTTTGTGTGGCTTGGGCCGACGACTTTGGGCTACAGCTCAACATCAGTAGCGCCAATCAAGCCGAAATCAGCTACGATGCATCATCGGGCGTCTACACCATCCACACCACTGGTGGCGACCCCTTTGTGAGCATCACTGCGCTGTCGACTGCATTGCCCTCAGAGCAATGCGTGCTCACTTTCGACTATCAATGCTCACCCGCCACTTCCGGTGGCTTGCAAGTGTTTTTCGGCCCCACTTATAGCGAAGCACGCTCGCTGAGATGCAACGACTTGGAAAACACCTCTGAATGGACATCCTATAGCATAGAAATGAAAAATGCCATCTCCAACTTCAGTTGGGGTGCATCTGGAAGTGTGATGCGCTTGGATTGGGGCAATAGCGCCAACGTGACCATCCTACTCAAGAACCTCAGATTCCGTGAAATGAACGAGGAGGAGAAAAACAACTACGACATCACCGGCAATAAGGAAGAAATGCGCAAACGCAAAGCCGAACACCTGCAAAGCTACCTCTACGATAATGACTACACTTCGCAAGTGAGCCACGTGAAGGTCGATGCCGAGCACGTGACTATCACCGGCACATGCGATGGCTCCGCCGATTTTGCCTTGGTGGAAGTCACACCGAATATCGACGTAACGGAGTGCAAAAAATTTGCGCACCGCACTGCTGTGAATAATGGCGAATTTACCGTAACCCTCAATCGATATGCCGCTTACGATGGCTTCTCCTACGACCGCTTGCTCTCGAAATGGGCGATTGTGGGCAACTTGGGCGAAACCGACACCCTGCTTAGCCACGCACGCTATGCCGACGAAGTGGTGGCCGTCTCTTCGCCGGAAAAACTCGTGCCTGCCAACAAAAAGGGCGTGGGCGCAGGTTTGGGCGATACGTATATGCAAGATTTGGTGGACCTCAATGCCAAAAACATTACTTGCAATTGGGTGATCAATCAATTCATTGCTCAAAACCCGATTTTCGGCAACAATATCCCATACGAGTATGGCGGAAAGCAATACTATATCAATGGCAGCGACATTGCCGCGTGGGACAATTACCTCTCCTTCTACGAGCAACACGGCATTGCCGTGAGCGCCATCATTTTGATACCACTTGGTGCCTCCGACCCTTCTATGACGCCCGTGCTGGTGCATCCCGACAACAATGGCGGCTACTACAGTATGCCCAATATGACCACCATGGAGAGTGTGAACGCCTACGCTGCCATCCTCAATTATTTGGCAAGCCGGTACAATGGTAGCGGACACGGGCGAATTGAGCACTGGATTATGCACAATGAGGTGGATATGGCTTCCACATGGACCAATATGGGTAATCCGCCCGAATTGGTGTATATCGATGAATACTTGAAATCGATGCGTATGTGCTACAATATCGTGCGCCAATACGACCAAAATGCATCGGTGCTGGGCTCTTACACCCACAGCTGGACCTACGGCGCCAATGGCTATTCCACCAAGAATATGCTGGAGCAAACCGTGCGCTACAGTCGCGTGGAAGGCGATTTCTGGTGGGGAGTGGCGCATCACCCCTACCCTCAAAATCTTACTAAACCCGATTTTTGGATCAATGATACGCAATCCACCTACAACCAAAAATCCACCTACGTGACCTTCAAAAACCTTGAAGTAATCAACGATTGGATTCTATCTGAAGAAAACCGATACAAAGGCGGAGTGAAACGCAACCTGTTTCTCTCGGAAAACGGCACCAATTCGCCTTCTTATAGCGAAAATGACCTCGCACACCAAGCTGCCGGAGGATGCTGGGCTTGGAAAAAAGCGAATGCACTGGAGGGCATCGATGCCTTTATGTGGCACAACTGGATGGACAACCGGGTGGAAGACGGCCTGCGCATCGGTTTGCACTTCTTCCCCGACGATGCCGACAATCCGGGTGGCAAAAAGCCGGTGTGGTATGTGTGGGAAGCAGCGGCTTCCGACCGTGAAGATGAGGTGATGGAGCCCTACAAATCCATTTTGGGCATCACCGATTGGCGCGATATCTTTATGCTTGCCGAAGGCGAAGGCCGCACACTGGAATCGAACAAGGTGTACGTGTTTGAGGCGGAAGACTACGACGAAGGTGGCTTGGGCGTGGGCTACAGTGCACGCCAAGGCACCGAAGCCGGCGATTATCGACCCGATAGCGAACAGCTTGTCTTCTGGACGGGCGCAAGTTATAGCGGCGGTATCGGCATCGGCAAAATGGGCGCCGATTGGAAGAGCTATTCGCTCAATAAGTGGGTGGATGAATCGGCAAAAACCATCAGCCGCGAAATGGCGGAAGAAAACTGGGGCTGCTGGCTGAATTATTCGTTCGATACCGCAACTCCGCTCGAGCTAAACATCTCGGTGCACCACGGTGCTGTGTGGAGCGAATGGGGTGTGGCAGCCGCTACCGGCTATGCGCCCGGGATCGATAGCTACATTATTGCTGAAGAGCCACTCCTTAATTGGCCGCGCCAATATGCCGGAGCCATGGTGCTCGCCCTAGATGGCACCAATCTGCCCACCACACAAGTGGCACGCCCCATTGCCCCGGAAGTGTATCAAGCACGTGGCACCAATTTCAACAAAGTGCTCACCAAACCGGAAAATTGGACATCGACCCTACACAATGGTGCACTGCAAACCGACACGCTCTGGACGTGGCCCGTGGCAGGAGGCAACAACACGGGGAATGCCTACTATAGCGCTGATCCCGACTATCGAAACATCCACATCAGCGCCGGACATCACACCCTGCGTGTGACTTCGCTTTGCGGACCATGGAACTTCGACTGCCTGAAAATTGAGTGCTTTGAAGCCACCGGTGTGGCGCCCATCCCCGCCACCGCAACCCTTCGCTTGGAAGTGAGCCAATCGGGCGAGTGTCTCACCATCTGCAGCGAGGAACCGGTGAGCATTTTCAGCATCGATGGCAGATGCCACGCCACCTTGCCGAAAGGCACCCACACCAAAGCACTCTCCCCCGGCATCTACATCCTACGCACCCCCACCCAATCCCGAAAAGTGATGGTGAAACCTTAATTTGAGTCTACGAGTCTACGAGTCAACGAGTCTACAAGTCTACGAGTCAACGAGTCTACAAGTCTACAAGTCTACAAGTTTGCGGACACGGCTCTTTCATTTCGTCGACTGTTGAGAATTGTCTGCACTCTATTCCCCGCTGTTTGCAGCAGGCGCGGCTTTTTCTTCGGGTGGCGGGGATGTAACAGGGCGCCAGCCCTCACATCCCCGCCACCCGACTTTTTTCTCCGTTTCATGCCACAAAGGAAAGCAAACGTATTCAAATCAAAAATCCTTAAATGAAAGAGCTATACTGCCCTGCTCACCACAAAAAAATCGCGGCGGCGGGATTTTGCTATTTGGCACAAATGTATTATTTTTGCGTATTGAAATGAAAAACCGATTTCACATACTGATATTATTAGCTTGGCTCACATGCGCGATTACTTCGTGTGGCGGGCATGCCGACCGTGCATCGCTTGTGGCGATTGATTCGCTCATTATGCACCATCCCGATAGTGCCTGCACGCTATTGGCTGCCTATCCTGCCGACTCGCTTGCCAACGACCGCGACCGAGCCTACCATGCCCTACTCACCACCATTGCCCGCTACAAGGCTTACCGCCCTGCCACCACCGACAGTATCATTAATATCGCTGTGGCATACTACGATGATGCCGCCAACGCCGACCATCGCACGCGAGCTTTGCTCTACAAAGGATGCGTGATGGAAGAAATTGGAAACATAAAAGAAGCCTTGCACTACTATAAAGAGGCACAATACGCATGCCCCAAAGCCGACCATTTTCACAAAGGATATATACATTTTCGTATTGCTTCGCTATATCAAGACAATTTAAAAACACATGAGGCTTTAAAGCATTTCAAACTCGCGTTGAAAGAGCTTCCAAACCATAATATCTATACAAATTCTTGCTACGACAATATTGGGAAACTATATATCACCATCAATACTGACAGCGCTCTCATATATGCTACAAAGAGTCTGCATCTTTCACTTGCCAATGGCGACTCTTCAAAGATAAGTCAAGATTATTTAGGTTGTGCAAACGTTAATTTTATCAAGCAGAACTATGGCAAGGCAAAAATATTAGCACAAACTGCGATAAAATATGAATCCTCTAATAAAGACCTGGGACCATATTACATCATTTGCCAATCATGCCTTAAATTGAATCAAATAGATTCTGCAAAATCTATTATAAGTGTAGCGCCTGCCCCCACTTCCCAAATAGATTCATTGCAACTCTATTCTTGCCTTCTTGATATTGCTCATGCCACAAATGATTTTATTCACTCTCCGGAATATGCGAGCAAAACAGATAGTATTAATAAAATTATTGATAATCAACTTTTTGACAATTCGCTGATTTTGAGTGAAAACGATTTTGATTTAGCCAACGAGAAAGATCTATCACATTCTACTATTGTCAATCTTCTAAAATGGGGCTTTTTTTTGTCCATTGCCGTTTTCTTTTTATTCTGGGTTTATAGAAAAAAACAAAACAACAAGTTCAAAGTAGCTCAAGGTAAGATTCAAGAGCTCAATGAGCACATAAACAGTAGTTTTCGTGAGTTCGCTAAAATCAAAGAAGATTACGACCGACATCTGGTTAGAAGCAAAGAAGACACCGCTATTTTAAGCGAAAAAACACAACAGATTGCCGACACGTTAGAACAAAGCATTACTTGCTATTCTAATGTATTAGGTAATCTTTTAAAAGAATATAAAACTACATCCGAAATAAAAAGCGAAAAAATCAAAAACCTAATGACTCCTGATTTTTTTGCACAATTACAACAAATAGTCAATTTCAGATTCAATAATCTCGTAACAAAACTTCACAATAGCGAATTATGTCTTTCGGAAGAGGAAATCAATATTATTTGCCTCGACTTATGCAAGTTTCCCAATCCTATTTTATGGACATATAGCAATTGCGACAGATATAAAAGTCTTTTAAACAAAAAGAAATTAATTGCCAAAAAAGTACATAATGCGGGCTCTATTCAAGAGATTCCGAATTTATTTATACACCGATAACTTTTTTTGAAATTGAACTGTGATTTCCATACACTAATAACAACATTTACCACAGCCGACAACCCCAAAACAACCCAACCGATTAAAAATCAGCTATTTAAATTATTATAAATATTCCGTAATCATTAGTCCCTTTATATCTTGCTGATAATCAGCATGATAAAGGGATATGACTTTGTTGTTTTTCAACTTTTTGATTATCAAATAGTTAGCAAGCAAAATAGGAATTAAAAAATTTGGAGAAAAACAAATAAAATTAATAATTTTGCATACCAATATTCAATTGATATGAGCAAGAAATTATTATTTGTTGTATTAACTTCATTTTTGCTTGTTACTTGTATGGCAAATGCAAATGAAACCAACAGTAACAGCACTCGCACTGTATATCTAAAGCATATAAAAATTAGCCAACCTCACCTGTTGGAACCGGTTGTGACTTACAGCACCTCGGCATCGCTATTGACCATCAATTTTGCCAATCAGCCCATAAATAATTATATCGTGACGATTTCCACTGCTCAAACCGATGTTGACTACTATGCCACTTCACCCTATACCACCATCCCACTTGTGGTGGATGGCATCAGCAGCTACGATATCACTATCGAAACGGCTGATGGCGATGTGTTTGAAGGCACTCTTTCTGCAAACGACACCCCTCCATCTGTAATCATATAAAAATTAACCCGAATCACAATATATTTTTCTTTTATAAAGCAAGATACTAATTTTGCAAAACCCTAATTATTATTTTAATTATGGAAACAAAAACGACTTTAAAAATTCTATTTTGTGGGATTGCATTGCTCCTTGCTTCTTGCAACACTATTGATGATTCTGAATTGATGGGTCAAAAGAACACATTAGAGCAAAATCCCGGCGATGGCGCCGGCAATGAATTCAGAGTGAGTAGAGCACTTTTAAACAAATTCATTGCTGTAAAAAAAGAAAAGCCCATTGCTATCACACCTATTGTGACAGAAGGTGACACTTTAGCTTATAGATTGGATTACGCCAAAGGGTGGAAATTAATCTCGGGTGACCAAAGATTATCCCCTGTGGTGAGCGAGTCGGACCATGGCTCTTTCAACCTTTCCGACCCCAACAATCCGGATGCATTAAGTATTCAAGGGTTGTTGCACTATATTAAAGAAATCCGAAATTCAGATAAAACGGAAAAAAATGCTATCTGGGAGTTCCTATCCAAAGAGAGAAAGACTTCAAATAAAGCAAGAAAAGTACAAGCTCGTGGTTTAGGTAGAGGAATGTGGATTGCCACTGACACCACTTATGAAGAAAGCACCCGCACTTATCCACATGTAATCACTACCGCATGGCATCAAAATTTTCCATATAATATGTATTGTCCATTATCAATGAATGATAAAGGACAATGGGTTAATTCACAAGTGGGTTGTTGTGCTGTTGCAGTTGGACAAGTGATTTACCATTACCGAAAGAACAACAACAGAAACATTGCCATCCCTACAGATGTTACCGGACCTGATATGAATAACAAAGACCGATTCATTGTTAATAGCAGTTCAGTGGATGGATGGAACAATTTAGATATTGAATTTTTTGTAGCAATGTTTTTAAGAGACGTTGGGATAAGATTGCATACTACCTATTCAGCGAACGGTTCTTCCGCACCCACTGACTATATGTATGTCTTGCGCCAAGATTACCTTTTAGATTATAACTCAAAAACAAGCTACGACTACCAGACTCTTATCACATATTTAAAAAGCCGACAACCGGTTATCACAGTGGCTTTATCTCCATCTGCGACATCAGGGCATGCCGTTCACATGTTTATTATTGACGGCTATAAAGAAGAGGTTGGTACATTTTTAATAAGATACGAATGGGATGAAAATCACATTATTACAGACGAGGAGTTATTAACCTACCCTCAAAGTATGTTTGAGCCTGACCCAAAGGGTGATACAGAACGATTTGAAGAATTGGAAGTTGAAACAGATACCTATATTACTATGAATTGGGGATGGGATAGTAGTTATAATTCAACTTGGTATCTTGCACATGAATACGCTCCCGGTTACCAAAGTAGCGATTTTGCCGGTTCATTTAATGTTCCGAGTAAAGACATTGTTCACGCCCCTTATTGGACAACAGTGACTGGAACCTATAATTCCGTTTCAAATATGTTCTATAATTTCCGCGAATATTATCCGTAATATTCATTCAAATGATACTCTAATGGGCTAAATTTGAATAAACAATAAATTAATCACTCTTACAAACTTTTTTACTCAAACAAACATTATTAACAAATAAAATTCTTTTGATTATGAAAAAATCGATTTTCTATTATCTTTCATTATGCTTGATGGGGAGTGTGATGCTTGCATCGTGTAGCGATGATGAAGAAGGTGGTGGCTCCGGCGTGGAAAATGAACAGCCGGCAGTGTATTCCATCAAGCTGTCGGCTCCTCAAAAGAGGGTGCTTAGCCAGAGTAATGACTTTGCTTTCGATGTGCTGAAAAGCATCAACGACGAAAACACCAACAACTTTGTTTCGCCCTACAGCCTTGGCCAAGCCCTTGCCATGCTTGCCAATGGTGCAGAAGGAGAAACCTACGATGAAATTGCACGGGTGCTGAAAATCGGGGATGGCGCATCGCTCGACGATATCAACACTTTCTACGCCACAATGAACGAGGCACTTACCTCCATTAAAAGTTCTGCAAAATTTGCCGTTGCCAATTCACTATGGACCAATCAAAAATACGATTCCTACCTCTTGGGTAGCTACAAAACCGACATGCAAACCCACTATGGCGCACAAGTGCAAGCACTCGATTTTTCCGACCCCAATTCTCCGGGCGCGATTAATAAGTGGGCCAATAAGCAAACCAATGGCTTGATTCCGAGCATCATCACCAATTTAAACAGCGAAAGCCATGCACTTTTGCTCAATAGCCTCTACTTTAGAGGATTGTGGAAATATTTCCCAAAGAAGAACACCCACGACGAAATGTTCCGCAACCAATTCGACCGTAACGAAAACGCAAAGATGATGGAATCAGACGTTACGTATCTGAATGGCTTCCTTTCCGACGATGAACTGATGGCGGAATTCAACTACGGCGGTGAGGCTTTCCAATTGCAAATCATTATGCCTATAAAGCAAAAAATCAACGACTACATCGCGGGGCTCAATGGCGAGAAATATGCCCAAATGCTGACCGAAATGCAGTCGACCCAAACGATAGTGACGATGCCCAAATTCAAACACAGCTATGAAAACCAACTTATTGAAAATATGAAAAAGATGGGCATCAAGCGGGCGTTTGACCAAGGAGCGCAATTAGGAAAACTTTCATCCTACCCGGGCTTATTTGTGACCTTACTCCAACAAAATGCCCTCATAGAAGTGAATGAAGAGGGTTCCACTGCAGCAACAGTAACACAAATACAAACCGACCCAACTGCTCCAGAACTTCCTCCGCGTTTCATTATCGACCATCCCTTCATTTATATCATCAAAGAGCGCACCACTGGGGTAATCCTCTTCATAGGTAAAGTGCAAACCATGGAAGGCATGCAATAATTTTTTAGGCACATCAATAAACACTTTTCGAACACTTATTTTTGGTAGTTACTTCAATACCATGACACGATTAGAAGGAAGAGTGAATCAACTCTAACAGCAATCTTAAATCAACCCGAGGGGCAGGAACCGCATATACCCGATTCCTGCCCCTTTTTCTTTGGGTCAACGAGTCTACGAGTCAACAAGTCAACGAGTCAACGAGTCTACAAGTCAACGAGTCTACAAGTCAACGAGTCAACGAGTCTGCGGGCACGGCTCTTTCATTTAAACTGCCCAGGAACCGTCTACACACTATTTACCTGCCATTTGCAGCAGGCGTGTTTTTTTTCGGCGAAGCCGACTTTTTTGTTCTTTTTCATGCCACAAAAGCAAGCAACCGCAATCAAAGAAATATCCACATCATTAATAAAGAACCGAGATTTGTGATGGTGGTGTGCGGAAAAAGTTGTAATTTTGTGAGAATTTGAAAATAGTGTACACATCGATGGAATTCAAACTTCATTCTGAATATGCTCCCACAGGCGACCAGCCTAACGCCATTGAAGAATTGACCAACGGCGTGATGGCAGGTGTGCCTTTCCAAACACTGCTCGGGGTGACGGGCTCCGGCAAAACGTTCACCATGGCGAACATTATTGAGCGTACGAAAAAGCCTACGCTCATTCTGTCGCACAACAAAACGCTGGCGGCCCAACTCTATAGCGAGTTTAAATCCTTTTTCCCCGAAAATTCGGTGCACTATTTTGTGTCGTACTACGACTATTACCAGCCGGAAGCCTACATCCCATCGTCGGACAAATACATTGAAAAAGACCTGCAAATCAACGAAGAAATCGACCGCTTGCGCCTCAGCACGGTCACTTCGCTGCTCTCGGGCCGGCGCGATGTGATTGTGGTGGCCACGGTGAGTTGCATCTATGGGATGGGTAATCCCGACAATATCAAAAACAATGCCATCGATATTGCCGTGGGCCAGCAAATCGGGCGCGACGAATTTCTCCGTCAATTGGTGGATGCCCTCTATTCACGCAACGAAATGCAGCCCACTATGGGTAATTTCCGAGTGAAGGGCGACACGGTGGATGTGTTTTTGGCAAGCGAGGAAATCATTCTCCGCGTGATTTTTTGGGGTAATGAAATTGAAAGCATCGATGAATTAGACAAAACCACACAATTGCCCACCGGACGCACCATGAATCAATTCAAAATTTTCCCCGCCAATGTGTTTGTGGCTGAAAAATCGCATTTGCCGCAACTGATTGAGCACATTCGTGTGGATTTGGCAAACCAGGTGGATGCCTTCTATCGCGAAGCACGCCCCGTGGAAGCCAAGCGCCTCCGTGAGCGGGTGGAGTACGATTTGGAGATGATTCGGGAGGTGGGCTACTGCTCGGGCATCGAAAACTATTCGCGCTACTTCGACGGCAGAGAAGCCGGACAGCGTCCCTTCTGCCTGCTCGACTGTATGCCGGAAGATTTCCTCACTATCATCGACGAAAGCCACGTGACCGTGCCACAAATCAGGGCTATGTATGGCGGCGACTTGAGTCGAAAAACCAACTTGGTGAACTATGGTTTCCGCTTGGAGGCTGCCATCGATAATCGTCCGCTTCGTTTCGAAGAATTTGAAGCTATCACCGGGCAAACCATCTACGTGAGTGCCACCCCTGCCGACTATGAACTGATGCAAAGCGGTGGCGTGGTAACGGAGCAAATTATCCGCCCCACAGGGTTGCTCGACCCCAAAATCACTGTGCGCCCCTCACGCGGACAAATCGACGATTTGCTCGAAGAAATTCAATTGCGCATTGAGCGCCACGAGCGCACTTTGGTCACCACCCTCACCAAGCGAATGGCGGAAGAATTGAGCGCTTATATGGGTAGGATTGGCATCCGTTGCGCATATATGCACAGCGATGTGGAAACTATGGACCGTATTCAAATCCTTGATGATTTGCGTGCCGGTGCGCTCGATGTGCTCATCGGGGTGAACCTCTTGCGCGAGGGGCTCGACTTGCCTGAAGTGTCGCTTGTGGCGATAATTGATGCCGACAAAGAGGGATTTTTGCGCAGTCATCGGTCGCTCACCCAAACTGCCGGCCGAGCCGCTCGTAACCTCAACGGCGAAGTGATTATGTATGCCGATACCATCACCGCGTCGATGCAAAAAACCATCGATGAGACAGAACGCCGACGCACGCTGCAATTGAAATACAATGAGCAGCATGGCATCACGCCGCAAGCCATCATCAAGGCGCGCAATGCTATCATTGGCGTGGATACCGAACTCCAACCCAACGAAGCAGTGGCGAAACATGCTCGAAAATACGAAAACAATGTGGTGGACTACACCCCATTGCAACAGCAAACCTACGCCGAATTTAATGCCGCAGTGGGCTTAGCAGCCGACCCGGTGATGCAATACATGGGCAAAAACGACTTGCAAAAGGCTATCGACCAGCTGAACGCCGAAATGGTGAAGGCTGCAAAAGAAATGCGCTTCCTCGAAGCCGCACAATACCGCGACGAAATCATTAAACTCAAACAAAAAATCGAACAGCAATCGGAATGAAGCAAAGGTACGAAGGAAGTCATCGGATTCAAGGGCAATGGTTGCCTACCACCAAAAAGGAAATCGACCATTTGGGATGGGATTACATTGATGTCATCATTTTCTCGGGCGATGCCTATATCGACCACCCTTCGATGGGCGCGGCTGTGATTGGACGCGTGCTTGAAGCGCGCGGCTATCGGGTGGCTATCGTGCCGCAACCCAATTGGCGCGACGATTTGCGCGATTTTAAGAAATTGGGCAAGCCGCGGCTGTTTTTCGGCGTTTCCGCCGGTGCAATGGATTCGATGGTGAACCACTACACTGCCAATCGTCGGCGCCGCAGCGACGACGCCTACACCCCGGATGGACGACCCGGTCAGCGCCCCGACTACCCCACTATCGTGTATAGCGAAATTCTGAAGCGCCTTTTCCCCGATGTGCCGGTGGTGGTGGGCGGCATTGAGGCGTCGCTACGCCGCGTGGCGCACTACGACTATTGGAAAGACCGACTCGTGCCTTCCATTCTTATGGACAGCCCTGCCGACATTTTGGTGTATGGCATGGGCGAAAAACCGATGGTACAAATTGCCGATGCCCTCCACGATAGGATGCCCATCGAAAGTTTGCTCCACATTCCGCAAACCGTGGTGCGGCGCCCCATTTCAGAACTGCCTACAGAGGGCAGCGATGTGGTGCTCCACAGTTTTGAAACCTGCCTTGCCGACAAGAAAAAACAAGCCGAAAATTGCAAAACCATTGAAATAGAATCCAATATGTGGAATGGCCACACCCTATGGCAAGCCTGCGGCGATGTGGCAATTAAGGTGAACCGCACCAATCCGCCTATGACCACCGAGGAAATTGACGCCACTTTCGACCTCCCCTACACCCGTTTGCCACACCCTCGCTACCAAGGCAAACGCATCCCTGCCTACGAAATGATTCGCCATTCGGTGAATATGCACCGGGGGTGCTTTGGCGGTTGCGCCTTCTGCACCATTAGTGCGCATCAAGGCAAATTCATTGCCTCGCGAAGCAAAGAGAGCATCATGCGCGAGGTGCAGCAGGTGGTAAAAATGGACGATTTTAAGGGCTATATCAGCGATTTGGGCGGACCCAGCGCTAATATGTATGGCATGCACGGCAAGGATTTGAGCCACTGCCAAAAATGCACGCGCCCGTCGTGTCTGCATCCCAAGCCTTGCCCCAATCTCAACACCGACCACAGCGCTTTGCTCGACATCTACCACACGGTGGACGCCTTACCGGAAGTGAAAAAATCATTTATTGGCAGTGGCGTACGCTACGACCTGTCGATGCACCCCACCGGCGATGAAACCGTGGACCGCACCAATCGGCAATACAATGAAGAATTGATTCGATTCCATGTGTCGGGCAGACTGAAGGTGGCACCGGAGCACACCTCCGATGCAGTGCTGAATTTGATGCGCAAACCCTCGTTCAGCCTCTTTCACCGATTTAAAGCCATCTTCGACCGCCTCAATTCCAAATATGGCTTAAAGCAGCAAATCATACCGTATTTCATCTCATCGCACCCGGGGTGCACCGAAGAAGATATGGCGGAGCTGGCTGCTATCACCAAGAGCATGGATTTCCATTTGGAGCAAGTGCAGGATTTCACGCCCACACCTATGACGGTGAGCACCGAAGCGTTCTACACGGGCTATCATCCCTACACCCTTCAACCCGTGACATCGGCAAAAACCAAAGAAGAAAAACTGGCACAACGCAAGTATTTCTTTTGGTACGAAAAAGCCAATAAAGCCGACATCATCGCCTCGCTGCGCCGCCTCCACCGCACCGACATCATCTCGCAACTCTATCCCGGCAATAGCGCCACCACCCCGCCACCCCGCCGAAATTATCGCCCGCCCCGCCGGCGCAAAGGTTGAATTAAGATTTTTTTGATTAACGCATCACAATAATTGGTAAATTATCAAAAGCACAGTTACCAAAAGCGCATTTTGTGCGTAAATTTGTGATGTAGTTATTAACCCTAAAAATCATAACCGATATGGAAAAATTTGTATGTAGTGTGTGCGGGTACGTTTACGACCCCAAGTGTGGCGACCCCGAGCATGGTGTGGAACCCCAAACCCCTTTCGCACAACTTCCAGAACATTGGAAATGCCCGAAATGTGGCGCCCCCAAAAGCAAATTCAATGCTCAAAAAATGAAATGTGGCACTTGCTAATCGCCTGAGAGAAAGCATTTGCAAAACCGACATTTGCTACCCCCTTACAAAAGAATCACTGAAAAAATATCGGTGATTCTTTTTGATTTTGCTTCAAAACACCTACTTTTGTGATTATTATTCCTTTCCCCCTAAAAACGATTACCATTATGAGTATCTCTATCCATACCCTCACCTCTTCGCTACACCACGAAGCAGCCATCAAAAAAGAAACCGCTGATTTTTTTGCCGATTTCAATTTCCAATTTTCTTGCCACGAAGAAGATTTCGCCCACTATGGGGAAGCCGACCTCTGCCTCATCTATGTGCGCACCGGTGGCACCGAAGGCTTGCTGAAAGCACAGCTTCCCTCCCTCCTCCACCAAAGCGACCGCCCCTTCTACCTGCTCACTTCCGGCAAAAGCAATTCGCTGGCTGCATCAATGGAAATCCTTTCCTATTTACAGCAAAACAATCTGAAGGGCGAAATCATTCACGGCGATAAGGCGTACGTCAATTCGCGTATCCACATGCTCCACCGCGTGGAAAGCGCACGAAAATCACTCCAGGGCAAGCGCTTAGGAGTGATTGGCGCACCCAGCGATTGGCTCATTGCCAGCATGGCAAGTTCGGTGGCGCTAAAAAGCAAACTCGGCATAGAATTGGTGAATATTGACATTCAAGAGGTGCTCGCCGCACTCGAAACCGTGCAGCAGCAGCCCGCAGAATGTGAGGCCTTGGCACAACTAGCTCCTTGCACTGCCTTAAAAGATGCTGTGCCGGGCGCCATAAGCCTCTACTTTGCACTGAAGCAAGTGGTGAATCGCCACCGGCTGAACGGTTTCACCATCCGGTGCTTCGACCTCCTTGGCGCCGTGCACAACACCGGCTGCTATGCCTTGGCGCGCCTCAATGCAGAGGGTATCATCGCCGGATGCGAAGGCGATGTGCCCACGATGATTACGATGACTATTGTGCACGAGCTCACCGGCGTGTCGGGCTTCCAAGCCAATCCTTCGCGCATCAATCCAATCACCGGCGAAATCTTATTGGCACATTGCACCATACCCCTCAATATGGTCAATCGATACGAACTCGACACCCATTTCGAAAGCGGCATTGGCATAGGCATTCGCGGCCAAATGGCAGAAGGACCCGTCACCATTTGCAAAGCAAGCGGCGACCTCTCACGCTTCGTGGCATTGGAAGCCACATTAAAAAAGAGCCTCAGCGAACCCAATCTCTGCCGCACCCAACAGCTCCTCCAATTGCTCAACCCCAACCAAGCCGACTATTTCCTCAAATCGCCCATCGGCAACCACCACGTAATAGCCCCCACCCACATATCTCCCCTATTCACCGCCCTCCTCCAATAGCCACCCAAATTTTACATAGTTTCGCCTCCTTTTGATGTATTCTATGCAAACCCTCCGTATCAATTATTTCAAAAAATAAAAATTCTATTCAAAAACGCAAATAAAGAAATTTTCAATATAAATATTTATCCTATTGATATTTAATTGTTTACAATTATTTTATAACAAAATTGTTTCCCCAAAAATTTTTTTCTTGATTTTTTCTTGGAAAATATTTGCACATTTCACTTGCCTTATATACCTTTGCGCCGTGGAAAAAATTTTGACGAAAACCTCTTTCAACCGAATGCCGACTCTGAATTAGTGTTTCATCCCTCAAATGAGTGCGACCACATCACGCTCACATTTTTGTACAATGGCGGGCAGCCGTTCCAAATCATCAACAATAGGGCTTTCTATGGATCAGTAGAAAAAATGTGGGGGCAACCACACTAAGGCCGGCGAAAACGCTAACCGCCGTCGGAGACGGC
>JBJECV010000235.1:0-19103 GCA_051871435.1 Sodaliphilus sp. | reverse complement strand
CACAGTCGGTCCAACCTAAATGTCTATGATATTATAGCATAGCTGAATAGTTACATAATATATTTACACTTCCTGTGCGAGGGGGGGGGGCGCATTAGGTGTTGCTAACTCTGCGGGGTTATTGGGCTTCTTCTCCGTTGGAGAGGAGGGATTCGTCGGGTTCGGGTTCTTGGCTGTGGACCACGGTGATGTCGTCGAGGTAGTCTTCGGTTTGCGGTTGAGTGATGATGGTGATATTATAGTAGGAAGTTTTGTCGGCTTTCACCTCCACTTCATGGTCGTCTACCCCATCGATAGCCACCAAGTAGCGGCCCGGGCGCACACGGGTGAAGCAATAGAAACCATTGTTGTAGTTGTCGATATAGTAAGTTTGGACAGGATTGCCATCCAAGTCACAAAGTTCGATGGGCACACCGTTTTGCGGCTGATAAGCATCCTTGCCGAAAGCCTTCAGTTTTTTACCCTTACGGGGATAATCGAAGCGCACCAAGCCTGCCACCTCACCGAATTTTTGGCTCGGTCGATTGAAGAATTTGTCGAGCGAACGGCTGTTGATCATGCCCAAGAGCCAGCAGTAGTCTTTGTTGAGCAAGCGTTCGCGTTCGATTTGATAGTCGTGGAAACAGTTTTCAGAGAGCACGCCCGGCAGTTTGTTCCAGCGGAACACGCCCAAACCCGAGCGAGAGCGATAGAAGGTCCAGTCGCCGTGAATCAATCCACCCCTGCTCCACGAGGTGGCTTCCATATCCGCCAAATTCGATGCCACAATCGACGCCAAATATTCGCTTCCTTCGGCAGCCTCCTGCCCATCGTATCCGCGATAAATCACGAATGGAAAATTCACGCGGCGAGAAGAGCCCGACGAATTGCTATGGATGGAGAAAAACACATCGGCGCCGCTATTGAGAGCCAATTGGTGGATTTCGAAGAGATTGAGGTCGTCGGCAGTGGTGTTGTTCACACGCGACATAAACACCTCGTAGCCACGTTCGCGCAAAATATCCTTCATTGCCATAGCGCATTTCAGGTTGCTGTCGGATTCGTAGTATTCCACACGCTGCTGCATTCCCTCGTTGAAGAAGGGGCAAGGACGGTCGTCGCTATCGTGGCCACCGTGACCGGGATTGAGAAACACACGAGGACGTAACACACCCGAGGAAGCGGGAGGCACATTCTGCGAAGAAGAGCGCTTTTGAGATTTCATCGGCACCTTTTGCTCCTTAGTAGCAGGCTTAGCCTTGGGTGCAGGCACCTCTCGGCTTTGCGCACTACGCTGCTGTGCCCCTGCCGAGAGCGGCATTAGGACGCTAATGGTGAACAAAAGGATGTATTTAAAAAATCTCATATATCGTTGGTTGTTACATTTTTCTTAGCCTTGCGAGGCACGTTATTGATTATTTTCAGCTTCCGCCGCTTGTTTTTCAGCCTCGGCACGGGCCGCCTCTTCGGCTTTTTCTTTCGCGATGCGTTCGGCTTCGATCCGTTCCTGCTCCAAGCGCTCGGCGTGCTCTTCTGGCGTTTCGAGCGTGAGAAGTTTCACACTGCCCCCTTTGGTGGTGTAAATCACATTGTGGCCACTCACCGACGGCATCACACTTTCGCCATTGGCAAGCGACTGGATGTCGCCGGTGCCATCGGCACGGAAAATGATGATGTGGTAGCCCCATCGGCCTGTGCCTTGCGCCACAATCAGGTCGTTGTTGTACCAACGCGGCATCAGGCAGCGATTGAGCTTTTGGAGCACCCTACCGGTGGCAACATCGCACACATACAGCCCCACGGCAGGCACTTGGAACAGCACCTTTTTGCCATCGGGCGACACATCGACCCAGAGGTAGCCGGTTTGCACATTCACGGGCGAGTAGGTCCGCTTTTTTCCATTGCGGTAGATAAAGAGTTGAGAACCGAGCGCCCAAGCAAAAGTGCCCGCATTGGTCACATTCCACTCCTTCTGCTCGCCCACAATGGCGGTGCCATTGGTGCCATTGATGGCGTGCACGGCGCCATGCTGCTCGGGCAGCAATTCCTGATTTTCGCCGGTAGAGGGGTCGAACACCCTACCCGAGCGCCGAATGATGTGGTTTTTGTCGATGCTCATCGCCACATAATACACCTTGCCATCGTTGCCAAAAATGGCTTCAAAGCCCGGCGAGCCCTCATCAGCCACAAGGTCGCGCTTTTGCGTTTCCATATCGTAGATGTAGAGCTTTTTGGCATCGGTGGTGGCAGAAATCACCTTTTTGCCATCGGCACTGATTTGAGGGAAATAGCCTTCGCACCTCAAATTAGCCCGGCTTTTCACATACACATGGTTAGCCCCCACCGCGGTGAAGGCCATCAAAAGTGATGCTAATGTGGCAAAAATATGCAATTTCATTCGAAGCGTAGTTATCATAAAAAATGGGCGTGAGAGACCACGTGTTATCACAACAAAAGAGGTTTGGGCTGATGAAATTCATCGCCAAAACACTCACAAAGAAGAACAAATCCACGGGCAATCCATAGCGCCGGTAGCTCCATTTTCTTCTTATTCAAAGGCAAAGGTACAAAAAAAACGCCCACAATCCAAAGAGCCTCACGCCAAAGGGATATAACACACGCCGCCGCTAAGCCCTGAAAATCAGCGCTACAGCATAGCAGAGAGTATCATTGGAGCAAAAATGCAAAATTACATTAAAAAATCTTGAAAGCTAATAATTTACCCGAAAAACGGTGCTCCCGGAAAATTAAAAAGAAGGAGAAATCGGTTAGCATTTCTCCTTCTTCCGGTTTTTAGATAATTAATGTATTAAGGTAAAAGGGCTTATGTCAACGTATGAGTTGGAATAAACTACCGGATACCGAAGCAAATGCCTCCAAATTGGTGTAAACACAGCTCACCACACCCAGGAGCACAATACCAAGCACGCAAATAATCATGCCTGCTTTTTCGCTCCAATGCGACTGAAGCGTGGGAATAGCGCAGTCGTCCTGACGGATGAACATCGCCTTCACCACGAGCAAGTAGTAGTAGAGCGAAATAATGGTATTAATTAAAGCAATCAATACGAGTACATACAAAGCTACATCGGCGTCCTTCAAAGCGCCGGCAAACACAAAGAATTTGCTAAAGAAGCCGGCAAATGGCGGAATACCTGCCAAAGAGAACATTGCCACCATCATGGTGAAGGAAAGCCAAGGATTGGTTTTAAACAATCCGTTATAATCGTCGGTGGTCACCTTTCCGGTGTGGCGCTCAATGGCAGCAATCACTGCAAAGGCGGCAAGGTTGGAGAAGATGTAAACCACCACATAATACATCATGGAAGCCATACCAATGGAGTTGGCGGCAATCACACCGAGCATAATGTAGCCGGCTTGGGAGATTGACGAGAACGCCAAGAATCGCTTGAGGTTGCGCTGACGCACGGCAAAGAGGTTACCCACGGTGATGGTGAGCACAATCACGGCATAAAGCATCCATTTCCACACATCGGCATACACGGCGCCAAACACTTGAGTGAGAATCACCAAGAAGGCGAAAGCTGCAGAACCTTTAGAGATGACCGACAGATAGGAAGTGACAGCTGTGGGCGCACCTTGGTACACGTCGGCAGTCCAGTTGTGGAAGGGCACGAGCGAGAGCTTGAAGCCCACACCGGCAATCACGAATGCCACAGCCACGATGAGCAGCGCGGATTGCTTGGTGACGAGCGTTTGCCCAATGCAAGCAAAATTGAGCGAGCCGCTCAAGCCATACACAAACGAAACGCCGAGCAACATGATGGCAGACGAGAACACGGCAGTGAAAATGTATTTGGCAGCCGCTTCGCGCGATTCGTAATGATTTTTCTCAAATGCTGCAAGGGCTGCAAGCGGCAAGGAAGCCGTTTCGAGGCCGATGTAGAACAAGAGGAAATTACGTGCGGAAATCATCAAGTACATACCAAAGAGGGTGAGCAAGAGCAGTTCGTAGAATTCGCCTCGGCGAACGCTCACGAAATCGCTATTGGTCCATTTCACGGCTTGCAGAATCACCAAGAACGTACCTATATTGAGAATGGCCTTCATTGCCCAAGTGGCTTGGCTTTGCTCAAACATGCCTGCAAAGGCAGTGCCTGTGCAGCAAGGAATGAAGCTGAAAGCCGTGTAGATGGCAAACACCACTGCGGTGAACACAGGGAGTTGCTTTTGGCACTTGCAGGGCATAAAAGTGTCATAAAGGAATACTAACAAGAAAGTAGCCAACAAACCTATTTCTTGCGGCATCATTAAAAATTGAGAATAATCCATTTGTATATCTTATCGATTTTTAAATTCAACACTTTTATTAAAGCACATTCTTAATAGCATCAACCACTGGGAGAAAACTATCGCGAATGATATCACCAAAGAAGTTGGGGAAACAGCCGATTGCCGCCACAGAGCAAATGAGCACGGTGGTGCTGAAGCGCTCAAACCACACTGCATCGGTGAGCTGGCGATGGTGCTCGTTTTGCACCTCACCAAAGAGCAATTTGCCCACCACTCGCAAGATGTAGACGGCGGTAATCACGATGGAAGCACATGCTGCCACGGTGAACACACGCTGGAGCAATCCGGCTTCTTGGAACGAACCGAAGAAGATGGTCATTTCGGCAGCGAAACCGCTCAAGCCCGGCAAACCCAACGAAGCCAAACCGGCAATCACATAGCCCACGCCCAAATAAGGCATGATGTGCATCATACCACCCATATCGCGGATGTCGCGGGTGTGGGTGCGGCCGTAAATCTGACCGATGAGGGCAAAGAAGAGGGCTGTCATCAAACCGTGAGAGAGCATTTGAAGCACGGCACCGGTCATGGCAGTTTGATTATACATCAAAATGGCAAAGAGCACCATACCGCAGTGGCTCACGGAAGAATAGGCATTGATGTACTTGAGGTCGGTTTGCACGCAAGCACTGAAGGCGCCATACACGATGCTGATGCCGGTGAGGGTGAGGAAAATCCAACCCAATTCAGTGGCAGCGTAGGGCATCAAATAGATAGCCACACGGAAGCAACCGTAGCCACCTAATTTCATCAACACGCCGGCGTGGAGCATCGACACCGCTGTGGGGGCAGATGCGTGACCATCGGGCGACCATGTGTGGAAGGGGAACATAGCACCCAGCACACCAAAGCCCACAAACGCCATGGGGAAGAGGAATAATTGCCACTGATGAGGAATGGCATTATTTTGAGCCACTTCCAGCAGATTCATGGTGAGATTACCATCGGCTGAAGAGTGGTAGTAAATACCCAAAATGCTAAGCATCAAGAATGCAGAGCCACCCATAAGCATGAGGGTGAGCTTCATAGCGGAATAATTCTTGTCGCCAGAGCCCCACACACCAATCAAGAGATACATTGGGATAAGAGCCACTTCGTAGAACATGAACATGGTGAACAAGTCCACGGAAATGAAGAAGCCGAACACACCGATGGAAAGGAGGTAGAACCACATGAAGAATTGGCGAGGTAGCGGGTCGATTTTCCACGAAGCAAACACACCTGCAAACACGATAAAAGCGGAAAGCAGAATCATCACCACCGACACTCCGTCGACACCGAGCGCCAAATTAATATTGAGCGGCGCATACCAGCACCAGCTATCGGTGAGCAACATTTGTGCTTGATTGTTGGCGCCGCGTTCTTGCAAGAAATACACCACAAGGTAGATGGCGAGAGCCACCAGCACAGTGGCGCCTGTGGCAGCAACGGTTCTAATCGCCTTGATGCCTTTGTTTTGACAAAGAGCAAGTCCCAGAAGCGTAAGAAGCGGGACAATTACGAAATAAATTAATATATTATCGAAAATCATAATCAATTCAATTTAAAGAACCATTGTATTAAATCAGAACACACACTAAAGTAACGGCTGCCAAGAGCATAGCGCCCATGAGGTAGACATACACATAAGTTTGCACATTACCCGATTGTAAGCGACGGATGGCAAAACTGCAAGAATTGGTCACGTCGCCAAGGAGATTGAAGAAGCCGTCGATGCAATGACGATCAAACCATGCAATGGGTTTGCAAATTTTTTGGAAAATCACTTTGTGGGTGATAAACTGATAGAATTCGTCCATATAGAAACGGCGGTAAGCAGCCTCCCACAATCCCGAGCAAGCATTTTTCATGCGAGCGGGGAGCGGGTTCTCTTTATAATAGAGCTTGAATGCCAAGCCGATTCCCACCAAAGCCACACACACGCTGGAGATAGCCACAGTGTAGTTCATGTGGGTGTGCAAGGCTTTGCCATCAGCAGTAACCAACTCGCCGAAAGGCACCAAACCTGCCACCACCGACACTGCGGAAAGCACAATCAGCGGCACACTCATAGTCCATGGACCTTCGTGCGGAGCGTCGTGGCCTTCGTGCACTTCGTGTTCCTTCCAGTGGAAAATCAGGAAGTAGATGCGGAACATATAGAAAGCGGTCATACCTGCCACCATCGACATCCACAAGCCCCAGAAAGTGCCTTTTTCGTAGCAAGCCACCAAGATTTCGTCTTTAGAGAAGAAACCGGCAAATGGCGGAATACCTGCGATAGCCAAGCAGCCAATCAAGAAGGCGATATTGCTGATGGGCATATATTTGCGCAAACCGTGCATGGCACTGTTTTCGTTGCTATGAACGGCGTGAATCACTGCACCTGCCACCAAGAAGAGCAATGCCTTAAACATGGCGTGGGTGTAGAGGTGGAACATAGAAGCCATATAACCCAAACCACCTTCTTCGCCATGACCGGCAGCGGTGCTCACACCTAAGGCTGTCATCATATAGGCAATTTGCGAGAGTGTGGAGAATGCAAGTGCGCGCTTAATGTCGCTTTGCACACAAGCCACGGCAGCAGCATAGAATGCCGTGAAGGCACCGGTGACAGCCACCACATTGATTGCCACATCGCAAATCACATAGAGCGGGAACAAGCGAGCCACCAAGAACACACCTGCCACCACCATGGTAGCGGCGTGAATCAATGCCGACACCGGAGTGGGACCCTCCATAGCATCGGGCAGCCAAATGTGGAGCGGATACATAGCCGACTTACCGGCACCACCAATGAAGATGCAAATCAGTGCCAAAGGCAAAGCAGGCATTCCAAAGAAGGTAACCGAATTGAGGGCTTGCGAAATGGCATCGGGCTGAGAAAGCAGAGTGGCAAAACTCAACGCACTTTCACCCTCGGGCACGAGTGTGGTGAGTGTGCTCACTGCATAGCCCAGCACAATCACGCCGAAAAGGAAGAAGAAATCCGCCAAACGAGTAACGATAAATGCCTTCTTCGAAGCGTGAATAGCCGCGGGCGAGCTATAATAGAAACCGATGAGCAAGTAGGACGAAACGCCCACCATTTCAAAGAATACAAAAATTTGAAAAATGTTGGTAGCCACCACCATGCCCAGCATTGAGAAAGTGAACAATGCGAGGAACGAATAATAGCGCTGGAATCCCTTCTCAGCATTACCGTGATGGTCGCTCATGTAGCCCAAACTGTAGAGATGCACAAAGAAAGAGATAGTGGTGATAACGATGAGCATCATCGCCGAGATAGGATCAAGCTCAAAGCCAATATTTGCCATCACCTTATCGCCCAGATTGAGCCATTCCCAATCAGCCACGATAATGGTTTGGCGCACACCATCCACCATCTGACCTTGACCGGTGCCAAAGAAATAGGTAAGTGCCACCCCGTAGGCCAATACGGTGGTTACACCTTGGCCTATCACGCCAAGCACACCGGTCAGTTTACGCCCCATTTTCACACCTGCGAGTCCTAAAAACAAGAACATCAACAGCGGAAGGGCAACAACTGCAATTGTAATATTAAAATCCATAATCCTTAGAACTTCAGTTTTGTGATTTGATTAATGTCCACCTTCTTGGCAATGCGGAACACATTGATCACAATAGCCAAGGCAACGGCAGTTTCGGCAGCTGCAATAGCAATTGCAAACAGGGCGAAAAACATGCCATCCATCTGTCCAGGGAACAAGTATCGGTTAAACACAGCAAAATTGATATCCACCGAATTGAGCATGAGTTCGAGCGAAATCAAAATTGCAATCATATTCTTACGGGTGATGAAGCCGTACACACCACAGCCAAACATAATGAGGCTGGGAACGAGATACATTAAAATATTGATATCCATATCTTTGTCCTCCTATGCTATTATCTGCGGCGCGCAATTACCACACCACCAATTATACATGCTAATAACAACACACTCACAGCCTCAAATGGGAGCAAAAGTCCAAATTTGTCGCTATTGAGCAAGGCTTTACCAATTTGCTCAATGCTATAGTCGCCTGCAGGCAGCAATTGCTGCGCACAGAATTGGCCATAGCTCACCAAGGCATAACCACACACTGCCACACCTAACACGGCAGCCGAAAGTCCCATAATGCGCTTCTGCGAAGTGAGCGGCTCAGCTTCCTTGCCCGGCTTGTGGGTAAGCATAATAGCAAACACAAACAAGACAAGAATACCACCGGCATAGACGGCAATTTGCACAGCACCCAAGAACTCGAAATCGAGTTGGAAATACACGAGTGCAGTGGCAAAGAGCACAAATAGCAAGTAGGTGGCCGAACGCAGAATCTTACGAGTGGTGACCGCCAGAAGCGAGAACACAATAATTGCAATCGCAATTATGAAATACAAAATAATATTTCCTACTGATTCCATGTTTATTTGTTTTCTTTATTTTCTGAATTGGATGCCGGAGCAGCAGCACTCTGTGGTGCGGCAGCGGGCTTGGTTGCCCCTTCGGCAGGTGCGGAAGTGGCAGGCTTAACTACTGGAGCGGGAGCAGGCTTCTCCTTTTCTGGCAGATAATTCAATTGTTTTACCAACGCTTCGCGACGGAACACCGACTGCTCGAAGTCGTTGCTAAACTCGATAGCTTTGAAAGGGCAAGAAAGCACGCAAAGGTCGCAAAACGTGCAGCTCCCCAAGTCGTAGATGTATTTATCGAGTTTCATTTTCTTTTTGCCATTAGGCAAATCCACCATTTTAGTGGTGATTTGGATCGTACCATTAGGGCAGTTGCGTTCACACGTTTTACAGCCTGTGCATTTGTGGTAACCCTCCTCATCGTATACAAACTGAAGCGTGGCCCTAAATCGCTCCGGTATTTGCAAGGTGTCGCGATTTTCGGGGTACTGCTCAGTAACTTTTTTGGTCACGAGTTCCTTACCCGTCACCTCCATACCTTTTATCAGGCTGTAAAGACCCTTAAAAAGAGAAGAAAAATACTCCTTAATGCTCATAAGTAATATAAGTCAATGTCAAAAAATGTTCTATACCGCGTAATCAAAATTGTTTATTCTTGAATTGGAGTGATCCCCGACCGGTATAGCATCGGGGATTCTCCAAAATGTGGACTTATCTATTTCCATTAGCGTTCCACCTGTCCGCCCAAAATGTCGAGCAATTCGGTGGTGATGCCCTGCTGACGAAGTTTGTTGTATTCCAAATTGAGTTCGTCGAGCAGTTCTTTAGCATTGTCGCTGGCGGTTTGCATCGCCATCACACGCGAAGCCTGCTCCGAGGCGCAACTTTCGGTGAACACTTCTTGCATCATCGAGCGGATGTAGAGCGGCAGCACGCTATTGAAAATTGAATTAGCATCGGGTTCAAAGATACAAGGCAGATTAGCCACCGAGCGGTCGGCAGTGCTCATCAGCGCCTCGTAGCTTACAGGCAACATTTGCTCGCAAGTAGGGATTTGGCGGCTGGTGCTCTTGAAGTGCATATACACCAAGCTAACTTGGTCGTAGGTGCCATCAAGAAAACACTCGCGAAGCATTTCGGTGAAATCGTGGAGCTGATCGGCATTGCTGCGCGTGTTCACACCTTCCACCGTGCGCACTTCAAAGTCGGGATTCTTCATTCCCTGCAGCGCTTTCGCCATCTTCTTACCAACGGGAATGATGGTGATTGCCACATTGGCACCGAATTTTTGACGCGTGGCAGCGATGGTTTGGAGCAAGAATTTGCTCACATAGATATTGAATGCGCCACACAAACCATCGTCGGAGCCGAAAGCCACCAAAGCCACCTTTTTCACTTCTCGCACATTGATCAGTGGCGATGAATATTCCACATCGGTGGCAAGCAAGTGTCCTATCACAGATTGCACCATGTTGCGATACGGCAACAAGCGCTGAAGCTGCGAGGTGAACTTGTGCATTTTTGCCGACGAAATCATTTTCATCGCGCTGGTAGTTTTCTCTGTGGAAGAAACCGAACCAATTCTACTTTTAAGTTCTCGTAATGTTGACATATAATTAAATAATATGCTATATCACAACTACTTTATCCGGCTATGGGATTAAGCGGAATATTTGCCTGCGATTTCGAGTGCTGCGGCACGGAGTTTGCTTTCCACATCTGCATCAATTTTTCCGCTTTTGAGCACATCGAGCACGTCGGCTTGGTGCTTGGCTTGCAAATATTGGATGAAGAGTTTTTCAAACTCAGCCACTTTGTCGATAGGCACTTTTTCGAGCAATCCGTTCACACCGCAATAAATCACTGCCACTTGATGTTCCACAGCCACGGGTTCGTATTGGGGCTGCACCAAGAGGCGTTCGTTTTTGCGGCCGGTGTCGATGGTGCGCGCAGTCACGGGGTCGATATCGCCACCAAATTTGGTGAACGATTCCAATTCGCGGAACTGTGCTTGGGCAATCTTCAGTGTGCCTGCCACCTTTTTCATGCACTTGATTTGGGCATTACCACCCACACGCGACACGGAGATACCCACATTCACAGCCGGACGGATACCATTATTGAAGAGTGCGGATTCGAGATAAATCTGACCGTCGGTAATGGAAATTACGTTGGTGGGAATGTAGGCCGACACGTCGCCGGCTTGAGTTTCGATAATGGGGAGTGCAGTGAGTGAGCCACCACCTTTCACCATGGGCTTGAGCACCTCGGGAAGGTCGTTCATTGCGGCAGCCACTTCTTGGTTGTCGTTGATTTTTGCGGCACGCTCGAGCAAGCGGCTATGCAGATAGAAGATATCGCCGGGATATGCTTCACGGCCTGACGGGCGCTTCAAAATCAATGAAATTTCGCGATAAGCCACAGCTTGTTTCGAGAGGTCGTCGTACACCACGAGTGCGTCGCGGCCCGAATCGCGGAAAAATTCACCGATGGCGGCGCCTGCAAATGGAGCATAGTAGCGCATGGCTGCTGAATCGGCAGCTGTGGCAGCCACCACGATAGAATAGGGCATGGCACCGTGCTGAGTGAGCTCATTCACGAGGGCAGCCACGGTGGAAGCCTTTTGTCCGATGGCCACGTAGATGCAGTAGACCGGCTTACCGGCCTCGTAGCCTGCTTTTTGATTGATGATGGTGTCGAGTGCGATTGCCGTTTTACCAATTTGTCGGTCGCCGATAATCAATTCGCGCTGACCGCGTCCGATGGGAATCATAGAGTCGATAGCCTTCAAACCGGTTTGCAACGGCTGGTTCACGGGCTGACGGAAAATCACACCGGGAGCCTTTCTTTCCAAAGGCAGGCGGAGCAATTCACCCTCAATGGGTCCTTTGCCGTCGATAGGTTCACCCAGCACATTGATTACGCGGCCCAAGAGGCCTTCACCCACGGGGATGGAGGCGATTTGCCCGGTGCGGGTCACTTTCATGCCCTCCTTCACCGAGTCCACCTTATCCATAAGGATGACACCTACATTGCTTTCTTCGAGGTTCATTGCCACGCCGGTGACACCATTTTCGAACTCAACGAGCTCGTTGGCCTCCACATTGTCGAGTCCATACACGTGTGCCACGCCGTCGCCCACCTCGAGCACTGTACCAACTTCCTCAAACGACACTTTTTGCTGCACGTCGCTGAGTTGCTGTTTCAGTATTTCAGATATTTCACTTGGGTTTATCATCTCGCTTTTCTAACTTAGGAGTTTTAAACGCAGTTTCTTTAATTCATTTTTAATTGATGCGTCGAGCACCATCCCGTCGACACTTACGGTGAATCCACCAATGAGTTGTGGGTCCACTTTCACGGATTGCTCCATAGTTTTGCCGCCGAGCTGACGCTTCACTGCATCCAAAATACCGCTGATTTCGCTATCGGAAAGGGCAATTGCCGATGCGATTTCAACGCTGGCGATACCAAAGGCCTCGCGATAGAGTTTTAAGTAGGCATGGGCCATGGAACGCAGGAAAGAGGCACGATTCTTCTGAATAACCAGCGATATGAATTTCTTGAGAGTGCTGTCGGGCTTAGCTCCGGCAGCGGTCAAGAGCACTTTTTCCTTTTCATCGACAGCGATAAACGGATTGTTGACAGTGGCTTTTAAAGCGGGCACGGTGTCGAAGGCGCAGAGCAGTTGCTTCATTTCGGTGTAGATTTGAGCTTGCTCCTTGGCTTCGGCGGCAGCTTTAAAAAGCGCCTTTGCGTATCGATTGGGAATAAGTCCGTCGTTCATATCACTAATTAGTTTTTAGTCTCAACCTCGTTCAACAATTTTTCTACCAGGGCGCGCTGCGCATTGTCGTTTGCCATATTTTGGCGCACCACTTGCTCAGCGATTTGTAGCGCGAAAGCGCTCACTTCTTGGCGCAATTGTTTCTCTGATTCCTTGCGAGCCTGGTCGATGGCTACCTGAGCAGCTTCAGTCACTTTCTTCGCTTCTTCAGCAGCCGCCACTTTTGCCTCTTCGATGAGGGTGGACTTCATTTTAGCTGCATCGCGAAGGATGTCGGCTTGTTGCTTTCGAGCTTCGGCAATCACTTGTTCGGCTTCAGCCTTGGCATTATCGAGGTGTGCCTTTGCTTCTTGCGCATAGGCCACGCCTTTGTCGATGAGGTCGGCACGCTCTTCCATCGATTTGATGATAAACGGCCAAGCCCATTTTGCCAGGATGAAATACAAGCACGCAAATGCCAAAAACATCCAGAACACCAAGCCATACTCAGGCTTAAACAGTTCCATTGTTAGCTAATGAATTAAGAGGAATATTAGAGGAACAACGCGAGAATACAAACGATGAGTGCGAAGAATGCCACACCTTCGATAAGTGCTGCAATCACAATCATGTTGCTACGAATGTCGCCGGTGGATTGTGGTTGACGTGCAATGGCTTCCATAGCTGCACCACCAATTTTACCAATACCGATACCTGCTGCGATAGCTGCGATACCTGCGCCGATTGCTGCACCAAGGGCTGCAATAGCTTCAGCTGCTAAAATCATACTTAACATAGTCTTTAAGTTTTAATAGTTTTTTATTTTTTTGATGTTTTAATTATTCAGTAATTTCTTGATGTTCTGCACCATGATGCTGCGGATGAGCCATAAAGATAAACATGGTGGAGAGAATGGTGAACACATAGGCTTGGATGAAACTCACCAATGTGTCGAGCAAGAGCATAAATAAGGAGAAAGCGAGGGAGAACACCGAGGTGCCTGCACCCACTGCCACTCCGAAGAGGCCGCCGAAAATGAATATCAGCGACATAAACACAATCACCACCATGTGGCCGCCCATCATATTGGCAAACAAACGAATCATTAGGGCGATGGGCTTGGTGAAGATGCCGAAAATTTCAATCACGGGCATCAGAGGCAATTTCAATGCCACGGGCACATCGGGCCAGAAAATTTCTTTCCAATATTCTTTGTTGCCGGTGAGGTTGGTCACCAAGAAAGTGGCTACGGCAAGCACCATCGTCACTGCCAAATTGCCGGTGAGATTGGCGCCACCCGGGAATATCACTATCAATCCCAGCAAGTTCATCGTGAGGATGAAGAAGAAGCAAGTGAGCAAATAGGGTCCGTATTTGGGTGCCTCTTTACCCATAATGGGGCGAATAGTGTCGTGGTACACAAATTCCACCACCATTTCCAGTGCGGCAGTGAATTTGCGCGGCGCTTTCATTTGGTGCTTTTTATACCAATTTCGGATGCTCATCACCATCAACACTACCAAGAAGGCGGAGATGAAGATGCCGGCAGCATTTTTGGTGATAGAGAAATCGAGTGGCCTATATTCCTTACCATTGGCATCAGTGCCCACCACTTTGCCTTTATATTCGCCTTCTGAAGCGATATAGAAGCCATCGTGGGTGGCGCCATGCGCCACATTGCTTGAAAGGAAGCAATGGAGCGAATTTTGGTCATCCACCACGATAATGGGGAGCGGGATGCGCATGTTGTGATTAAAGGGCACCTCCCAGCCGTAGGCGTCGCCCAAGTGCTCGAAGATGGTTTCCTTGGGGTCGAAAGGCTTCTCACCGATGTGCTCGCGATGCTTCATAGCATCCCAATATCCGAATGCCATGAGCGCCACCACCACAAAAGCGAGAATTGCTGTAATTACCTTTTTCATCACATTAATATATTAATACAGACACACCGACACCACATCATGGTTGATATCAGCCACACCTCCGGCAATCTTGCGATTTTCGGTTTCGCCGCCTTCCAGCACGTAGGTCATCGTACCGGGCACGAGCGATGAGATGAGTGCAGCATGACCCTTCAGCACCTGAAACGAGCCAAGTGCACCGGGAAGAGTAACCGATTCCACAGTTCCTTCAAACTCAATCTTTTCTGCTGATATGATTTTGAGTGTCATGTTAAAAAATTAATTTGCTTGATTCTGTAAAAAATCCGATTAGTTTTGAATGCTTTCAAGCATCTTCTTACCCTTAGCGATGGCATCGTCGATGGTGCCCACATTCAAGAATGCTTGTTCGGGGAGGTCGTCGACTTCGCCGTCGAGAATCATCTTGAAGCCGCGGATGGTTTCATTCAATGGCACCATCACGCCCGGCACACCGGTGAATTGCTCTGCCACGAAGAAGGGTTGAGAGAGGAAGCGCTGAGCACGACGTGCACGAGCCACCACCAATTTATCGGCATCGCTCAATTCGTCCACACCGAGGATGGCGATGATGTCTTGCAGTTCTTGATACTTTTGGAGCAAGTGAATCACGCGCTGAGCCACATCGTAGTGTTCCTGACCGATAATGTGTGGGTCCATAATGCGGGAAGTGGAAGCCAATGGGTCCACTGCCGGATAGATACCCAATTCGGTGATTTTACGGCTAAGCACGGTGGTAGCGTCCAAGAAGTTGAACGTGGTGGCAGGAGCGGGGTCGGTAAGGTCGTCGGCAGGCACATACACGGCTTGCACGGAGGTGATAGACCCACTCTTGGTGGAGGTGATACGTTCTTGCAACTTACCCATTTCGGAAGCAAGTGTGGGTTGGTAACCCACAGCCGAAGGCATACGTCCCAACAGAGCCGACACTTCGGAACCTGCTTGAGTGAAACGGAAAATGTTGTCCATAAACAAAAGGATGTCTTTACCACCGCCGTCTTGGTCGCGGAATTGCTCAGCCACGGTGAGGCCTGAGAGCGCCACACGCAAACGCGCACCCGGGGGTTCGTTCATCTGTCCGAACACCAAAGTGGCTTGCGACTGCTGCACTTCAGCCATATCGACGTCATCGAGGTTCCACTCGCCTTTTGCCATGTTTTCTTTAAACTTATCGCCATACTTGATTACGCCGCTTTCAATCATTTCGCGCAACAAGTCGTTACCTTCACGGGTGCGTTCACCCACGCCGGTAAACACAGAGAAGCCATTATGACCACGTGCAATATTATGAATCAGCTCCATAATGAGCACGGTTTTACCCACACCGGCACCACCGAACAAACCGATTTTACCACCTTTCGAGAAGGGTTCAATCAAGTCGATTACTTTGATACCCGTGTACAAAATCTCTTGCGAGATCGACAAATCAGAGAAGGATGGAGCGGGTTGGTGAATTGCTCTACGCTCGCCACCTTTCATTTCTTTAAGGTGGTCGATAGGCTCGCCTATCACATTGAGCAGGCGTCCCTTCACTTGCTCGCCGGTGGGAACGGAGATGGGCTGACCAAGGTTTTTCACCTTAGTGCCGCGTTGCAATCCATCGGTGCTGTCCATTGCCACGCAGCGAACAGTGTTTTCACCAATGTGCTGTTCCACCTCCAAGATAATTTCAGTTCCGTCGCGACGCTCTACCGACAGTGCGGTATAGATGTCGGGCACTACCGAACCTTCGCCATCGAAAGTAATGTCGACCACAGGTCCAATTACTTGGGTGATTTTTCCATAATTATCAGCCATAATCACGAAAATTCTTTTGTTTTTATTGTTTAAAATTAGTTGGTTAACTCATTTAAAAATGCCATCCAAACGACACGCACAATGCCATGATCACGAGGTTTGCCAAGCCCAGGGGCATCAAGTATTTCCACTCGAGCTTGAGCATTTGGTCGATACGCACGCGCGGGAACGACCAGCGAATCCACATAAACACAAACGACATGAAGAATGCCTTACCCAAGAACCACACGGGGCTGGGGATGAAGTCCATCACATTGTTGAAGCCCTCAAATCCGGGAATGTGCAAGGGCATCCAGCCACCCAAGAAGAGCAAGGCTGCAATACCGCTCACGATAAAGAGGTTGAGGTATTCTGCCAAATAAAAGAAGCCGAAATGAATACCGGAATATTCGGTGTGGTAGCCCGCGGTGAGTTCGTGTTCCGCTTCGGGAAGGTCGAACGGGCCGCGGTTGTTTTCGGCATTGGCGGCAATGATGTAAATCACGAATGCGATGATGGCAGGAATGTGGCCGGTGAAGATAAACCAGCCGTCGGTTTGTGCTTCCACAATGCCGGTGATGCTCATGGTGCCTGCCAAGCAAATCACGGTCATCATAGCGATGCCGGTGGAAATTTCGTAGCTCACCATTTGTGCACCACTACGCATAGCGCCGATGAGGGTGTATTTGCTATTGCTCGACCACCCTGCCAGCAAGATGCCCAGCACGCCAATCGACGACACGGCAGCAATGAAAAACACGCCGATGTTCATATCAATCATTTGCAAGCCATTGCCCCAAGGCAGGCAAGCAAACATCAGCATCGAAGCCACTACCACAAAGTAGGGTGCGAGCTTAAAGAGCAAGCGGTCGGTATCCCACAAGGTAATCAATTCCTTGGTGAGGATTTTAAACACGTCGGCAAACACCTGCAGCAAGCCCCAAGGACCCACACGCATCGGGCCGAGGCGGCATTGAATCCAGCCGCACACTTTACGTTCGTAGAAGATATAAATGATGGCAATCACTGAATACATCAGCAGCAATGCCACTCCCACGAGCGCACATTCGATAGTGGTGGCAAGCCATTGAGGCATCACGCTTATGAGCAGGTCGTTGAGCCACTTGGTGACTAATCCGAAGTCAAACATATCTTTATTTTATCTATTTTTTGATGTTTCTAAATTCAAGTTATTTATTAGCGGTCGATATCGGGAATCACAAAGTCGAGCGATGCCGTGATGGTGATCAAGTCGGCAATGAGATTGTCTTTGCAAGTGAGGTCGACCACGCCCACCAAATTGAAGCAGGGGCTTTGGAAGTGGATACGGTAGGGATGCTGGAAGGGTTTGCCTTCGCCATCACTTTCGATATACACGCCAAAGGCACCACGGCTTGCTTCCACTTGCTGATACCAGTGACCGGCAGGCAATTTGATGATTTTAGGCACTTTGGCGCAGAATTCGCCTTGATGTCCTTCTTTGTCCATCATATCGCAGCATTGGCGCAAAATCTTGATGCTTTGTTCCATTTCCTTCATGCGCACCATGTAGCGGTCGTAGCTGTCGCCGTTTTCCATCACCACTTCATCAAATTCCACTTCATTGTAGAGCGAATAGGGATGAGTCTTGCGCACATCGCAGTGGAAACCCGAAGCGCGTCCCGACGGACCGGTGATGGCATAATTCTTGGCTTGCTCTTCGGTGAGCGTGCCCACGCCTTTCATACGGCCCAATGCTATCACGTTGCCGGAGAAGAGTTTGTGGTATTCGGGGATGGCTTTTTCGATGGCATCGCAAGCCTTGCGCACATCTTCCACAAAGTCGGGGTGCACATCGCGAACCACACCACCGATAGTGTCGTAGCTCATCGACATACGTGCGCCGCAAGTTTTATCGAATATATCGTAAATCAATTCTCTTTCGCGGAAGCCGTAGAAGAAAGCAGTGGTGGCGCCTTGGTCCATGGTTAAGCAGCCATAGGAGAGCAAGTGGCTCGAGAGGCGCATCAGCTCATCCATCATCATACGAATCACTTCGGCACGGTGAGGAACTTCAATGCCCAATGCTTTTTCGATGCAAAGGCAAGTGGCATGGCGATTCATGTGTGCGCCCATATAGTCCATACGCTCAGTGTAGAGGAGCAAAGAGGGATAAGTGAGGTCTTCACACAATTTTTCGATACCGCGGTGAATGTAGCCCGACACCACGTCGATTTTCTTCACCAATTCGCCGTCGATAGAAGCGCGGTAGCGCATCACACCGTGGGTGGAGGGGTGTTGAGGGCCCACATTAATTACATATTCTTCAGCGCCAAACACCTTTTTGTCCACGCGCTTGAGCTCGCCGTTTTCGTCTTCCACGAGTGAGAATGTGTCGTCTTCATTCTCTTCAGCTTCCAAGCGGAGTGGATTGAGCTCGGGGCTGGCATCGTAGTCTTTGCGCAAGGGGTGTCCCACCCAGTCGGTGCGCAAGAAGAAGCGGCGCATGTCGGGGTGATTGATAAACACGATTCCGAAGAAATCGTACACCTCGCGCTCTTGGAAGTTGGCCACAGCCCACACATCGCTCACGGAGTGCAAACGGGGATTTTCACGGTCGGTGGTAGCCACCTTCACGTGAATCATTTCGTGGGTATCGGTATTGGTCAAGTAATACATGCAGCCCAGTGCATCTTTCCAGTCCACACCCACCAGTGCATTGAGCAAATCGAAGTGCAATTCTTCATTCAATGCTTTGGCAAGAGGATGCCAATGCTCGTCGGGCACATTTACCAGCAAAAATTCACCTGCCTCGTCGAAAGTGGCTGCGGGGCAGAGGGCGCTGATTTTTTCTTGTATATTTGCCATATAAATAATGTATATATATCTACTTTGTGTTCTTGTAATCGAAATAAATTATCTCTCAAGCACCGGAGCTTTGCTGGCTTCAGCCAAGCGCATTTGTTCGGCACGCAAAG
>JBJECV010000234.1:0-4300 GCA_051871435.1 Sodaliphilus sp. | reverse complement strand
GCGCTTCAAGAGTTATGGCTTTGGCATATTGCCCCCACACTTTTTCTACTGAGCCATTTTGTGGGCCTTACGTGGCGTTATTGGCTGTGTAGGTGATGTTTGTTCCCATTACATGCCAAAGGCACATCCAATTGACACACAATTAATCCCCCCTCCCTTCAGGGAGGGGCCGGGGGGTAGGCTGTTTCGTGGGACTATGGAGGGGAAAATGCACCCGGGTTTCACAATCCGGGTGCACGTCGTTTTTGGAAATATAAATTATTTAGTATTAGTTTAAAGCCTTCAATAATTAGAATACTACTTATCGCCCTCTCCCAATTCGGAACATTGGGCGAAACTACATTTATAAATTATAACTTGACTAATATTAAAGAGAGAAACCTCATCTTATAATTTCAAAACAAAATTTTCGTATACTTTTACGATAAGATGATGCAAAATTACAACCTTTTATCTTACTGAAAAATAGGCTTTAACATTTTACCCCCCCCCCGTTAATATTAATTAACAGTTTTTAGCAGTGCTTAGGATTGATTCGGAAGAGGCAAATTCCCCACAAAAAATGAGCTTGGATTTCACAACCCAAGCTCACCTGACTCAAATTTTGAAAATAATAATTATTTAGTATTACAGATCACTCCGGATATGTTTCTCATCTTTTGCTTCCGGAAGTAGCGTTATTTCAGCACTTTCTGTGTGGAGGTTGTGCCGTCGGTGTAGGTGGTTACCACCACGTTCACGCCTTTGTGGGCTATGGTAGCGGGCACGCCGAGCACATTGTAGTAAGTGACCTTCGCCACGGTTTTGGTGGCATCCACGTCGGTCACTTCAGTTTCCACGTCGGGGTCGCGCAAAATGGGGTGGGTCATCTTGTAGATGTATTCACCGGCGCTGAGTGCTTTTTGATTTTCGTACACGAGGAAGATGTCTACGTCCACTTCGCCGTCGAAGGCTTCATCTTCGGCGCAAATGCCAGCGAAATTAAGGTCGCCTTCAGCCTTATACCATGCTTTGCCTTTGCGCTTTGAGGTGGCAGGCTCACCATAACCCACTTCGTAGGATTTGAAGCCCACGGCCTTGGGCACGAGTTGACCATCGGCAAAATCGTACCAATTATACACGGCTTTGGCTCTGGTGGTTACGCTGGCAGGCATGGGGTGGTTGTAGCCTTGGAGCACGTAGAAGTCGGATAGATAGGTGTCGCCTTTTTTCACTGCCACGATAGCGTTGAAATTGGAGGCGGCATACACATCGGGCACCACGGTCACGAAGGCATCAAGCCCGAGGTTGAGCTTTTGCGGATAGTAGAGGTTCACGTCGTTCTTTTGGTTGCAGAAAGTGGGCAAATTGTTTTGCTGTTCGGGATTGGGGAATTCCAAATCGGTGGCAAAGGTTTGTCCACTCACGGCAGTGGCAATCGATGCTCTAAAGTCTTCCGTAGGGGTATAGAAAGAATAATACGGACCCACATTCGACCAATCTTCTTCATCACCCACAACAGTTGGATTACCGGCATTGTATTGGGTGCTTACGCGAGTAGCCATACCGGCTTTCACGTCGTACACGGCGTAGATAATCAAGCCGTCGGCATCGTTGTCGGGGGTAACATTGGCAGAAGGCATGGTGAATTGAATTTGGTGTGCGATGCCCGACACGGTGCTGTAGGGGAGCTTATGGTTCAGTGGCTCATTGCTCGATTCATTGGTGTAGGCATAATACCATCCTTTGAAGGTGTAGAGCGTGTTGGCAGGGGCATTGATGGCAACATCGACGCCTTCTTTCACCAGTGCCCATTCATCAGGACCTACCGAAATACCGGTGGCGAGCAAAGTGATATTACCCGCGCCACTGGAGGGTACACCCACCACTTTCACATTGCGAACGGGTGAGGTGAAGCGATACACAGCCGTGGTGGTCGACGACACCACATTGGCATCCTCGGTGGCCATACAGTAGGAATTCACGCGGAGCACATAGTCGGCAGTCGCATCGATGGGGTCGGCATCCAAGCCGAGCGCACCGAGCACCTGTGCCCAAGTGAATGTGGCGCTTTCTGCCGGCACGAAGTTTTGCGCTGTGGTGGCAGAAAGCAGTTCGTTGCCCTTAAACAATTGGAAACCATAGTAGGTGGTTACCGAATTGTCGGCATCTTTTGCATAGAGGTCGGCAAGGGCTTCGTAGTTGTCGTGCGAGATGGTGATTTCGGGGCGAGAAGTGGCGTCGGTGTTGTCGAACAAACGCGAGTCGGGCGTAATCACCGGTGCGTTGATGGATTGTTCTTCGGGCGTTACGGCATCAGGAATCAAGTCTTCCACGCGGAAGTTGAGATAGTATTGCGCCATCACCCAGTCGCCCCAGTGGCGATTGTAGGTAGAAGATACATTATCTTTATGGCGAATAGCCAAGGGATAGCCTTCGTAGAGCATACCGATGGTGTGGTCTTTTTGCTCGGTGATGGAACTGTATTGAGCCGATTCGTTGACGGCACCGATGCCGGTAGCGGCAGTGCCGCCGTTGGTGTTGTCGTAGGGGTCGGAAAGTGTGAGCGAACGATTCCACGCGATGGTACCCGACTCTACCTTGTTGGCATAATAGAAAGCGAGGCTACTGCGGCAGTTGTCGCCACTGTACACCATATCTTTCGGCACGGTGTGCATCAAATATTCGCCATTCTCGGCGCTGTAAGCCATAATATCGCCATTACAGCCATTTGCCAAGGTCATGCCCGATTTAGCGGCATCGCTCACGGTGGCAGTGGTGGCGTCGGAAAGGGTTACGTATCTAAATGCGCGATAACTGTCGGATGAGATATAACTGCGCATAGAGAGCACGAAGGTGTTGTCGGCCACTTGTGCGAGGTGGGCTTCGTCGTAGTCGCCGGAAGCGTTATCCACATAGAGGATATTGCCGGAGGCGTCTTTGAGGTTGGCCCACGTGTTGGTAGCGGGGTCGTAGGTCAATAAATACACACGATAGTGGCTTGCCGAAACCGAGGCGCCGGTATTCACGCCGGTGCTTGTGCGCAATGCAGCGATGGCTTTGCCGCCGATGGCGCCGCCTTCAGCCACACAGATGGAGCCCGGAGAGATACAGCCACGAAGGTTGCCAAAGAGGCTGTGGTCGAGGGTGTACTGCACCGTCCAAGTTTTACCATTGTCGTAACTGCATTTCCACACCACATCGGTGGGCGTGGTGGTGGAGGATGTGCCACTCAAGCCGTAGCCATTGATGGCGGTGGCAATGAGGGTGCCGTTGGGGAATGCCGCAATGGCAGCATCGCCATAGCCCACATGGTTGACACAGTCGTCGGAACCTTCGTCGGAGCCTTGGAAAATCACCACATAATCGCCCCATGTGCGGCCGTTGTCGGTGGAGCGACGGAACACCACGTCGATATTATTGGTGATATCGTGTATGTGGTCCTTACGCGCATCACTCAGTGCCACAAGCGAACCGTTGGCAGCCTTGGCAATGGCGGGGATGCGGTAATATTTGGAGTAGTCGATCGAGGAGGCATATTTGGTGTATTGCGGCGCATACAAAATTTTGTGCTTCGGAATGAGCACGCGGCCACCGCCTTCGCTCGAATAATTGTTCACCTTGGTCATGGTGTAGGTGTTGTCGCCATCCATCACGCGATAGATGGTGCCACCAAAGCGCGTGTAGTTGCGCTGAGTGCCGCCGATGGCGGGCAGGTCGGCGAGCCCGTTCTCGAGTTCGCTTTCCATCTTCATATCAGCCACTAAATAGAGGAGATAGTCGCCGGCAGCGAGGGCGAGGTTGGAGGTAAACGTAGCCGTTTCGCCGGCAGCGGGAATATCTTCAGTGGAACCCAAGAGCACGGCGCCGAGGTTGTTGATGGGGTCGCGGTAGTCATACACGTGGGCGAAGGTATTTTCGTAGGAGGCATACGAGTTGTCGGGAGTGTAGTCTTGATCGGTGTCGCGCTCGCGAGCATACACCTTGATGCGCTTTATAAACTTCGACGTGGCGCCAAAATTTGCGTTGGCGTAGAGCTTGTAGATGAGCTGCGGTGCCGTGCCGGAGGTGAGACTCACGGTGGCGGTGGCGAGCAGTTCATTAGAATTGCCCAAACCGGCATATTCTGCGTTTTGCTCCACTTGGTTCACAGTCCACGAGGTGAGCTGCCCATGCTTGGTGGCTTCCGCGCTATCATCGTAGGGGTCTACCACAGTAGCGGAAAGGGCTACAGTGGCACTCACGTCGTCTTGACCGGTGATGGTGAGTGTGCCGCTATAGGTGCCTAAGGCTGCGGCTTTGAATGTGATGGTCACGGTGG
>JBJECV010000233.1:0-19134 GCA_051871435.1 Sodaliphilus sp. | reverse complement strand
AAAAAGAGGGTGTTTTTGTTCCGATTTAGACCAAAATCCGGGTGTTTCAAGTGTTCCGCATCCTCACTCCCTTCCCTTCAGGGAGGGGCCGGGGGTAGGCTTTCCCCTAACCAAGCGATAGCGGCTAACCTTATATTTGGTGTTTCAGGTGTTCCAACCCACACTTTTTCTACTGAGCCCTCATAACTACATAAAGTTTAATTTTTTACAATTTTCACAACTGACAGTTGTATTTAAAAAATATTCGCTACCTTTGCATCCGAATTACTTGCTTGAATTATGGAGCGCAACACTATTGATTTTCTTGAAGGGCATCAAAGCGAGTCACCATCTACTTGGCGAGATGATGCAGAATGGAGGCGCAGAAATTGGTCTTGGCTTCGCCATTCTCAAAGAATTGCGGTAAAAGTCTTACTTTTAATGAAGGAAAAAGGACTCACTCAAGCAGCCCTTGCCCGCCGTATGAACTGCACCCAACAATATGTATCAAAATTATTGAAGGGAAAGGAAAATATGTCGCTCGATATTATCTGTAGATTGGAAAATGCTTTGGAAATCAACATTATTGCTGACGAACCAACAGCAAATCATTTGGTGGCAGATAATGAAGTGCTCTATTCAAAACAGGCGAATAACTCTTGCGATTGTTGAATCTTTTAGAAGCGATTATTGGGTTGTAACCATCCCCCTTTTTTAAAAAAAATCTTTTTTTGATGATGAACGATTCTATTTTTACCGAGGCGAAGCGGGCTTCACGACAGCTCAATTTGCTCTCTGAAGAGAAAATAAATGCGGTGCTGCTGCATTTGGCTGATGCCACTGAGGCGGCACAGGCGGCGATTTTGGAGGCTAACGCCCTCGACCTTGCCAAAATGGACCCCGCCGACCCTTCTTTCGACCGACTGCGCCTCACCCCTGACCGCATCCGGGAGATTGCCGATGCCATACGCAGTGTGGCGGCGCTGCCCTCGCCGTTGGGCAAAACGCTTGCTCAATGGACCCGCCCCAATGGAATGACCATCACTAAGGTGAGTGTGCCTTTCGGAGTGATTGGGGTGGTGTATGAAGCACGCCCCAATGTCACCTTCGACGTGTTCTCGCTTTGCTTTAAAGCGGGCAGTGCGGTGGTGATGAAAGGCGGCCACGAAGCGCACCACAGCAATGAGGCCATTGCCGAGGTGATACACGCCGTGCTCCGCAAGGAGGGTGTGCCGGAGGCGGTGGCAACGCTGCTACCGGTGGACCGCGCCTACACGGCAGCACTGCTCCAAGCGGTGGACTCTGTGGATTTGATTATTCCGCGCGGTGGCAAGGGGCTCATCGATTTCGTGCGCAAAAATTCTGCCGTGCCGGTGATAGAAACGGGCGCCGGACTGTGCCATACCTATTTCCACGCATCGGGCGATTTGGAAAAGGGCAAGCGCATTGTGCTCAATGCCAAAACGCGCCGCGTGAGTGTGTGCAACGCGCTCGACTGTCTGCTCATCCACCGTTCGCGCCTCGCGGATTTGTCCGCTTTGGTACTGCCTTTGGCGGAGAAAAAGGTGGAAATCCACGCCGACAGCCTCGCTTTTGCCGCCTTGCAAGCCGCATACCCGTTGCTCGTGGAGGCTTCGGAACAAACCTACCACACGGAATGGCGCGACTATAAAATGGCAATCAAAACCGTGGACTCCGACGATGAAGCCATCAATCATATCGCCCTGCACGGCTCGGGCCATAGCGAGTGCATCGTGGCAGAAGATGAGGCAGCATGTCGGCGTTTCTGCCGCGAGGTAGACGCCTCGTGCGTGTATGCCAATGTGCCCACGTCATTCACCGACGGCGGACAATTCGGCTTCGGCGCCGAAATCGGCATCAGCACCCAAAAACTCCACGCCCGCGGCCCCATGGGCTTGCCCGAAATCACCACCTACAAATACCTCATCACCGGCAACGCCCCCACAAGACCTTGATTCAAGTCAACAAGTCAACAAGTCAACAAGTCAACGAGTCAACGAGTCAACGAGTCAACAAGTCATTAGGCACAGCCTTGCAGCCCTAATTCGTGGTCAAAAAAAAATCTGAGATCTGAGATTCGTGTGAGGCGTGAACTCGTTGACTCGTTGACTTGTTGACTCGTTGACTTGTTAACTCGTTGACTTGTTAACTCGTTGACTTGTTAACTCGTTGACTCAAAAAAGGTGTGAAAAATATTGAAAATGCAGGGTGTGCCGCCCCTTTGTGCCGGCAGAGCGGCAATAATTCAAAAAAAATCCCTAACTTTGTACGATTATACACTTTAGCGAACAAAATCATTAAAACAAAATATCAAGTGAAAAAGTACAGACTAATCGACAACGTGATGGGTTGGCTCGTGTTTGTGGTGGCAGCAATCACCTATTTGCTCACCATTGAGCCTACTGCGAGTTTCTGGGACTGCCCGGAATTCATTGCTCAAGCATTTAAGAGCGAAGTGGGCCATCCGCCCGGCAACCCGATATTTATTTTGGTGGGACGCTTTGCCGCCAATTTTGCCGGTGGCGATGTGATGGCAGTGGCAAAATGCGTGAATGCCATGTCGGCGATTTTGAGTGCCGCCACCATTTTGTTCCTGTTCTGGACCGTGACCCATTTGGTGAGAAAACTGGTGGTGCGCGACGGCGAAGAGCAAAACATTTCGTGGGTGCAATACCTTGTGATTATGGGCAGTGGCGTGTGTGGCGCACTGGTCTACACTTGGAGCGACACTTTCTGGTTTTCGGCTGTGGAGGCGGAAGTGTATGCCTTCTCCTCTTTCTGCACCGCCCTCGTGGTGTGGCTGATGCTTAAGTGGGAAGACCAAGCCGACGACCCGCATAGCGACCGATGGATTATCCTCATTGCCTATGTGTTTGGGTTTTCGCTTGGTGTACACTTGCTCAATTTGCTGTGTATCCCCGCCCTGGCGCTCATTTTCTACTATCGCAAGTGGAAAAACACCTCGGTGAAGGGTTCGCTCATCACTTTGGGCGTTTCCTTTGCTGTGATTATCGCCATTCTGTATGGCTTGGAGCCCGGCTTTGTGGAATTAGGCGGCTATTTCGATTTGCTGTTTGTCAACACGCTCGGCATGTCGTATAATAGCGGTGTGCTCTTCTATGCACTGCTCACCCTCGCCATTTTCTCTTGGGCTATCTACGAAATGCACAAAGGCACCGACGGCATGCGCATGCGCCTCTCCTTCTTGTTTGCTATCCTCATTTCGGGTATGCTCTTCATTGGCGACAATTTGCTGATTCCGCTGGTGCTTTTCATTGCCCTTGCCGTATATCTCTTTAAGGTGATGAAGGTGGTGCACCGCCGCATCATGACCAACATTTTGGTGAGTTCGCTCATGATTTTCATCGGCTTCTCTTGCTATTCGCTCATCATTATCCGCTCCAGCGCCAATTTGCCTTTGGACGAAAATTCGCCCAGCACCATGTTTGGACTCTCGAGCTACTTGAGCCGCGACCAATATGGCAAAACGCCCTTGCTCTACGGCCCGGTGTACACCGCCGGCTCGCCACAATATCAAAGCAACGGTCAAGGCACGGCTTCCACCCGATTTGAAAAAGGCAATAAAGTGTGGGCACGCGTGGTGAAAGATTCGCCCGACCAGCCCGACCAATACATCCAATCCGGCTATACCAAAAATCCGGTGTATCCGAGCGAAATGAATATGCTCTTCCCACGCATTTGGAGCACAGGGCATGCCAACTACTACAACACTTTCTTCGACACCGAAAGCAAGCCCTTCGACGAAACGCTCGCCACCATTATCGTGGACGATAAGGGCAACCCGGATTTGCGCTTCGGCGATAATGCACAGCAATATTTGCCTAAGCCTTCGTTCTTCAACAACATCCAATTCTTCTTGGGCTATCAGCTCAATTACATGTATATGCGCTACTTCTTGTGGAACTTTGCCGGACGCCAAAACGATGTGCAAGGTTTGAACTGCGAAGTGGGCGATGTGACGCGTGGCAACTGGATTACCGGCTTCGACTGGTTTGACAACGCTCGCCTCGGCGACCAAGAACTCCTCCCCGATGAATATGGCAAGGAAAACAAGGGACACAATGTGTTCTACTGCTTGCCGCTACTGTTGGGCATCATCGGTTTGCTCTGGCAAGCCTTTGCCGGCAAGCGTGGCATTGAGCAATTCTGGGTGGTGTTCTTCCTGTTCTTTATGACCGGTATTGCCATTGTGCTCTACCTCAACCAGCCGCCTTTGCAACCGCGCGAACGCGACTACGCCTACGCCGGCTCGTTCTACGCCTACGCCATTTGGGTGGGCATGGGCGTGGCCGGGCTTTGGAGCTTTGCCGTGCAATTGCTCAACAAGGGCAAGAAGGCAAAATCGAAAGAAGAAGCCGAGCAACTGCAAGCCCAAGCCTACGGCTCCGCCGCTTCGAAGGCAATAGCTGCCGTGGCTGTGATGATTGGCTTGATTGTGCCTTTGCAAATGGTGAGCCAAACTTGGGACGACCACGACCGCTCGTATCGCGCTTGCGCTCACGATTTCGGTATGAACTATCTCTCGAGCCTCGACGATAATGCCATTATCTTTACCAATGGCGACAACGATACCTTCCCGCTCTGGTATTTGCAAGAGGTGGAAGGCTATCGCACCGACGTGCGCGTGGTGAACTTGAGCTACCTCGCCACCGACTGGTATATTGCACAAATGCAACGCGCTGCCTATAAATCGGCTCCGCTGCCTATGATGGCCGGGCCGCAAAGTTATGCCTACGGCAATCGCGGCGGCTGTATGGTGGAAGCCGACGACACCACCATTGTGTCGGTCACCGATGCACTGAAGAAATTCTATTCCGACGATGCCGAACGCGATGAAGATGGCGCAGTGCGCGGTGTGCTCTCCTATGGCAACCTCTTCATCAACAGCAACATCGACGCTGCCGTGAAAGCCGGCGTGATGAATGCGGGTATGCGTGAGGTGGCTTCTGAGCAATTGCACATACCCTTTGGCGAAACACATCCTTCGTGGGCTTCGCCGAGCGATATGATGGCGCTCGACCTCATTAATTCAAGCATCAGCCAAGGCTGGAAGCGCCCCGTTTACTTTGCAGCCACAGTGGCAGATGATATGTATGCCGCTTATCATCCCTATTTGCAAAACACCGGTATGGCTTACCAAGTGACGCCCCTGCGCACCCAAGAATATGGCGAGGAAATCGTGGCCAACACCGACAAGATGTATGAAAATGTGACCAAGAAGTTCCGCTGGGGTGGCTTGGATACGCCGCAAGGCAAGGCAGGCAAAATTTACCTCGACGAAACCGTGCGCCGAATGGTGAACACCACGCGCACGATGATGATTTCGCTCGCCACTTGCCTCGCACAAGAAGCGGAAATGGCAAAAGAGGCGAAGGCGCAAGGCAAAACCACCATCTTCGGACAGAATGTGGACACTTACTACAATACGCGCATCCAAAGAGCCAAACACGTGCTCACGCTGATGCAAGACAAATTGCCGAAGCAGGCATGCGCTTATTCGTTCAACAACCGCATGCAAATGGCGCGCGTGTATGAGCGTTTGTTCCAACTCACCAACGAGAAGGCGCTACGTAGCACTGCCGCCGCTTTGGTGGAAGAAGATGTGCTCACATTCAGCAAATGGACTGCTTTCGTACAGAATTTAACGGCTAAATACCCTGCCCTCAGCACTTGTAGCATCGACTACTATGTGGCCAACAATTATGTGCCGCAATTGCTCATCTTCTATCAGCAAATCAACCCCGAAGGCTACAATGCACTGATGAAGAAGGTGGCCGGCATGGGTGTGGACACCCGAGCTCTCCAAACCACCATCAATGGGCTCTTGCATCCGCAGCAAGAAGCGATGCCACAGCAAGCAATGAGTTTGCCGCTGCTTGGCGCCGACAGCGATTCTACAAAACCGGCTTTATAATTCTAAATGAACCGAGTGCGTCATAGCACCACTGCCAGGTGGTGAAAACAACATGCCATAAAAGGTGGACCCGTATGTTCGCCTTTTATGGTTGCTTTTTTAGCCCAACGCGCTCATATTCTGAAGAAAATGAATTTTATAAAACGATATTTCAACCACTTGGTGGAGCGCCCGCCGCTGCTCTATCGCATGCTGTTTCCCGAAACGGTGTGGCGCCTGCACTTTAAGCCGCGCACGGTGTTTCTCACCTTCGACGATGGCCCTATCCCGGAGGTGACGCCTTGGGTGCTCGACACGCTCGACCGCTACGGCGTGAAAGCCACCTTTTTTTGCGTGGGCGATAATGTGAAGCGACATCCGGAGCTCTTTGAAGAACTCTTGCGCCGAGGTCACAGCGTGGGCAATCACACCATGAACCACATGCAAGGGGCAAAGGTGAGCACGAAGGTGTATTTGCACAATGTGTTTCAAGCCCACGAACTTATTCATTCGCCACTGTTCCGCCCGCCGCACGGCTTGCTGCGCTGGGCGCAATCGAAGGTGCTACGCTCGCGATTTTCCATCATTATGTACGATTTGGTGAGTCACGACTACAGCCGCAAACTCTCCGGCGAACAGGTGCTCGACAATGTGAAGCGTTTTGCGCGCAATGGTTCTATTATCGTGTTTCACGATTCGCTGAAGGCTGAAAAAAATATGAAATATGCGCTGCCACGCGCCATTGAATGGCTGCGCAGTGAAGGCTACGATTTTGCAAAAATCCCGATGTGATATCGCCCATGCCGTTAAGGCGGAAGCCCGGCGCATCGGTTTCGATGCCGTGGGCTTTGCGCAGGCTCGCCCGGTGAGCCGGGAGGTGGCACAAGCGTTCACGCAATGGATTGCACAGGGCAAGCACCACTGCATGGCGTGGGCTGCCAACCACACCGACTTGCGGCTCGACCCCACTCGCTTGGTGCCGGGGGCACAAACGGTGATTTCTTTAGCGGTGAACTATTTGCCGAAGCAAATTCCGCTGTCGGCTCCTTCGGCGGTGGCAAGATACGCTGTGGGCAACGACTACCACGAGGTGCTCCGCAAAATGGGAATGCAATTGGCGGCGTTCATTGAAAGTATCAGCGGACACGCTTCGCGGGTGTGTGTCGACAGCGCACCCATCTTGGAGCGCTACTGGGCGCAGCAAGCGGGATTGGGATTTACGGGACGTAACACCCTGCTCATCATTCCCGGACGCGGCTCATTTTTCTTTCTTTGCGAATTAGTGACCTCGCTACCACTGCCGCCCGATGAGCCATGCACCCTTTCGTGCGGCGATTGCGGAGCCTGTGAGCGGCAGTGCCCCGGCGGTGCTCTGCATGATGGGGTGCTCGATGCTAAGAAATGCCTGTCGTGCCAAACGATTGAAAATCGCGACCCGCAACTCCCCGATTGGGTAGCACAGCGCATAGGCCACCGGCTCTACGGCTGCGATGAGTGTCAACTTGCTTGCCCTCACAATCGCCACGCCACGCCGAGCTTCCACCCCGAATTTCAAGCACGCGAGTCCATCCTTTCGCTCTCAGCGGAGCAGGTGCTCGCCATGGACCAAGCGCAGTTTTCCGCCACCTTCCGCCATAGCCCTATCAAGCGCACCAAACTCGCCGGACTGCAGCGTAATGCACGCCTAATGTCCGGTGCCAAGCCCGAAAGTGGGCGGAAAAATGACTAAATTATTGGTAAAAACGGCGGAAAGCCGCACTTTCGGCATACTGTTTTGCCACGGAAGGTGGGCGTAAAAAGAAAAAAATGCCTAACTTTGTGACCTCTATTTTTACTAAATGATTCAGATATGATGAGAAAAATTTTATTTTTGGCAATGATAGCCATGGTGACACTTGCCGGCAAGGCACAAACGGCGTCGAGCAACGTTGATGTGGAAGTGGTGGCTGGTGTGAATTCAGCAAATATCAGTTATGGCGGCATCGTGTCGCGCACCGGGTTCCATGCCGGTGTACGCCTGTCGAAAGACTTGAAGTTCTTCACTGAGCAAAATGCCATTTATGGCAATGTGGGCGCTTTGCTCTCGCTCAAAGGCGGTAAAGAAAAAACCGATGAAGGCGATTTCACCTACAACCCCTACTACCTCGAAGTGCCCGTGCATGTGGGCTACAGCTACCAAGCCAACCCCAATTATAAGTTCTACTTCGAAATGGGTCCGTATGTGGCTGTGGGATTGTTTGGCAAAAGCGATGGCGCCACCGTGTTTGGCGACATGGATTTCCGCCGCTTCGATGTGGGCGCAGGCTTCCGCACCGGGGTGCAAATCTATCAGCACTACTCCCTCTCCCTGGGCTACGATGTGGGCTTTATCAATGTGCAAAAAGGCACCGGAGCCAACAAAAATTTCTACCTCTCGGCAGCCTACAAATTCTAAACGCAACGCCGATTATAAACCATCACCCCTCTCCCCCCATCGCAAAGCAGAAAAGGGAGAGGTTTTTTTTTGCCTCAGTAGAAAAATAGTGGGGCACCAAAGCAAAGCCGACGAAAAATTCCATCCGCCGGGACATGCCTTTGGCATATAATGGGTGCAAACCACTAAAACAAAGCCACTTACACACTCACTGTAGGGCTGCAATACTTAGCGCACGCCCAACAAATCCACCGCCACGATTCCGGCTGTCCCAGAAAATGTAAGAACATCACTCCCCTCCCTTCAGGGAGGGGCCGGGGGTAGGCTTTTCCAACCGCCGTCGGAGACGGCATATTGTGGTTAACTCCATGCAAGCGAAGGCGCAGCCGAAGCGCAGCTTGGAGAAAGCCTCAGCAAAGAAAAAGAGCCTCGGAGAGGGTTGGTTGTGGCAAATCATCATCAAGCTGTTACAAGTGTTCCACATACTTCACTCCCTTCCCTTCAGGTACGTCTCATACCGGCCTACACTTGAAACACCAATCGAACGAAAACGAAAACGAAAACCCATTTGTGAAACACTTGAAACACTTGAAACACCTGAAACACCTGAAACACTTGAAACACTTGAAACACCTGAAACACCTGAAACACTTGAAACACCTGAAACACCTTTGGCGCGGTTGCGCGTCCACCATCCGGATACCCATTTCGTGAGTGTGATCCGTGTGAGGTCTTCAACTTGTTGACTCAAAAATTTCAAAGAACTCGGGGGCAAAGATACGGTGGGAGGTGGGGTGTGGTCAATCCCAATACGGCAAGATGGCATCGGGAGGATTTTTGTGTTGATGAGAATATTGAATCCCCTGATGCACGCCTCGAAAGTTATGGATTTGGGATGGTGCCCCCACTGTTTTTATACTGAGCCTTTTTTGCCCCCCTCTCTGCCCGAATCGGGCCAAAAATCGGGCCATTTTGTCCCGATACAAATAATTGCAACATGACAACCGACACAGAAATATTACAATTCTTGCACACCCTGCAAATATCTACTTAAATCTCGGATTTGAAGCAATCACATCTTTTGCCGGCACACGATAAATTTTTCCGTTGTCGTCTTGATAGACACACGACTCACCACGTTCCGCCTTTTCGTGGAGCATTTTGCGCTCAGCTTCAAGAAGTCCCTTATCAAGAGCCTCAATATACAACTTAAATTCTTTTTCCGACATAACTTCTCATCAATTTATATTTGTATTCATTCATTATTTTGAATTCATCCCCATTACAGCCCCAAGCAATTTTTTCCCTTGTATTATCACTATTATCATACACTACCCAACTATCTACTTCATTAATAAAAAGATTGAAGAGATTGGAAATTCCAGCGAAATATCTTCTAATAATCACATCTTGCGGAATATTGTGTCCACCGGTTGCTACACGAGCCGCAACACGTTGCATAGCCAATTCTGGAGACTTAAGCCAAAAATATATCAAATGTACCCGATATCCTTCTGTATGAGCACGCTTTACAAGATTGACATAAGACCTCGTAGCAAGTGTTGTTTCGATAGAAAACGACTCTCCTTTCCAAAGGAGATAATCTATTCGTTCAAGCATTAATCTACCGGCCATAATAGCTACTCCCTCCGGATTGAAAGGAGATAAGCCCTTTGCTATTTCATCCGCATTCACGAATTCATTTACCAAAAGGGCTTTTGGTAGTATTGTCATGGAAGCAGTTGTCTTTCCTGCATCATTGCAACCTGCTATGATATAAAGTAATCGAGCCATAACGTTGCAAAAATAAAAGTAAAAAACATATCATCCAACTATTTTTATGCAAATTAGCATTGCAAAGTAAAAAAAAGCATCTTTTGCCGGCGGGGGGTACTAAAATTTGAGCTAAGGGAGGAATGTTTTTTGGGGTGAGCATAGCAATTTGTCAGGCTTTTTGCGTAATTTTGTAGTGATAGAAGCATAATTCCATTTGCGAATAGCAATTCGGCTAACGCCACTATGATTTCACCTCTGCCACAGATTGAAAATCACTTACTTATCCTCTATCCAAAAATAAACGATATAAAATGAGCAACATCACACATACATCCATCAGCGCTGAAGAGCGTGTGAAAATTGCCAAGCGATGCACCTGGATGGGCTTCGCCGTGAATGGCTTACTCTCTATATTGAAGATATTGGCCGGTGTTTTTGGTCGATCGGGCGCTATGATTGCCGATGGCATTCACTCGGCTTCCGACTTTGTGACCGACGTGCTGGTGGTGGTGTTTTTGGGCATTTCGGCTCGTGGCGAAAATAAGGATTACCGATATGGCCACGGCAAATTCGAAACCTTTGCCACCTTCCTCATCAGTGTGGCGCTGATAGTGGTGGCAGTGGGCATCTTTATCGACGGCTTCCACAAGGTGATGAGCGTAATCAGCGGTGAAGCGGTGGCTTCGCCCGGAATGATTGCACTGGTGATGGCTCTCGTGTCGATTGTGGCTAAAGAAGGACTTTTCCACTACACTTCGCGCGTGGGCAAACGCCTCGACAGTGCGGCTGTGATAGCCAATGCGTGGCACCACCGCAGCGACGCCTACTCCAGTATCGCCACCCTCATCGGCATCGGTGGCGCTTTGCTTTTAGGCCACAAATGGGTGATTCTCGACCCCTTGGTGGCAATGCTCGTGAGCGTGTTTATCGCTTTTGTGGCAATGAAAATCGGTATCCCCGCCGTGAAAGATTTGCTCGAAGTGTCGCTACCCGAAGAGGTCGATGCCCAAGCGCGCGCCTGCATCGCCTCCACACCCGGAGTAATCACTTTCCACCAATTGCGCTCTCGGCGCAATGGCATGGTGTTTGTGTTCGACTTCCACATTAAAGTCGACCCCAACATATCGGTAACCGAAGCACACCACATCTCCACAGAAGTGGAGCAAAATCTGCGTAAACAATTCCCACAATGCATCGTGTATGTGCACATAGAGCCCTACCGCCAAGAGCACATCCACCCCGACGGTAGCTGCGTAGACTAAACCTAATGCACAATGCATAATGCACAATGCATAATTAGCCTTTAGCTTTTAGCTTTCAGTTTATTGTGGGTAGCTATCATTGCTATAGTTTATTTTCACTTTTTGCTATTATTCTACACTTTTGCTTGGATATTTGCTATTGTTTTATTAATTTTGCGCATCATTTTTCTATATTTTACTTTAAATTAATAGCAAATACGCTAAATAGTGCATCATTATGTGTGGAATAGTAGGTATATTCGGAAATGGCGTGGGCACCGACGCACGCAGAAAAGAGGTGCTGAAAATGTCGCAAAAAATTCGACACAGAGGCCCTGACTGGTCGGGCATCTTTTGTGCTGACAACGCCATTATGAGCCATGAACGTTTGTCGATTATCGACCCGCAATCGGGCGGACAACCGCTAAAAAATGCCGCCGGCACCGTGATTCTTACCGTGAATGGCGAAATCTACAACCACAAGCAAATCCGAGCCGAATTTGAAGGCGCTTACCCTTTCCAAACCGGTAGCGACTGCGAAGCGATTATCCCGCTCTACGAAAAATATGGCGTGGACTTTTTAGATAAACTGAGTGGCATTTTTGCTTTCGCTCTCTTCGACACTGCTCGCAACTTCTTCATGATAGCCCGCGACCCCATCGGTGTGATTCCACTCTACATTGGCACCGACAACGATGGCAATACCTATTTTTGCTCTGAACTAAAGGGGCTCGAGGGCGTTTGTACCTCTATCATACCGTTCCCTCCGGGCCACGTGCTCACCTCTCACACCGATGAGCCGGTGCGCTGGTGGGCACGCCCCTGGAGCCAATACGAGGCGGTGAAAGATGCTTCCACCAATATCGATACCCTGCGACAAGCGCTGGAAGATGCGGTGAAGCGCCAATTGATGAGCGATGTGCCCTACGGGGTGCTACTCAGCGGCGGATTGGATTCGTCGGTGATTTCTGCCATTGCAGCAAAATTTGCACCCAATCGGGTGGAAGAAGATGGCAAACAGCCGGCGTGGTGGCCCCGTCTCCACTCCTTTGCCGTGGGACTGAAAGGGGCACCCGACTTGGCTGCCGCCAAAAAGGTGGCTGACCACATTGGCACCGTGCACCACGAAATTCACTACACCGTGCAAGAGGGTATCGACGCATTGCGCGATGTGATTTACCATATCGAAACCTACGACGTGACCACCGTGCGCGCATCCACGCCTATGTATTTGCTGGCGCGCGTCATTAAGTCGATGGGCATTAAAATGGTGCTTTCGGGCGAAGGTGCCGACGAAATTTTCGGAGGCTATCTCTATTTCCACAAGGCGCCGTCGGCAAAAGATTTTCACGAAGAAACGGTGCGCAAAATCAGCCGCTTACATCTCTACGACTGCCTGCGCGCCAACAAAAGCCTGAGCGCATGGGGTGTGGAAGGACGCGTGCCTTTCCTCGACAAGGAATTCCTCGATGTGGCAATGAGCATTAATCCTGCCGATAAAATGATCACAGCTGAGCATCCTATCGAAAAGTGGGTGCTCCGAAAAGCCTTTGAGCATTTGCTCCCGCACGAAATTGTGTGGCGACAAAAAGAACAATTTTCCGACGGCGTGGGCTACAACTGGATTGATTCGCTCAAAATCCTTGCCAATGAGCAAGTGACCGACGCGATGATGAAGCAAGCCAAAATGCGCTTCCCTATCAATCCGCCACTCAATAAGGAGGAATACTTCTACCGCAGCATTTTTGAAGACCTTTTCCCCTCGCAAACGGCAGCTCAATGCGTGCCTTCGGTGCCTTCTGTGGCTTGCAGCACAGCAGAAGCTCTCGCGTGGGACGAATCGTTCCGCCACCTTAACGAACCTTCGGGCCGCGCCGTGGCATCGGTCCACAAATCATAAGGGTGGCTCTTGTTGCCATTGCCCAACGAGGCGCCGGCACCCGGCTTCTATGCGCTGTGCCACTTGGCGATACACCGCATCCGATTGGTAATGCGGGTCAATCACTTCGCTACTTTCATTCCACACCTTTTGATTGAATAGCACGATTCTGTCCCAATGGCTATAGTCGAGCACTCGCGTGATGGCATCGCGGTGGCGCTGTTCAAACACCATTACCACATCAGCCTCCATCAGTTGCTCGCGGGTCATCACCGTGGTGGTGCCACCCATTTCGTAGCCCATTTCCTTCGCCACCGCCACCATAGCGGCATCGCGAGGATTCTTGCCCCAATTGAGGGTGCCCATCGACCACACTTCAAAGCCGCTCATCTCGGCGTCGGCAAGCAGCTGCTTGGTCACACATTCAGCAAACGGCGACCGGCAGGCATTGCCGGTGCACACAAAGCATACTTTATAACTCATAGTTGCTTAATTTTCAATCAAATGGCATAATGGGTGGATATCACATCTATGGAGAGGTTCACGCTCTGCTTGCCCACCACGCAAGTGTGCTCGCTCAGGTTTTGAATCACTGCTTGCAGAGTGGCGTTGTCGGCGAGCAACTTATGAATGGCTGCCGCCTTCGTGCGCAACACTTCGTAGAAGGCGCAACGCAATTCGTGCTCCAAATCGGAGTAATGATCTTTCTGATGGCGCATCTCTGAATATTTGCGACACATATCCATCACAAATTCATAATCCTCGCGCGCCAAGCGTTTTACTTCCACGTCGGCATAGCGGTCCATCAATTGCTTGTAAGCATCAATCAACCGATAGTCGGCAATCACCACCTTGCGGGCGGCTGCTATGGTCATTTCGCCTTCATTGCCGGCGCTATAATAGTCCACCATCTGCTCTGCCACCTCGAGCACCTTATCGATGCCGGCAGCATCTTCATGCCCTTTTTTTTGCAAGAATCGGATGATTTGCGCCTTCGCCACTTCGTGCCAAATGAACGACACATCGGCTTCGGAAGCCAGCTCGCTACACGTGATTTGGTCGTAGGAATCGAAGAGCGACACTGCCACCGGGATGGTATCAGTGTAAGTGTCAGAGAGCCACCGGTTGTAACGCTCGTTGCGCAAACCAAGGTCGTCTAATGTGTAGGCACCGGTGTGGGCATACACCGTATCGCCCACGGCAATGAGGCTACTTGCCACACTTTCCGGACACGCCACATACTTCCTCACCACACTATCGTTCAACCCGAGGCTATCAGCCGCAGGCACATCGCCACACTTCGCCGTGCCGCCCCCACACGAACACAGCCCCACCACCATCATTGCACAAAAAATAACAAAATCCTTCATCATAAAATAAGAAATTAGAGATTAGAGATTAGAAATTGGAATTTGGAAATTGGAGATTAGAGATTGGAGATTGGAGATTGGAGATTGGAGATTGGAGATCAATGTTTGAGATATCCAACCAGTGAGCATTTTTTTAAATCAGATTTTAAAAAATCGCTACAAAGTTTAAAATCAGATTTTAAAAATTTACCATTTGATGTATACTTCACCCATTCTCCCCTTCTCCACACTGCACGATGTGTGCCAATAGCGAAAAAAGGCGCGCCTTTTGGTGGGCGCGCCTTTTATGATGGATTCAAGCTGTTTCTTAGATTTCTGAGAAGTACTTGATGGTGCGAACCATTTGAGAAGTGTAGGAGTTCTCGTTGTCGTACCAAGAAACCACTTGCACTTGATACAGACCGTCGGCAATCTTAGCCACCATAGTTTGAGTAGCATCGAAGAGTGAACCGAATTTCATACCGATGATGTCGGAAGAAACGATTTGGTCTTCAGTGTAGCCGAAGCTTTCGTTGGCAGCAGCCTTCATAGCTGCGTTGATGCCTTCCACAGTGATGTCTTCACCCTTCACCACAGCCACGAGGATAGTGGTAGAACCGGTGGGAGTGGGAACGCGTTGAGCAGAACCGATGAGCTTGCCGTTGAGTTCGGGAATCACCAAACCGATAGCCTTTGCAGCACCGGTGGAGTTAGGAACGATGTTGCAAGCACCTGCGCGAGAGCGACGGAGGTCACCCTTACGTTGAGGACCGTCGAGAATCATTTGGTCGCCGGTGTAGGCGTGGATAGTCGACATAATACCGGATTGAACGGGTGCGTATGCGTGGAGCGCAGCAGCCATAGGTGCCAAGCAGTTGGTGGTGCAAGAAGCAGCAGAAATCACCTTATCGTCGGCTGTAAGAGTTTCGTGGTTCACGTTGTAAACGATAGTGGGGAGGTCGTTGCCTGCAGGAGCGGAAATCACCACTTTCTTTGCGCCGGCTTGGAGGTGAGCAGATGCTTTTTCCTTGCTGGTGTAGAAACCGGTGCATTCGAGCACTACGTCCACATCGTTAGCAGCCCAAGGGCAGTTTGCTGCGTTAGGTTCAGCAGAAATCTTGATTTCTTTACCATCCACGATGATAGAGTTTTCAGTGGCTTCCACTGTGTGCTTGCCTTCACCGAATTTGCCGGCAAAACCACCTTGAGCAGTGTCGTACTTCAAAAGGTGTGCAAGCATTTTGGGGTTGGTAAGGTCGTTGATTGCAACCACTTCATAACCTTCAGCTTCAAACATCTGACGGAATGCCAGACGACCAATACGGCCAAAACCGTTAATAGCTACTTTTGTCATAATTTCAAATAAAAAATTTAAGAAATATAAATTAGTTGTTTACAAAAATTTTCGTCGTTACACTGAATTTTGTATCTTTGAAAACTCAAACTATGGCATGCGTGCCAAAACATCGTTTTCCAACTGCAAAATTAATACTTTTTTCGGGGATAAAAGTATGTTAGCACAAAAAAATAATGGAAAAATTTCCCCAATTAAGATAGTTTAATATTTTTAAGGTGGAAAATGGCGATTTTTGACACTAAAATGCCGTGAAAATGGGTATTTTTCAATTGATTAACTATCATCTATTTATTACCAAAATTTAATTGATAAGTATTATGGGATTCGTAAAAGAATTTAAAGAATTTGCCGTGAAAGGCAATGTGATGGACATGGCTGTGGGTGTGATTATTGGTGGCGCCTTTGGCAAAATAGTGAGCTCGGTGGTGGATGATTTGCTCATGCCTTTGGTGGGTATGCTCACCGGTGGAGTGGATTTCACTTCGCTGAGCGTGAAAGTGGGAGATGCCACGCTCTCCTACGGCAACCTGATTCAAAACATCATCGATTTCCTTATCGTGGCGTTCTGCATCTTCTTGATGGTGAAAGGTATCAACAAATTTAAAAAGCAACCCGAACCCGAAGCTCCTGCCGGACCAAGCACTGAAGAAAAACTCCTCACCGAAATCCGCGACCTCCTCAAAGAAAAAAAGTAAGTGAGAGCTTTTTTTGCCGCAAACCATCAGCCTCCGGGACATGCCTTTGGCATGTAATGGGTGCAAACCACTTAAACAAAGCCTTGTGCACCTCCGTGAGAGGGGTAGCATACCTACGGCATGCATCATGGTGGGTGGCATCGGTTACCGGTATGAGATGACCACTTCGCTGCGCTCCGTGTTCATCTCATACCGGCCTACACACATCGCATCCCTAACGGGATGCCCACCCTGCGAACTCGTTGACTATTTTTAATTGTGGAGGAATGTGACCTATTCATCCCCCCACTTTTTTTCTGCTCTGCGCTTATCTGAGCACGCGTTGTGGGCGTTCGGGGGCTTTGCCGTCGGGCGATGGGGCGTAGTAGTAATAGCCGTAGTAGTAATCGTCCCAGCGTGGCGAGGAGGTGTGGGTGAGGTCGAATTCAAAGTCGGTGGCTTCGTCCCAGTACACGCGTCCTCTAAAGTGACGGTCGGTGAGGCGATAGTCTCTGATATAGAGCGTGTAGCGGTCTTCCACGAAGTAGATTTCAATCACACCGTTGCGCACGTGCCATTCTATGTTGTTGGCAATATAATCCCATGGCGCACCGCTATAGTAGTCCACCCAGTGTCCGTAGCCCGAGGTGAAGCTAAAGGGGTCGGTGGTGAAGTCCACGTAGGAATAGGTGGAATTATAATAGCGCCCGTTGTAGTACGATTGCATGTGGGTGTAGCCTTCCCAAGTGCCTTCCAAGCTGGAAGCGATATATTCGTCTTCACACGAAGTAAGGCTCAAGCTCATCATTGCGAGCAATGCCAGGGTGAAATATTGGTAGAATTTTTTCATCGTGGTGTAGTGTTAAATGGGTTTATACTCTGGAGCAAAGGTAATCAAATTTTATCACATTTCGGGGATATACCTTTGGTAAGATGACTGATTTCCTGGCTAAAGGTTTAATCGCAGTGCAAAAAGCGAGCCAAATTGGCGGCGAGCACGCTTTGCAGCTGTTCGCCGGGCATACCCAATGCCTCTGCCTGGCGAGCAATGATGGCGCTGATGGGCAAGGCGCTTTCGTCGGTTTCGGCAAGGAGTTGGCAAAGCGGCACTTGGCGCAGCGCTTCGGCATTAAAATGCTCGCCGAAAGAAATGTAAAATCCCGCATCCACCAATGGCTTCACCACACGCGCATTGCCCCGAAATCCGTGAATGGCGCACGCCACGCCGCGCTCCCGCTTACGCCACACTTGCAGCACCTGCTGAGAGGTGCGCACCATATGCACCACGAGCGGTTTGCCCACCTGCTCAGCCAAAGCGATATGACGCTCAAAAAGAAGCATCTGCACGGCAAGAGGCGCACCACGGAGGCTGTCGAGCCCCGTTTCGCCAATCGCCACCACTTGCGGATGTGTTGCCACAGCCTCCACGCACGCCCACTGAGCCCGCGTATCGCCCTCCGTGAGCCACGGATGCACGCCCACACTGTAGCATTTCCCCGCTTGAGGAAAAAACCGGCTGGCATCAGCACAAATCACCGCATGCTCAGCCTCAATGCCATGTGTATGAACATCAAAAAGCATAATTATGAGCCGATAGCCTTTAGCCTTTAGCTTTCAGTTTATTGTGGATAGCTCTCACAGCTATATCTTTAATTTTTACTATCTTAAGGAGCGCCCTTCCCTTCAGGGAGGGGGTGGGGGTAGGCTTTTCTCGTTGACTCGTTGACCCCCAAAGAATCACGGCACCGGGTCGTAGCCGCTGCCGCCCCAAGGATGGCATCGGCAAATGCGCTTAACCGCCAACCAAAAACCTTTGAAGGGACCGTGCTTACGGATAGCCTCCACTGCATATTGGCTGCAAGTGGGTGTGAAGCGGCACGCCGGAGGCGTGAGCGGCGAAATGCAACGCTGATAGAAGCGAATGGGCAATATCAGCAAGGCAGCCAGCGCTCTCATCAGCAAGCGCCACAAGGGGAGCAATATGTTGGGCTCAACATTCATCGCCTACCGATTTCGCGATTTTTTGGAGCAATGCCTGCACACGCTGCTCCAGCTCAGCATACTCTGCCGGCTCGTTGCTCAGGTAAATAAACGCCACATCCACACACCTGCCCGCTTCTGCCACCGCGGGCACCAACAGCCTGCGATTCAGCCGATAAGCCTCGCGCACACGGCGCCGAAGCAACACCCTGCCCACAGCCTTACGAATCTTCTTTTTAGGAATGGTAATCAAAAAGCGCACAGGAGCCTCCGGGCGGGCGTCACCCACACGAAACACCGCACGCAAAGGATAGCAAATGGCGCTCTTCCCCTGCGCAAACAGCAGATTCACAGCCGTGTGGCTGCACAATTTCTCACGCTTATACAATCTATTATTGTCCATTCCACTGCAAAGATAACAATTTTTAAGCAGAAGTTAGAAATTAGAGATTAGAAATTAGTGCCGGGAGCCGGGAGCCTTTAGCCTTTAGCCTTTAGCCATCAGCAGAATTATGCATTGTGAATTATGAATTAGATTAAGCATTATGAAT
>JBJECV010000232.1:0-4322 GCA_051871435.1 Sodaliphilus sp. | reverse complement strand
TTGTGAAACACGTGGAACCCCATGAAACACCTTTGGCGCGGATGCGCGCCCATCATCCGGATAGCCATTCCGTGAGTGAGAATCTGTGTGAGGTCTTACCTTGTTGACTCAAAAATTTCAAAGAACTCGGGGGCAAAGATATGGTGGGAGGTGGGGTGAGGTCAAGCCCAATACGGCAAGATGGCATCGGGAAATTTTTCAACTGAGCCGGGGGTGGAGAAGTGTGCAAAAAAAACGAGATTTGCTAATTGGCAAATCTCGCTTGGGGTGGAATATGGGGTTCGAACCCATGACCTTCGGAACCACAATCCGACGCTCTAACCAGCTGAGCTAATCCCACCATGTGTCGGTTTGACGGGTGCAAAGGTAGCACATATTTTTTACTTGTGCAACTTTTCGCCCAAAAAACTTCGAGCCTCCGCAAAATATTTGTGTATGTGTGCCAACCAACGCTAACTGATAATCTGTGTTCCGGCTATGTCACCCTTCCCTTCAGGGAGGGGTAGGGGGTAGGCTTTTCCCTTCAGGGAGGGGTAGGGGGTAGGCTTCTTTACACATAGTATTCTTGTAGGTAGAGTCGGGCGAGGAAGTCCCAATTGTCGTGGAGGAGGGTGCCGGTGGTGTCGCCGGGTAGCTGCGCGTCGGGCAGTAGTTCGTGGCTGAAGAGGTAGCGAATGAGGTCGGCGGGGCAGCGTCCGGGTTGGGTGATGATGGTGTGAGCTTCGCGCTGAGCGGCTTCCTTATCGTAGAGCACATTGCCGGGCATCGCCACAAATTGTGCCATATCGGGCGCAATGAGGATACCGTGGGCTGAGTTGGCGAGCACCACAAAGTGGCTGTGCGCCTTCAAATTCGGGAAAATGCCATCGGTTTCGGCTTCCCACCCCATGCCTTCTATCAAAAATTGCTGTAGGGCGTCGTAGTCGGCAAAGAAGGCGATTTCTTTGCCGTTGGCTTTCATAAAATCAGTGTAAAGCGGGTGTATGCGGGTGGCAGATGCTGGACATTCCGTTTGGGGCAAATGGCCGGTTGCCATCATCTGCACCCACTGCCCGATGGGCAGTGCTAAGGGTCCGCAAGGCTGGCTGAGCATCAAGCGGTCGAGCAAGTCTTGAATCTTTTCCGCGGCATTTTCGCCTTCTTTTTTGAGCATTTCGCGGGCTTCGATTTGTGCCTTGGCGATGGCTATTTTGCCAGCGTGCTTCAGGAAATAGCAGTGGTAGAACAGCCAGGAGCTGAGTTCGAAAATGCTGTTGGCATCGGCGGGGTCTTCGGGGTCGACTCCGATTTTCAGGTTGTAGGCACGTGCTTCGGGCGCATGCTCATACACTTCGTCGAGTATTTCGAAAAACCGCCGGGCAAGGCGCTCAATATCGCCGTGGAATGGCGAAATGTTGAAATTGTGGTAATGCTGGCCTTCGATGGCGTACCATATGATGAACCGCAGGTCGTCGAGGTTGAGTTCGTCGTCGGTGTAGGAGTCGGTGCGAGGGTAGAAGGGGATTGACTTGCCGTAGAGGTGGCGGTGCATCATGGTGAACGATCGCCAGATGCCGGCATCGGTCACAACGTCTTGAAAATAGCCCACCACGGCGAGCACCACTGCTTCGCGTTGGGCGTCGCTAAGGTGGGGAAGGGCGCCCATTTTGTTCCATTCTTTAGCCAAGCGTATGGCAAGGCGCAGGTAGTATTCCTCCACCTCGGTCACTTTCCGGGCGTAGGGCTGCATGCGCATAAATTTTTTAGCTGATATTTCCATCGAATTCCGATTTTATGCTTGCAAAGATAGCACTAATTGGCGTTTGTTCCCAATCTTTGATGGTAAAAAAAGTGCCCACCATCCCGGCGGACACTCACTATAGTTGGAAATATCAGTACTTAGTTGCAGATTTTTGAGGTAGTGACGCAGCCGTCGGCATGTCGTTCCACCTTGATATTCACGCCTTTGAATGGAGTGGCAGAACTTCTGCCAAACATATCAAAGTAGGTAACATTCACCACCTCAGCACCCACTTCAATGATGCCTGTGGCTCCACCATTGTAGATAACATCCACAGTGGCTTCGCTCACGTACACCTTTTGCTCTTCATCAGCGCTCAAAGCCTCGATGTCGTTTTCCGAAGTCGGTTTTGTGGGAGTGGAGTACATACGCACAATGTAGGTTACTTCTTTGCTGTTACCTTCGGTGAAAGCATCATCCAAGTAAATATCGTCCACGATGGTGATATCTGTGCTGGCAGTGGCTTCTCCGATGGGGTAGTAGGTTTTTACATTGCTATACGTAGTGTTCCACCCCTTACCTTTTTGGTCGTCGAGCTCGTTGAGCAACACCTTAGAGCTTCCGTATTTTTCAGCTCTCCACACACGGTAGTACACCACATAGGGTGCAACTTCCGATGCGGTGAAGGGTTTGATGGTCACATTTCCGGCGTAGGCATATTTACCGGTTTCCTCTCCTTTTTCGCGATAAATACCATAGTGGTTGGTGGCAGAGGTTTCCACGAAAGAGCCTTGCACTTTGGTTGGGTTGGTGCCGTAGGTGTTGGTGCCGAATTGGGAATTGACGGTGATTTGGCCGGTGTAGTAGGTTATATTGTTGCTCACTAAGTCGGCGTTGGCGCTGATGGTACCCATATATTGCAAGTTGTTGCCTTTGTAGATGTCCCACGAGCTCACGGCATCGTATTTCTTTTCATTCGAAACGCTCATTTCCACCTTCGCCACATTGCTCAAGGCGAGGCTACGGTCGGTGTCGTCTTGCATTTCTTGCACAGTGTATTCGTAGGGGTAGCTCGACGTCATGGTGCTGCAATACACCGGGATTTCCACTTGCTCAATGTGCAGTGTGCGTGCTGCATTTTCCACCTCAATGAAATAGTAGTAGGATCCGGCTTGGTCGCCGCCATTGGCTGTGGAAGCCAAGAAGTAGTCGTTGATAATGATTTCGTCGCTGATGCTGCCCGATGTGGTGAGCGGATTGGTGTCGAATCGCAGTGATGCGTCCACTGCCATCGGATTTTCGTAGGTGAGCGTGTAGGTGAGGTCTTCACTGTTCACCTTGAGGGTGGCAATTTTTGTCACCTCGCTGCCATCGGCTTTTTTGCGATACACCACGCGTTCGGGCACTGTGGTGCGGTCGTATTTATACGGCGAGAGGCATACGGTGTTTTTGTAGGAGTTTTGGTGCGATGCCACATCAAAGTGTGAGCGATAGGCGTAGGTCCAAATAAATTCGTCCACATATCCCGGGATAGCCAGTGTGATGTAGTTGGTCACGGCAAGTCCCACTGGGTCGTCAGCATCGCTTTCAGCCGGGCGGCATGTCACCTTGTAGTGCAGCTGGTAGCCCTGCTCGTGCTGTGGCACATTGTAGGCATATTCTTTCACATTATCTACCGTGGTAAGGAGTGTTTCGCTGCCATCATCGTTGATGAGGTAGATGTCGTAGGTTTCGCCGCCTTGCCAGTTCAGTGCTCCCACATTGAGCAGGGCTTCATCGCCCTCGGTTTTGGTGCTGCGGAGGTTAGAGTCCCAAGCGAGGTTGATAGTGAATTGGCGATTTTCTTCCGAATAATCGCTTGCCTCTTTTGCAGAGCCCACCAATTTAGCTTGATAGATGCCAATGAGCGGGCAGTTGGTGGGGTCGTACCAAGTGTATTTTCCGGCGTTATCTCTGCTGGTGCCGGTGGAATTTGGCCAGGCAGGGTGGGTGGCATCTGCTACCCAATAGGTCATGCGGTCTTTGGGTACCACCATCGTAACATTTTGCATGTAAGGCTCATTGCCTGTGCCGGGGTTCACGGAATAGAAGTGGCGAAGCGAAGCCACATCCATACAATCGTGCGCCACCTTGTAGATTTCGCCTGCCATCAAATCGGTGTAAAATTCCGGGGTACCTTCTATACCAGTATTATTGCCCGTGGCACTGAGTAGCTCCCAAGAATCCGTACTTTTCCTATTATTTATTTCTCGTGCTTTACCTTTTGCGGCAAAATAAAATCTATCGTATTTGCCGGTGAATGAAACCACATAGGCACTGCCACATTCAGCCACATTGGTGAGCAATTGCATTGATTTCACACTTTTCTTGAATTTGTCGTCGCTCAAAGTACCTAAATCGGTACCATCGTTCAAATCCATCAAAAAGCAAGTGAAGCCATCTTGCTCCGGATAGTTGGTGTAGAACACATCATAGAGTCCCTCAGCGTCGCCGCCTTCCACGCCATCCACATGCAGGTTGCCGGGAATCTTGGTTTCGCTCATCACATAGCCCAACTTTCACCCTAAGGAAATTTTTTGAGAAGATTTTGGGCGGAATTTTG
>JBJECV010000231.1:0-19281 GCA_051871435.1 Sodaliphilus sp. | reverse complement strand
TGGAGTTAACCACAATAAGCCGTCTCCGACGGCGGTTGGCGTTTTCGCCGGCTTTGGTTTGGTGCCTCCACTATATTTCTACTGAGCCCCTTAATGACCTTAAAGTCCCCGAATTATCGGCTCCGCCGAGGGTTACTCAGCTTCGGCGGGGTGTGGGATGGATTTTTGGGATGCCACATCGTCGGGGTATTCGATGCGCTGGTGATACATGGAGCGCAGGCGATTGATGAAGGCTTGCTTCACGATGCTGATTTCACGCAGTGTGATGGGGGCTTCGCTCAACAAGCCATCTTTGAGCATCGACGACACAATGCGGTCCACAATGGCGGTGATGGTGGCGCCATCAGGGTTTTTAAGACTTCGTGTGGCTGCTTCACAAGCATCTGCCATCATCACGATAGCCGTTTCTTTGCTTTGCGGATTCGGACCCGGATAGGAGAAAGGAGCGGGGTCGACTTCTCCCTCGGGATTGGCTTTGCACGCCATGCTATAGAAATATTTGGCGGTGCCTTTGCCGTGGTGCTGGGCAATGAAATCGGAAATGGCTTTCGGTAATTTTGCCTTCGAGGCGCGCTTCAAGCCGTCGGGCACGTGGTTGATCACTATTTGGGCGCTCTGCATGGGTGTGAGGGCATCGTGCGGATTCACGCCATACTGATTTTCGGTGAAAAACGCCGGGTTTTCTATCTTGCCCACATCGTGGAAGAGAGCGCCGGCTCTCACCAATTGCACATTGGCATTGATGTCGGTGGCGGCTTCACACGCCAAATTCGACACTTGCAGCGAGTGCTGGAATGTGCCCGAGCAGGTGGATGCCAGTTCGCGCAGCAGCACATGGTTGGTGTCCGATAGCTCCACGAGGGTCATCGTGGAGGTGAATCCGAATATTTTTTCCACCAAGAATATCAGCACATACGAGAATGCCAAGAACCCGGCATTGAGGGCAAACTTTAAGAAATTGTGCCAATTATTGTAGGGCGCATCGGTAAAATAACCCCACATTTCGGCCATGCTCGCAAAATTTTTGTTGATAGCGGTCATCGACAAATACACCACCGAATAACCCAAGAACACGAAGAAGGCGCAACGCATCAAGTGGGCGCGGCGCGAAAATTCGTACATCGACGCCACGGCTATGTTGCCCACCAAGAATTGCATAATAATAAATTCGGCACGGTCTTTTGCCACAATGGAGCATATCACCACCATCACCATGTGGCTAAAGAAGGCGGTGCGCGAATCGGTGAAGGCGGTAATCACAATGGGCACCAAGGCAAAGGGCACCAAATAAATTTGCCACCACACTTTCACCACTATGATTTCCACCATCACGATAAACATGGTGATAAACACGATGAGGAATATCATTTTTCGATAGTCGGAGAAGGTGCGATTGCGGAACAGGTACATGAAGATGAAAAACGATGCCATCATCAGCGACACCAGTGCGCATTGGGCAAACCAGCTCCAGGCGTGGCTCGATTCTTTCTCGTTGGTTTCCACTATTTTTTTGTAGCACTGCCCTAAGGTGTTGGCCACATCGGGCGTCACCATATCGCCTTTGCGCACTATCACCGTGCCTTTGCTCACGATGCCATCGGGCAAGCGCGCCGATTCCACGGCATCGGCGAGGGCTTGCGCACTTTTCGCGTCGTTTTTGGCAAGGTTGGGCGCCAAAATTTCTTCGGCGGCTATTTTGTTGATAATGATTTCGGCATTGGAATTGGGCGGACTCAGCGGGGTGAGTTTTTTGAGCACTTGTTCGGTGGTGAACATATTGGCGGTGGGCACCTTTTCTTCACCCTCTATGATGTATTTTATTTTGCGCGTGTTTTCGTCGATGATACCATTTTCCAAGCATTGCTTCACCTTCTCGAAGATGGCGGTGCGCACTTGCGCCGGCACTTCGGGATGCGCGTTCATAATCTCTTGCAGGGTCGAGAGGCGATTGATATGGCTATTTTCGTCGTAGCGTTCGTAGATGGGCAAAAAATCTTCTTTCACCTTTTTCACCGCCGCTGCCGTGTCGGGATAATGGTCCACATCGAAGGGTGCTTTGTAGTCGTCGTAAGCCCATTTGGCATCCACCGTGTACGACCGCAAGCACTCCGGTATCTGGAGCTCGGTTTCCGGCAAAAAATAGGTGATGAGCAACACCGAAAGCACGATAAAGCCCACATTCACCAACAATTTGGTTTTTTTGCTACTCTTTTCCATAGGTCAATGATTTTTCTGTAAAAATATTGATAAGGCCGGATGCCGGTCACTGCTATCGCACGCGCACTGCCTGCGACACGCCTTTCACTTTCTTTAGCCGTTTGCACAATTGGGTCACCACGTTGGTGTCGTCGACCAAGGCTTCCAATTCGCAGTGAAACACGCCATCGTCGGCACTGATATTCAGGCGGCGCATATTGAGCGAGAGGTTGGTGGATATCAAGTAAATGATTTCTTGCAATATGCCTTGGCGGTCGATGCCTTCAAGGCTGATGGTGACGTTGAATTTCTTGGCTTTGGTTTCCCATTGCGTTTGCACGATGCGGCCGCCAAAACTGCTCTTCAGCCGGGTGGCTTGTTCGCAATCCATTTTGTGCACCACCACTTCGTTGTCGTCGGTCACGAAGCCCAACACGGTGTCGCCGGGAATGGGGTTGCAGCAATCGGCTATGCGGTAATTGCTCTTGCCATCCACGGTGCGCAATTCATACACCTTTTTCACATCGATTTTTTCGCCTTTGGCAGCCGGTTCTTTCTCGGCATTGCTGTTGGAGTTGCGGTTGCCGAAGGGGTTCATCAGTCGGTCGAGCAAGCCTCGCGATGCGGGTTTGAATATTTTCACCAAGCTCTGCGAAAGGGCTATCTCGTTGTTGCCTATCATCAGGTAGAGCTCGTCGCGATTTTTGAGGCGTTCGGCCGAGATGATGCGGTTAATGTTGTCGCTCGATGCTTCCACTTCGTTTTGCTGCAAAAATTCCTTAAGCATGGCTTCTCCCTTGGAGATGATGGCGCGGCGGTCGTGGCGCAGGGCGGCACGCAGGCGGGTTTTGCCTTTGGCGGTGACCAAAAATTTGTCCCATTCCGCTTTAGGCTGCTGGGAGCGGCTGGTGAGCACTTCCACTTGGTCGCCGCTGGCGAGTTTGTGGGAAATGGGCACCAATTTATGGTTGATTTTGCCGGCTATGCAGTGGGTGCCCAATTCGGTGTGCAAATGGAATGCCAAGTCGAGCACGGAGGCATCTTTGGGCAGGGTGATGAGTTCGCCTTTGGGGGTGAACACCACAATTTCGCTGGCAAACAGGTTGAGCTTGATGGTGTCGAGGAAGTCGATGGCATTCGACTCCGGATTCTTGAGGATGTCTTCAATGGTTTGTAGCCACGCTGCCAATTCGCTTTCTTCTTCGCCCTCCCCTATTTTGTATTTCCAGTGGGCGGCAAAGCCGCGTTCGGCTATATCGTCCATACGGCGGCTGCGGATTTGCACTTCCACCCAATTGCCGTCGGGGCCCATCACCGTTACGTGGAGGGCGCGATAACCATTGGCTTTGGGGTTGCTAATCCAGTCGCGCAAGCGGTCGGGGTGCATGGAGTAGAGGTCGGTGATTTCGCTGTAGATGTTGAGGCAAAGGCGCTTTTCATCGGCTTCGTTGTCGCACTCAAACACGATGCGGGCGGCATAGTAGTCGTACACTTGCGAGAAGGGTATGTGCTTGGTTTCCATCTTTTTCCAGATGGAGTAGTGCGATTTGATGCGTGCCTTAAATTCAAATTTGAGTCCCATCTTGTGCAAGCGCTCGTTGATGGGCGCGGCAAAGCGGGAGAAGATTTCTTCGTTGTGCGGAGTGTTTGCCACGATTTGCTCTTCGATGGCGGCGTAATCGTCGGGGTGCTCATATTTGAAGCTGAGGTCCTCGAGTTCGGTTTTGATGGCAAACAGGCCCAAACGATGCGCCAGCGGGGCGTAGATGTAGAGGGTTTCGCCGGCAATTTTGTATTGCTTGGCAGGAGGCATCGACTGCAGAGTGCGCATATTGTGCAGGCGGTCTGCCATTTTGATGAGCACCACGCGAATGTCGTCGCTCATGGTGAGCAGCAGTTTGCGGAAGTTTTCCGCTTGCGCGGAGGCGTGGGCGCCGAATATACCGCCGGAAATCTTGGTGAGCCCGTCCACAATTTGAGCTATCTTTTTGCCAAACATGGCTTCGATGTCTTCGATGGTGTACTCGGTGTCTTCCACCACATCGTGGAGCAATGCCGCACAAATGGAGGTGGACCCCAATCCTATCTCTTGGCTCACTATCTTTGCCACGGTGATGGGGTGCAATATGTAGGGCTCGCCGGAGCGACGGCGAACGCCTTTGTGGGCTTCGCAAGCAAACTTGAATGCCTTGTCGATGATTTCCACTTTTTTGCGGTGATTACTCATCAAATAGCCGTTCAAAAGGTCTTGATAAGCCTCTTGTATCAATTTGTCTTCTTCCTCAGGGGTCATCTTAATTTGTGTTGCCATACATTTCCCAATAATTTTAACCACAAACTTACGAATTATTCACGAAATAAACACAATTTCCCCCACACTTTTTTCAACAATGCATAATTCACAATGCTTAAATAATGCATAATTCATAATTCACAATTCACAATGCTTAAATAATGCATAATTCATAATTCACAATGCACAATGCTTAATTAATGCATAATTCATAATTCATAATGCACAATGCTTAAATAATGCATAATTCATAATGCACAATGCTTAATTAATGCATAATTCTTAATTCCCTTTTACCCCTATGCCTAAAAGCAAATGGCTAAAAGCTAAAGGCTGATGGCTAAAAGCTGATGGCTAACGGCTCCCGGCTAATATCTTTTTCTGCAGGCGCAGTTTTTTTTCGGCGAAGCCGACTTTTTTTTCGCGAAGCGACTGTTTTCTTCGGGTGGCGGGGATGTGAGTGGGGAGCGCCAGCGGACCACCGTGTGAGTGACGGAAAAAACTGACGGGGGAGCTTGCTTCCCGGCAGTTTTTCCGTCACTCACACGACGGGGCGCCAGCCCTCACATCCCCGCCACAAGACTTTTTTCTCCGTTTCATGCCACAAAAACAAACACAAAGACCATTCTCCGTTTCATACCACAAAAACAAACAATCGCGGTAGCAAGCAGTTTTCGCAACAATATGCCATTTCGGGGCGAAAAATGTGCGATTTGTGGGGCGGGGTCTTTGTGGTGGGCAAAAAAAAGCGTACTTTTGTGGTGCGCTTTCGGCAATGAGGCACAAAAGCCCCCGGCGCCGAGCATAGTTTTGCACAATTATTGTTATTTTTCAAGCATTTTCACATTATGAGTAGCATGGTTTCCGACCGCATTCAAGCACTTTCTCCTTCTGCCACCTTGGCAATGTCGCAAAAGAGTCAAGAACTCAAAGCACAAGGTGTGGACGTGATTAACCTCTCTGTGGGTGAGCCCGATTTCGCCACTCCCGACCACATTAAGGCTGCCGCCAAGGAGGCAATCGACCAAAACTTCAGTTTCTACACGCCGGTGCCGGGCTATATGTCGCTGAGAAAAGCCATCTGCGAGAAGCTACAACGCGAAAACGGGGTTACTTTCTCGCCCGAACAAATAGTGGTGGGAAATGGCGCCAAACACGAACTCACCAATGTGATAATGAGCATCATCAATCCCGGCGATGAGGTGGTGATTCCCACTCCGGCTTGGGTGAGCTACATTCAAATGGTGATTCTTGCCGGCGGCAAGAGCGTGGAAGTGCCCACCACCATGAAGCAGAATTTTAAGGTAAGCCCGGAGCAATTGGAAGCGGCTATCACACCGCGCACCAAATTGCTCATTCTATGCTCGCCGAGCAATCCCACCGGTAGCGTCTACACCGAAGCCGAACTCCGTGCACTCGCCGCCGTGCTCGCTCGCCACCCGCAAGTGATGGTGCTTGCCGACGAAATTTATGAGCATATCAACTATATTGGCGGCAATTTCTCCATCGCACGCTGCGAGGAGGTTGCCGACAGGGTGTGCATCATCAATGGCGTGTCGAAAGCATACGCCATGACCGGATGGCGCATCGGCTTTGTGGCAGCCCCGCTGTGGTTGGCTAAGGCTATCAACAAACTGCAAGGGCAATACACGAGCGGCGCTTCGTCGATTGCACAAAAGGCTGCCGAAGCAGCTTTCGCCGGACCGCAGCAATGTGTGGCTGATATGCGCGAAGCATTCCGCCGCCGTCGCGACCTGATTGTGGAGCGATTGCGTAGCATTCCCGGACTAGATGTGAATGTGCCCGACGGTGCTTTCTACGTGTTCCCCGGCGTGACATCGTTCTTTGGTAAATCGGCTGGCGAACACACCATTTCCGATGCCAACGATTTGGCAATGTACCTCCTGCAAGAAGCCCATGTGGCTACCGTGAGCGGCGACGCATTCTCTTGCCCGGGCCACATCCGCCTCAGCTACGCCACCTCCGACGCCAACATCATCGAAGCCACCACCCGCCTTAAAACAGTCCTCGCCAAACTAAAATAACACTCTTATAACGAAAACGAAAACGAAAACGAAAACGAAAACGAAAACTATTAATGGGTAAAAGAATCTGTCATTTAGATACCATGCGAGTGCTGGCATGCTGATGTTGATTATTTACCCGATGCCATTATGCCTTATTGGGCTTGACTTCACCCCGACACCCACCTTATCTTTGTCCCGGGTTCTTTGATTTATTGATGTCAACGAGTGATCCCCGGTGTTCAAAACTGTTCCGGGTGTTTCAGGTGTTTCAGCTGCCAGCTGTTCACACGCTGAGGGCCATCGGAGATGGCGTATTGTGGTTAACTCCATGCAAGCGGAGGCGCAGCCGGAGCGCAGCTTGGAGATTGCCGAAACAAAAGGTATGAGCCTCGAAGAGGGTCGGTTGTGGCAAGTTAGAATCCGGGAGTTCCGGCAAAATTCCACCATCCGGTACATGCCTTTGGCATGTAATGGGGGGCAAACATCATCATACCAACCAATTACGCCACAAGGAGAGCCATTATGGATTCACACCCATTACATGCCAAAGGCATGTCCCTACCGGATAGGGACAACCTGTCACCCCTAAGTTCTTAATATCCAACCTCTTTACCCCCTCCCCTTCAGGGAGGGGCCGGGGGTAGGCTTTTTATTCGTTTTCTTGGAGCATTTGGATGAGGGTAGAGATGTTGCGGGTTTGCTTTTTGTAGAGGGCAATTGCCACTACCACTCCTATCAGCACGCCGATGGCACCTACCACGAGCAAGGCGATGCGTGCTATCTGTGCGGCATCAGCGGGGAGGTTATTAAAGAAGGGGGTGCTATAGAGTTCGAAGGCCCACCACACCATCAAGGGCATCACGCATGCCATTCCCACAGCAAACGATGTGCGGTTGCGCTTCTTCACGCTGAGCAAGGTGACGAGTGCTTCGGTAAAATTTTGGGTTGAGAAATCTATTTTCTTCACGCGATGCGCATTGTAGTAGTCGTGCACTGCATCGCAAAGCACCATCAAAGAAGTAACCACACAGCAGGCGATAGAAAAATCGTACATGCTATAAAACAAGATGGGCACCAAAATAGCCGTAGCAATTCCCACTATGAGCATGGTCAGCCCGAAGCGATTGATTTTATCGGATTTATCAATAATATTCTTTTTGAGCAGGCGTTCGTTCACCTGTATTTGTTGGTCGAGATGCTGTTTGAGTTCCGCCATTTGCACGCGCATCTCTTCTAATTCTTGGTCGAAAGGGTGCTTATTGTTTTCCATTGTGATTCATTTGTTTAAGTTGTTCTTTAATTCTGAATAATTTCACCGACACATTTTTCACCGAAATACCCATCACTTCGGCAATTTCGTCGTAGGTCATTCCTTCAAGCCAGAGCATCACGATGGCACGGTCGAAGGGGTTGAGGGCATGGATGCGCTGATACAGATGCTGCACATTTGCATTCGAGCCATAGCGGTCGGCTTGCATCACATTTTCATGTGCCACTGTGAGGGCACATTCGGTGGCCTTTTTGCGCTTCTTTTTTCTATCGATACTGATGCAGGAATTCATCGTTACGCGCCACACCCACGTTTTGTTTACTTGCCGTGCAGTGGAAAATCCTTTCCACAAATGAATGAGGGCTTCTTGCACCAAATCGTCGGTTTCGGAGGAATCTTCGGCAAACATCATACACACTGTGTAGACCGTGCTTTTGTATTCCTTCACCAACCGTGTGAATTCTATTTCTAACTGTTGCATTTAATTAAATTATTGAATTGTTTTCGCCCTAATAAACGCACCTTGTCATCGAAAAACTACAGCCCACCGGCATTTTTTTGCAAAAAAGGCATCAAAAGGCGTAGGCAAGCCACGGAATGTGGCGCGCCAAATAGCGCAGCACGATGGTGGTGAGCAAGCACAGCACCACTATCACAAAGTAGCGACCCATAGGCGATAGGGCGGTTTGCTCGGCTAATAGCCACACAAATATGAAATGCGAAAAATAGGTGATGGTGCTGAAATTGCGCATAAAGGAATAGGGCAATTGCCACTGCACCTCGTGGCGAAGCACCCATATCATAAGCGTGGGAATGGTGAGCAGGAGCATAAAATAGCAATCGTCGAAGTAGGCTTGATGGTTGCTCACTTCTATGGCGGAAAGTGCCACACACAGCAGCAATACCACCGAAATCACACCACGATGCCACCGAGCGATGCGCGCCTCTTGCTCGGCTATGAGTTTGCCGATGCCGCAAAATGCGATGGCGGGCAGCACGCTGTTGTGGAAAAGCCCGAGCAGCTTGTAAGCATCGTCCACAGAGTGTTGCATTGCGGGCGGCAAATAGTGATAGTAATTCGATGCCACGGTCACCACACCATATATCGCCACACCTATGCCCACTATGCAGCCGGTGCTCAGCTTTCGGCTCAGCGCATACACGAAGGGCACTCCCAGCATCAATGCCATAATAAACCATGAGCCGGAGAAGGTGGAATTGAGGAAAAAGTTGCGCACCAGTATAGCGATGGCTTTGCCCAAACTCCAATCATGAAGCAAGAAATAACTCTCCACCACCATATAGCTCTCTACCACCAACCAAAACGCATAGAGCAGTGCCATGCGCTTGAGATAGTGTAACAACTGGCTAATGCCCGGCTTTTTGCGAAAAAACAAAAATGCACTCACCACAAAAAACACCGGCACAGCCATACGAGAAAACAAACTGATGAACAGCGGGTAGTGCTCGCCCTCAAATGGGCGGGCGTGGATGGCAACCACCAGCAGCGAAGCCACCACTTTCAGCAAGTCGATGGAATGATAGGTGCGCTTATTGGGAATGATTTTAGTGGGCATTGTGATGAGTAGAATATGACTGGTAGTTTACACTTTGAAAACGGCATCGGGGCGGAAACCCGAGCACACGCCGTGCTGCACGTAGCCCATTTGATTGGTGTGCATCGTGCAATTGCCCACTCGCATACCATCGGCACGATTGTAGTGGGTGTGACCAAACACCCAGTGTGCCACATCACTATTAGCGATAAATTCTTCCATCGCCACGATAAATGCCGGGGTAAGCCCATTGGATGCATAAGCCGGGTCTTCCACCCGAACGGGGCAATGATGCGTAACCACCACCTTGGCTTTGGCTTTGGAAGCAGCGAGCGCACGGCTGAGCCACTGCACAGAGGCTTGATGCAGGGCATTGAAATGGCGGGGCAGGAGCGTTTGGTCGGCATACTGAATGCGATAGCAGTCGGTCATAAAGCGTTGCACTTGAAGTTCAGATTCCGGTGGGATAATGGTCCACAGCGTGGTGAAAAACAATTCCACATTGCCGAGCACGATGCTGCGATTGTTGCAGTATGCCACATTGTGGCGAACCGGATAGTGGAAATCGTGGAGCGTGGTGGTGATATCCACTCCATTATAGTACTCATGATTGCCCGGCACCAAAAATGTGTGGCGATAATGATTGGAGCACCAATCAAAAAACGGATGATTTTCCATCAATTCATTCCCAAAAATGAGCATATCGCCTGAGAGCACGAGGATATCGCCCTCCACCGCAAGAGGATTTTCCTGCCACCATTGGGTGTTGTCGGGAAATTCCAAGTGCATATCGCTTGCATATTGTAGTTTCATAACCGCAAATTTACCACAAAAACTCCAAATTATCAAAACATCCCTTCCCCAAAACACGGCTCTTTCATTTAAGGATGCTTTGAATTTGTTTGCTTTTCTTCCTTTGTGGCATGAAACGAAGAAAAAAAGTCGCGCCTGCAGAAAAGATATTAGCCGGGAGCTGTTAGCCTTTAGCCGTAGAGGTAAAAGGAAATTGTGAATTGTGAATTGTGAATTAAGATGAGAGTGCCTGCAACAAACGGCTGGAGAACAATGCGTAGGCGACTTTCGGCATTTTAAATGAAAAAGCCGTGCCCCCAAAACCACAGGCTATGGGTAACGTCCCTTCCACCGTGTATCCACAATCCCCATTGCCATATTGGCCAATCATTCGCTATTCATAACTATTATCCAGCTACCTTCTTTACGACCACCCTCACGGCTGATAATCCCCAACGATTGCATAACTTTTAGGTCGTTCAATATCGTGCGCTGTGTTACTCCTATGTTTTGAGAAATCTTTTGTGAAGTGATTTGGTTATCATCAGCAATCAATAATAATATAGCTACCTGACGTTCAGACAGTTTTAAGCCATTCCCTTTTATGAAATCTTTTATGAAATCTGTGTTCAGTACCACCTTTTTATCCACAAAATCAGGATGGCATGGGATATCAATCAAAAAATAGGAGCGTTGATCATCAGTCTCTATGATGGCCTGTGGCGACCCATTAGATCGCAATTCTTCTTGTATGGTGGGTATGCCCGTTGCCCGACCTTCCGTTAAATTCAATTCTTTTAAAAATTCACCTAACCGACGGTTACGATAACGTCGTGAGCGTAAGGATTTACCTGTTTTAATAGCCTCAATTGGTATAGTATGGTTTGGACCGGAGAAACTTAAGATTGAGATTCGTTCCGGTTCAATTGTGATTTCCACAGGTTCTCGTATTGTCCAATCTCTATGATACAAACTATTAACAACCGCTTCTTCAAGAGCCTGATAAGGGTAGTTATAGAATGACATAGATTGCTCTCTATCTTTTGGCTTAATAATATGCTTTTTGATAACATTAGTGCGAAGATACCTCAAAGTTTCTTGTATCATTGTTGGCACACTGCCTCTTATTGGTTCTACCTCAATAAGATAGTTGGGATTCGCTTCTCTGCCTTCAGGAAATAGCACGATTTCCACTTGTGCCATTTTAAAAAAATGCTCCGGATGTTTTGCAAACATCATAGCAGCTACATTTTTAATGCGTTTCCCCTCTGGAATATGTTCTATTAAATCCATCTGCTCCAAAACTTCTTCAAGATGGTTGGTTAACGAAATGTTAGCAATGCTACTTTTAGCTTTCACCAGGTAATCATGAAGAAGGATTAGAGAAATATCTGTCAGTTTAATATTCTCATTTCCTCTATCATCAAAAGGCACACGGTTTGCAAGGTCTACCAGCTCCCTTTCATATTCATCCTTGGGCACAATGCTACTACTATTATAGCGGATATAGTAGTTATATGTTTTTTGTTTTGCAGTTATATAGTCGGGCACCTTGTAGGGCCTACGTTCGCCAGGCGAAACCTTAACAATGAGAATTGCCTTCCCATCCACAAATTCCACATACAACCTTGGCTGATAGTATGGATGCATCAGATTGTTAAACCCAACCATCTCTTTTTCAATACGCTCAATCTGATTAGTATCAACGCCTACAACAGGACGAATGGCTTTTCCATTATTCTCCTTCACACCAATCACAATGTAACCGCCACCGGTTTCATGAAAGTCGTTAGCGAAAGCGCAAATTGTACGATATATCGCATCAGGATTCCAACCCGTTTTATATTCCAAACGGTCATCTTCCACTGCATGTCCACAGAGCAATTCTTCTATATTAATCGGTAGTCTCATAATCGTTAATCATTCCAAGTGCATATCGCTTGCATATTGTAGTTTCATAACCGCAAATTTACCACAAAAACTCCAAATTATCAAAACATCCCAGACCATTGTGATGGTGCATAAGGGAGTTGGTACTCACCATATAATTCTTTAAAGCAACGGGGTCATATAAATCGGCAAGAATTGGTAGCCGTTTTCTTCCTTATAGTCCATACAATGAATAATGTAAGGAATATGAATTTGGTTCGGAAATTTTTTTCTAAATTTTTCTATCGACGTAAATGTATATTTCTTCCCCGATTTCACTTCCAGTGGACAGATATTATGGGCATTGGTGAGAGTCGGTTTTTCCACGAGGAAGTCAATCTCCATACGGTTCTCTGATTCGGCAGAGTTTTTACTGAAGAAATACAGTGAATGACCGCTGCTTACCAACATTTGAGCCACTATATTTTCAATCAACATTCCTTCGTTGATTTCAAGTTTGTCGAGCATTAGTTTCTGATACAATTCTTCGCCTTGAATCAGCTTTTCGTCAAAAGCATGTGAAATCAGCAATCCGGTATCACACATATAGCACTTAAACACTTGGTTATCGCGCTTGAGCCGCATTCCCACCTGTGGTTCCGTCACATTATAGCAAGTGCTCACAAATTTGGCATCTTGAAGCCATAGGAAAGAGGATTCGTAGCTCCTATAGCGTGCCCCTTGTTTAATATCGGCAAGTTTGAATTTTTTTTCATGCTTTTGAAGCTCTCCCGGAATTTGATCCCACACAGCCTTCACCTTTTCGGTGTAACCTTTCACATGCTTGTCCATACTCTTGCGATACAGCGATAAAATGTCGCGCTTTATCACATCCACTTTTTGAAAATTGCTTGTCTGAACGAATTTTGCCACTGCTTGAGGCATTCCGCCCACTATTAGATATTGGCGAAAAAGCGTCATCACTTTCCGATGCATAGGTCCCATGGGTTTCTTGTTTTCAAAACAATGCTTAATAAATGGCCAAGTCATTTCATCGCCCAATGCCCACAAAAATTCCTCAAAATCCATAGGGTTCATTTGCAGGGAGCGTTCCTCTGAGGGAATAAGAATGTTTTGGGTGTTGGCATTTATACTTACTAAAGAGCCTGTTTCAATATAATCGTATCTGCCATCTGCCACAAGGTGCTTGATGGCTTGCCTTGCCGGCGGATATTTCTGAACTTCATCGAAGATAATCAACGAATCACGATTATAGAGATGTGTGCCTGTTACATTTTGCAACAGCATTAGAAAAGTGTCGGTTTCATTCAAATAATCGTCAAACACACTTTTCAAGGGCTGACTGATATGTGAAAAGTCGATAAGGATATACGATTTGTATTCCTTTTTGGCAAATTCTTCCACGATATAACTCTTCCCAACACGCCGTGCACCTTCAATGAGAATAGCCACTGCACCTTGCTCCTCTCGCTTCCATCTCAAAAGTTGGTCGTATATCTTTCTTTTCATGCCCATAGGTGGATGATTTTAGACAAAAAGTTTGGTTTGAGGGTGTAAAGATAGTGTTTTATCACCAAATGAAGAAATTTTTTAAGAGGTTTTTGCACCAAATCGAGGTTTTCTGATGGGTGATTTTGCACCAAATCGAGGTTTTCTGACGGGTGATTTTGCACCAAATCGAGGTTTTTGGGTGGGTGGGGTGGAGAGGGGCGATGGTGAGGGATGCAATAAATGGGGAGGAGGTGCGTTATATAGGTATATAGATGGCGGCCTTCATAGGCGGCTTGCTTTAGTTGTGCAAATTTATGAAACGAACACTATACTTTACCGTTGCGATATTATTGGCGGCATTGGCGTTAGGGCTCTCCGGGTGCAAAACCGCCAAGATGCGTGATGCCGATGAGGCATACGACCGTGGCGAATATTATGCTGCGGAGAAAATTTATCGCAAACTCTACAACAAATACACCAAGAAGGAAGAGCACTGGATTCGCGGCGAGGTGGCATATAAAATGGGCTTGTGCTACAAGCATTTAAATCAAAGCAGCCGTGCATCGGCGGCGTTTCAAAATGCCATTCGCTACGAATATCCCGATAGCACACAAATCCTATACCTTGCGCAAGCCCTTCACATGCAAGGCAATTGGAAAGAGGCGATGGCGCGCTATAAAGAGTACCTTGCCCTCGTTCCCGACAGCTGGGAGGCGAAGCAGGGCATCCGCGCTTGCCAAATGGCGCCCAAGTGGAAGGAGCAAGGCTCGCGCTACATTGTGAAAAATGCCAAGTTTTTTAATTCGCAACGCGCCGATTTTTGCCCGATGTTTTTGGACGTGAATGCCGACCAACTCTATTGGACCTCAAGTAGCGAAAAAGCTACCGGCACCGAAAAAAGCGAAATCACCGGCACAAAAAAGTGCGACATCTTTGTGTCGAAACTCAATGATAAAGGCAAGTGGCAAAAGCCAGAATTGGTGGAAGGCGAGCTCAACACCGAGTTCGACGAGGGTTGCACCGCTTTCAGTCCCGACGGTGGCACAATGTATTTGTCGAAAGTGGTGCGCCGCGCCGAAGCGCCTTCGCCGGTGGAAATTTACTCTTCTTCTCGCTCCGAAGCCAAATGGAGTGCACCGCAAAAGGTGGAAATCACTGCCGACACGCTATCCAATTATGGCGACCCGGCAGTAAGCCCCGATGGCAAATACCTGTATTTCACCAGCGATATGCCCGGCGGACAAGGCAAACTCGACCTGTGGCGCATCAATCTGAAGGACCGTCGCGGCACTTTGGAAAACTTAGGCGAACAAATCAACACGCCCGGCAATGAGCGCTTCCCCTACTGCCGCACCGACAGCATCCTCTACTTTGCGAGCGACGGGCACGCCGGCTTTGGCGGATTAGACATTTTCCGCGCCACACTTCAGCCCTCGGGCCGCTGGTTTATCGAGAATATGGGCGCACCTATGAATTCGGCTGACGACGATTTCGGCATCACCTTTGGCAAAGGCGAATCGGGCTATTTTAGCAGCAATCGCAAAGACGGCAGAGGCTACGACCATATCTACAGTTTTGAAAAACCCGACCTCAAAGTGTGGATTTCGGGCTACGTGTACGACAAAGACGAAGAGCCTGTGACAGGCGCCATTATCCGCATTGTGGGCGACGATGGCAGCATACAAAAGGCAGCCGCCAATGCCGACGGCAGTTTTCGCTTCGACCTCCAGCGCGGGGTGCGCTACGCTATGCTTGCCGGAGCCAACGGCTACCTCAACAGCCGTCAGGAATTTGAAAGCGAAATGGCGGAAGAAGACACGGAATACGGCGTGAATTTCATTCTCGCCGCTATGAATAAGCCGCAAGTGATCGAAAACATTTTCTATGATTTCGATAAAGCCACACTCCGCCCCGAATCGAAAGCAGCCCTCGATTCTATGGTCACCGCATTGGTGGAAAACCCCTACGTGACCATCGAAATGGCTGCACACACCGACCGCATCGGCACAGAAGCCTACAATCAAAAGTTGAGCCAGCGCCGCGCCCAGTCGGTGGTGGATTACCTCATTGCCAACGGCATCGATTCCACACGCCTCAAGCCACAAGGCTACGGCAAAAGCCGACCCAAGGTGGTGACCAAGCGCATCCATCACCTCTATCCGCAATTTGCCGTGGGCGATACGCTCACCGTGGCGTATATCGACACCCTCTCCAAAGAAAATCAAGCGGCTGCCGACCAAGTGAACCGTCGCACCGAATTTATGGTGCTTTCCACTAATTTTCAGCCCTTTGCCGACGATTTGAAGCGAATGCAAGCCATCCAAGATTCTATCCGACAGGCCGAACGCGAACGCAAGATTCTGGAAGAAGAAACCGAATCGAAGCGCCTACAAGCTGAAGCTAAAGCTCGAGAAAAAGCTAAAGAAGAAGCTGAAAAGAAAAAAGCTGCCAACAAAAAAAGCGAGAAGCAAATAGAACGCGAAAACGATTTGGCCGACAAAAAAGCGCGCGAGCAAAATAAGCGAAATAAAGAAAAGGCTAAACGCGAAAAGCAAAAACAAAAAGAACGCGAAAAGCGAGAAAAAGAAAAGCAAAAACAGCGCGAAAAACGCGAACGCGAAAAGCAAAAACAGCTGGAAAAGCGCGAAAAAGAACGGGCTAAGCGTTTGGGCATCAAATATATGCCTCCCACTAAGGATAATGCCGCAGAAAAGGCGACTGCGCCGGAAGAACCTACTGCAAAGTCTGAAAAGGCACCGGAGAAGCCTGACACTAAGGATGAAAAATCCGACGTTGACCCTAAAAAAGAAAAGCCTTTGGCTGACAAATAATTATGAAGAAAATAGGCATCATCAGTGATACACATTCCTATTGGGATGACCGCTACGCAGAGCATTTTAAAGACTGCGACGAAATTTGGCACGCCGGCGACATTGGCAACGAAAAGGTAATCGACCGCCTTGCCTCTCTCGCCCCGGTGCTAAGGGCAGTGTGGGGGAATGCTGACGGACAAAACCTGCGTCGCCGATTTAAGCAAACGGAAATCTTTACGGTGGAAGGGGTGAAGGTGGTGCTTACCCACATCGGCGGTTATCCGGGCAGATATGCACCGGGCATTAAGCAGCGCCTCATCATTTCTCAACCCAAAATTTTGGTGTGCGGCCACAGCCACATTCTGAAGGTGATTCCCGACCGCTACTACAGCGTGCTCACCATCAATCCCGGCGCCGCCGGCACACAAGGATGGCAAAAAGTGCGCACCCTCATCACCCTGTCGCTCCACGAAGGCAGCATTGCCGGATGCCAAGTGATAGAACTCGCCCCCGACAAAGAACATCAATTCGGAAAAATACTCGACTAAAACAATTCTCTCTGTATGAAACGCTTACTCTATCTCATTGCCGTGGCATTGCTCCTTGCTTCATGCCACTCCTCGGAAGAAAACTACAAAGAGGCTTACGATAAAGCAAAAGCCCGCACTCGCGAAAATATGGGCGCCAACACCTACGATATGGTGCAAGCCGAAAAATTGCGACCCACCGAAGTGATCAACGGCGACAGCGTGCGCTTGCTGCGCGCCTACTGCAATGTGGTGGACGACAAAGTGGCAAACACCAAGAAATTTGGCGTGGTGGTGGCGGAGTTCGACCAACTTATCAATGCTCGTAGCTATCGCGACAGGCTGAAAAAGAATGAGGGATTTCCCGCCTATTTGCTCTACACCAACCGCGATAAAAAATACTGCGTGGTGGCGCAAGCCTACGACACCAAAGAAGCCGCCGCTCTCTTTATCCGAAACATTAGCCAACACATGAAAATGAAGGTGCTCGTGCCCCGACCCTACATCCTTCAGCGCCTGTAGCACCATCGGCGCACGGCAAAAAAGAATGGTCAAAAAGGCTGCATTTGTGTGCTGAAAGCCCTTATGCCTGTGCCCATAACGCATCATGGGAGGGGTGGTTCATTATTTAAGCCTTGCAATAAGAAGAAAAATGGGTAATTTTGCAGTATTATAACTCTCCATTTTTCATTGCTTATGGCCAAAACTTACCTTTGCTTTATGGCAGGCATGATGATGCTCGCCACGGCAGGATGCTCCAATTTTGAGTATCTTCCCTATGGCGCCGACATCGACGGACCCCACAGCCTCCACACTGAGAATATCGCTGAAATAGAGCGCATTTGCCATGGACGCGACACCATCCGATTCGCCTTTGTTACCGACTCGCAAGGATCGTACGATGAATTGAAAGACGCTATGGATATCATTGACCGCGAGGGCAATGTGCAATTTATAGTGCATGGCGGCGACCAAAGCGATTTCGGCATCACCAAAGAATTTGTGTGGACGCGCGACATTTTTCTATCGCATCCGCTGCCCTTTGTGTGCCTGTTGGGCAACCACGACTGCCTCGGCACCGGCGAACACACCTTCCAATACCTCTACGGCGACGAAAATTTTTCGTTCAATGCCTCGTTTCTCCACTTTGTGGGGCTCAACACCGTGGCGTTGGAATACGACTACTCCCACCCAGTGCCCGATTTCAAATATATTGAAAGCGATTGTGCCGCCGCGCTCGCTATGCCCGACAGCCTCATTTTCACCATCGTGGCGATGCATGCACCACCACACGATGAGCAATTCAACGATAATGTGGACAATGTGTTTGAACACTACATCACCAAATACCCCGGGCTGCGCTCCACCGACCCCTCCTACCCTACCGACTCCTCAGTGGAAGAAACTAAACGCGGCACACGCCTCAACGGGTTTTGCCTCAACGGCCACACCCACCAAACGAATATCAAAAACATTTTTAATGATGGTGTGCTCTATTACGGCCTTGCCAACACCAAAAAGCGCATGGTACAGATCTACACCGTAACACGCAACGGATATGACTGCAAAACGATTACTTTCTAACGCCCTACTCGCCATACTTTTGGCAATAGCGCCTGCCGCACACGCCTGCTCGGCAGCGGATAGCGTGGCACTCGCCGACAGCACTGCACAAGTGGCCTCCTCACCTCGCGACACCGACACGGTGATGCCCACGCGGCAGTATATCAAGCATATCACCAAGCGCATCAAATTTTGGAATTCGCTCATCCCCAACCTCACCCACCTGCAATATGCCGGCGATATAGGTATGCTTTCGATGGGTATGGGATGGGACTACGGCAAGCACAATCAATGGGAAACTTACCTCATTTTCGGCATTACACCCCGCAACCACACCCCTCGCACCTACGTGACGATGGCACTAAAAGAAATGTACACGCCATGGGATGTGAAAGTGTGGCGCCATTTGGAGTTTTCGCCACTATTTGCCTCCTTCACCATTTCTACACTGCTCGACGGCGAATTTTGGGTCAAAAACCCAGAGCGATACCCCTCCGGCTACTACTCCTTCTCCACCAAAACGCGCTTGCACTTGGGCATCGGGCAAAAAATCAAACTCAAAAACATAGAACACAAGTCACACTTCCTGAAGCATTTGGCGTTTTTCTACGAAGTGTCGACCTGCGACCTCTACCTCATCAACAAAATCCGCAACCGCTCCATCCCTGTAAAAGACATCATCTGCTTAGCCATCGGCATCCAAGGCACCTTCTTCTAAAAGTGAAAGCCTACCCCCGACCCCTCCCTGAAAGGAAGGATGTGAGGTTTGTGAAACACCTGAAACACTTGAAACACCTGGATTTTGGTCTTTTTTGGTCCAAAAGCGAAATAAAACAGTTGGAACACCTTTGGTGGGGTTGCAT
>JBJECV010000230.1:0-4356 GCA_051871435.1 Sodaliphilus sp. | reverse complement strand
GCCACTGATCGAAGCCGCCGGCCTGGATATTACGCCCAATCGAGGGATTTTATAGGTTAACCACAATAAGCCATCTCCGATGGCGGTTAGCGTTTTCGCCGGCCTTAGTGTGGTTGCCCCCACTAATTTTCTACTGATCCGTGAAATGGCTAAGCGCGTATCATCCCATCCAATGGCGTTGTGGAAATGCCGGCCGCAGACATAGAAACACCATCTCCCCGCCGGGGTTATTGCAGGAGCTGGTAGAGGAGGAAGGCGATGAGGAGGAAGAGGAGCAGGCCGGGGAGGCTGCAAGAGCAGGAACGCACTTTGGGCATTTCGCCGCTTTCTTGCGCTTGGCGCATGCGCTCCATGAGTGTTTTCTGCATTTGGTCGGTTTCGTAGGTGCGTCCGATGTTGTTGGTGAGCGTTTCGCTGTGCGGAATGAGGATTTTTCGCGGTCCGCCAGTAAAGGGACCCACCACCCCGTTGGCTTCCAATTTTGCCATCAGTGCGGTAGCCTCTTCTTGCGTGATATGGAAATAGCTCATCAGCATCGGCAGCGACACGGCGTTGCACGTGGCAATGTATTCCACTGCGGCATCGTAGAGTGGGTCGTAATCGTTGCGGTCGGCAGCGTCCACAATGTGGTCGGCAGTGAAAGGCGGCGGCGTGTCGGCATCCGCATCCACGGACTCAAACGAATTGTCTTCGGTGGGAATATAGAGAAAATCGCCGTCGGCTTTCAGCACCGACTGACACTCGGAGCACACCACGCTGTTGCCCATGGCTTTGAGCGCTTCGTCGTCGAATTCCAATTCGGTGCCACACTTGGGGCATGTATATTTTTTGATAGCCATATTGCTTACATTTAATTGAATAATAGTCCTATTAGTGCATAGAGCAAAAAGAATGCCATAGTAATGGCCACCGAATAGAGCAGGCATCCCCATTTCGAAACGCTCTTTCGGCTTTCCCGTTTCGGTGCCACTCGCCGCTGGGGCGCTTTCTTCACGGGCGCCGGTGTCGGGCGCTTAGGTGCGGGGGTTGTGCACGAAGGGCAGGTGGTTTTGCCCGGCGGCAGGGGTTTGCCACATTTGTTGCAATAGCGCACAGTGGCAGTGCTTTTGCGCGGCGCCGGTTCACTTTTGCGCTTGCGCACCGGGATGGGCGGCGGTGTTTCGTCGTCGTCATCGTCGGTGATGCGGGGTGCTCTGAAGGTGGTGAGGCATTTCGGGCACACCACCATCCCTTTCTGCGCGTGTAGTTCGTCGGCAGAAATTTCTATTTTGCGTCCACATTTCGGGCAAAAGCAATTCATAGTGCAGTGATTATTCGTAGTGGATAACGGCGGGCTTCACAATTTTCCAGCGATTGCCTTCCTTTTTGGCTGTGCCGGGAGCGTCGGTCACGATGCGCGTTTTCCCTGCCGAAATCTGGATATTTTCGCCGGTGCAGGCACGCGTGAGGGTGTCGGTGGGCATCATCAGCGCCAATTGGTGCACCCCGGCATCGTTGATTACTTCAAATGTGGCGTTCACGCCGTCGGCGGAAGTGATTTTGAAGATGCTGTTGCCCGGCTCCATACGGCTGTTCGCCGAGGTAAAATGCCCGCTGTCGTTAGGGCGAGAAACGAATGTCACCACGGGTTGCGCCTTCGCCTTCTGCACCTCCACCATCGGTTTTTGCTGTGAAGTCGGCGCCTCCGGCTGCGCAATCGCACGCCGGCTAAGGCATTCTTCCGCCTGCGCCAATCGCGCCGAAAGGGCTTGCAATTGTTGCTCGGTATCGTCGTTGCGCTGCTTCATAGCGGTTTTCAGCGCCGTGATTTCGTTATCTTTTTCTTTTTTCAATTTTTTGATTTTGGCTAATGCCACCAGCGCCAACACGATGCCCAAACATCCGCATAGCGTGAAAGCGCCCATCACCAACATATTGCTACCGGCTTCCGGCTCAGCCACGGTTTGCGCTTGTACCGGTGCAGCACCACCGGGCGTTTGTGCCGATGCAGCGCACGCCACACTTGCCATAAGCACCCATATTATCAATAGTCGTTTCATTTTGCTTGCCATTTAAGGTTGGGGGTTATAGGTTGTTCAACAAATTGTAACGTATCACGCCAATCACCGGATAGAAAAATGGCACATCTTCAATCACGGCATCGTCTTCGTAGCGCCCTTGCAGATAACTGTTGATGCCCGCCAACAGATAGTTGGCAACATTCTCGTTCACCACTGCTTTGAAAGTGTTGAGCACCTGAATATCGATACCCAACTCATCGCGCATCACGGCGTCGCACAGGTCCACGAAGAAGGCATTGAAGCGCTTCACCTCTGCCACGATTTTCTCGCGCACTGCCGGTTCGTTCACTTTGGTGATGGAGAGTTGCTCTTCATCAATCATGGAGTGGCAATATTTCAGCGCATTCACATTGCGGGGACGCATCAGGGTGATGATGCTGCTCATTTCGGGCGAATTGTGGCAATCCAAACGCTCGTTTTCCAAGCGCACACCGCCGCGGCAAGTGATTTGCTTGGGGCAATCGCGTTCCACCTTGATGCTGAAAGCCTCGGTATATTGCTCGTCAAACACGCGTTCGATGATAGTTTGCGTGATTTCGTTCACCAATTCTTTGCCGCCCACTATATTGATAATCTTCGAACCGGTTCCGCTGAAGTAGATTTGCTTGGGTTTCACAAATCCGCGGTGCTTCATTGCCGATGCAATGTAGTAGATGATGGCGCTGTAGAAATACACAAACACCAATTTCCGGCGGTCGTCGCCGCGCAACAGGGCGTTGTAGCTATAGAGGTTGCGGTCCATCGGGGGCAAGTCGCGCAGCTGCTCCACATTTTCTATCGAAAATAGGAAGGCGTTGATGTCTTCGCTGCGTTTGCCTGCCATAATGGTGTTCATAATGCTGTTCAGATACGTCACTTCCTGGTTTTGCATCACCAATTTGCGGAAATATTCGGTGTAGTGTTGAAGCAACGGATTGTTGTCGGCATCGTGCGGTGTGAAGGCATCGCCGAATATGGCATTGCCGGCGAAGCGGAACGATGAAATCGCCACGGGCAGCGTTTTTTGCTGTGCGGCGTCGGTTTGATACGCCACGATATCGCTGGTGCCGCCACCGATATCGACCGACACATAACTGCTACCTGCCACGTCGGCACCTTTATAATAGAATGCCGGAGCAATGGATTCGGGATAGCAATGCAAATTTTCTTCGGCATTGCCGCCAATGTAGGTGTTGTAGAGTTCTTCCCAAGTGGTGCTGAGGCGGCTGCGGTCGGCGCCACCCATACTCACGGGGTAGAAATACACCACTCTCACTCGCTGCAAATCAGCGTTTTCCAACAGCGCTTTTGCCTTAATCAGCAACACAATTTCGCGCAAGAATTCTTTCGACAGGGTGTTGTCGCCCATCCATTTCAAGTTGGTCGACACTTCGTAGCCATCAAAATACTGTCGCTCGTAGAGGAACGGGATGTTGATATTGCTAAACAGGTTGGTGCCGCCGGCAGCGCCTTTGTTATTCGCTAACGCGGTACGGAGCGGGAAGCCGTACACATCGTTGATTTCGCGCGGCAAAAATTCTATACGCTGCAGTTGGTCGGCAATGAGCAAGGCATCTTTCTTAAGCAGCGAGGCGATGAGGGTTTGCTCGCGTCCTTCGCCAAAGGTGAGCGGTTGCGATTCCATACCGCGTTCCGCCCATTCCACATGGCTGTTGGTGGTGCCGAAGTCCACGGCAAAAATCAATTCTTTGGCATTGGGCTGATAGGGCTTCCACAGCGGCAGTATCACGCCTTGGAAGGTGCCCAGCTCATTGTTCACGGTGGCTTCAATATAGTCGAAATTGCCTTGCACATCGTAGTAGGTGGTGGCATAACTGAGCCGTGTGCGTGCTTGCTCGCTCACTTTCAGCGCCTCGGCGGAATTGCCGTTGGCAATAAAGCGGAGCGAACCGCCGCCATTGAGCACGTAGGTGAAGAGTTGCACTTTGTAGGCGTCGTTGTGGTTGGTGCGCACAAAGGGGAAGATGGCGGTGCACAGTTGCACGCCGCTCACAATGCGTCCCATACCCATCTGCTCGTTGAATTGCCACGAGGCGTCGTCGATGGGGATATAGGTGCGGGAGAGTTCTATAAACCGCTTTTTCACGGGTATGCGGAGCGTCACACTCACACTGCCAGCCCCGGTTTCCACTATCTCGATGAATTTGCGGCCCATCACGTGGCTCGTTAAATCCTCTGCGTTGAAATATTGGAAAAACACGGGTTTCAGTGGCAATAAATAGCTGGCGTTACTGCCGCCGGCGCGCTGAATATTGCCATCGAAATAGTGGTTGGCATCGATGGCGCCGCCCAAGCG
>JBJECV010000229.1:0-4417 GCA_051871435.1 Sodaliphilus sp. | reverse complement strand
GACGATTTTTTCGCCCCGACGCCCAAATATTACGCCGTTTTAAGGGATTTTATAGCTTAAAATTGATTTCAGAATAATCTCGGATATATTGGCTACTGTGCTGGCTATATATAAAATAGCGAGGCTCCGTGTGGGGCCTCGCTTGATTTTGCTATATGATTTTTTGGGGAATTAGCGGAAGAAGTAGGTGGCGTTGATAAACCAGGTGCGGTGCTTTGCAGAATGGTCGTCGAGCAATTTGGTTTTGCACGACTGACCCACCGAGAATTGGTAGCCTGCTTTCACTTGCACCTTTTCCAAAATTTCGCATCCCAAGCCCATTTGCAGGTTGAGTGTCACCGGGGTGTACTTCAGCTGGTCGGCACAATTGCTGTGCCCTGCCAAAATTGAAATCACCGGGCCGGCAAATGCCATGGGCATCAAGGTGCTTTCAAAGCCATTGAGGTTATGGTAGCGAAATTTCAGGTTGATGGGAATGTCGATGTAGTGAAACATGGCGGTTTCGGTGCCCAATCCCATCGACGACCAAGCCTTCTTATCTTCGAAATGAAGTTTGCCATTGCGCATGGAGTAGAGCAAACTGGCGTCCACACCAAAGCCGATGCCGGGAATCATCAATTCGCCCATCACACCCACGCTGCCACCCGGCATTCTGTCGGTAGAAAAAATGTCGGTTTGCGCAAAGTGCAATTCGTTGTAGTTGGCGCCTACGGTGGCACCAAGGCGCGTTTCGGCTCTCATACTAATGCCGGAAGCCACAAGGGCAATGGCACATATCAATAGGATTTTCTTCATTTCTATAGCGTAAATTTCTTGAAATTATATGCAAAACTATAACAAATATTCGGTATAGGCAAAATTTTCAACTTTTATAACAGTTGAAATGCCTGGCTGCGCTATTTGCCTTTAGAAAAGGTAGGCTGCCGTAACGGTCCATCCGCGGTCTTTAATGTTGGTGGAATTCACTCCCGGGATGCCGAACAGCACCTCTTTTACGGCGTTGTTCATACCGATATTGTAGGAGGCTGCCACTTGAAGGTGGTTGAACAGCTCCAAACCGCCGCCCACATTCCAATTCACCGAGCAAGAAGAATATTCACAACCATACGATGCTTCCTTATCGCCCACACGGAACGAAAATTCCGGGCCGGTGAAGATGAAGGGCTTGAGCACTTGGCTCACCACGGGCAAGCCGAATTTGTATTTCAAATTCACCGGGAATGACACATAGTCGCGAACGAACACTTCTTGGCGATCGATTTCGCCACTGCGGCGAGTGTACATAGCGGAGCCATCGATGGCAAAGCCCAAGGGCAAATTCACTTCCAGCATAATGCCGCCGGTGAACCCCGTACGATTATTGGTATCAAAATTCGACGACACTTCGTCGAGGTGAAGAGAATTGATGCCCACACCGGCTTTCACACCAAAGCGCAATTGCGCTTGAGCGCCCATCGTGAGAGCGGCGAATACTAATAATAAAACTGCTTTTTTCATCATAAATTCGTGTTTTTTAATCCATTTGGCGCAAAATTACGACTTTTTTTTGTGATTTCGCCCACATTTATGCAAAATTCACCACGCTTCACACTTAAATCCATTAACTTTGCAAGTGAAAAAGCCCAATATATGAAGAATATTCTTTTATCTAAAAAATACATTGCCGTGGTGCTGTGTACGGTGGGGGCACTGGTGGCGATGCTTGTGATGAAACCGAAACCCAAATCCTTCCGCACGGCTCAAGGCGAAGTGTGGACCACCGAATACCATATCACCTACGAAGCCGACGCCGACCTCGCCGATTCCATTAGCGCAGTGCTCGCCGGCATCGATAGCAGCGCAAATGTGTTCAATGAGCAGTCGCTCGTGAGCCGCATCAACCACAATTTCTCCACTGCTGCCGACTCCATCCTGTGCCGCATGATTGCGTGCGCCAAGGCGGTGAACTGCGCATCGAATGGCGCCTACGACCCCACCGTGATGCCCCTGGTGAATGCCTGGGGATTTGGCCACAAAAGCGGCACACTCCCCACGGCGGCGCAAATAGATAGCATCCTGCGCTTTGTGGGCATCTCAAAAGTGAGCCTCAGTGGCACCCGAGTGGTGAAAGCCGACCCGCGCATCCAGTTCGACTTCAGCAGCATTGCCAAGGGCTTGGCGTGCGATGAGGTGCTCCGTATGCTCCGGCGCAATGGGGTGGACAACTGTATGGTGGAAATTGGCGGCGAAGTGGCTACCTGCGGGGTGAACCAAAGCGGCACCCCATGGCACATCAGCATCGATATGCCCATCGAAAGCAATACCGCCACCGTGCATGAATCAGCGCTCGTGATAGAGCTGAGCGGCAAAGCGGTAGCCACCAGCGGCAATTATCGAAAATACAAAGAAATGGACGGCAAAAAGATTTCGCATATCGTGAACCCCGTCACGGGCTATAGCGAAGAATCGTCGCTGCTGAGTGTCACCATCGTGGCCCCCGACTGCATGACCGCCGATGCTTGGGCCACAGCTTGCATGGCAATGGGCACCGAGCGCACCCAAAAGATGTTTGAAAAGCACCACGACTTGGGCGTGATGACCATCAGCTCCGACGCCAAAGGCAATTTCATCGTATGGAGCAACACCCCCTTCGCCACCCACCTCCCTCAATAGCCACTACCAAGCTAAGCCAAAACAAATCCGCCTTTGGTGACTTGTAGTTAAAGGTAGGTAGGGCATTCATCATTTAAAGAAAATAGAATCTTTTTTACTGATGTTTCATGAAAGATTTGTAAAACAATATTGGCTTTTCTCAGCTAACATAAGCAAGGGAATCTTCCTTTATGGCAAAGTGATTTTGCGCCACCCCCCTATTGGCCAGCTGAATACTAAATTTGACATTACAATGTGTAACAGAATTTTTCGTTTCATATCAATATGGAAGATGTAAAGAATTGACCTTGAATCGAAATCGATAAAATGCCAAGAACAAAACACCAATCCATACCTTTATCAAATGCTTTCATCTTCTATACATATTGAGCATAGGAGTCCACGCATCGGTCCATTTTGTGTTTGGATTCCAACTGTTATCTCTAATCAAGCAGTAAGAGGCCCCTTTGTTGGTATGCCGATCAATCGGGGTAATTAATCCACTCTGATTTAAAATCCACTTTTCTTTTGAAAATTGTCGTTGGATGGAGTTTTTTATAATTGCGAAATTTAATTCTCTATCTGCAGGCATATAGACTTTGTTTGTGGCACGATATAAAGATTGCCCCCAAATGCAAGAGATGGCAGTGTCTTTGCTGATTGTTATCAGCCCATTTTCATTGGGATGCAATCTTAATGTATCGCCCTTAACCGTAATAAAATAATAAATGGAACTCTCATGTCCTTTACAATACCAATTATTACTACCTTTTGCGAGGTCTAATATTTTAAATGTGTATTGGTTAAAAGGAAATTCAAAATTTCCGAAGCAGTCTATAGAAAGTTCTTTTACACCGGAATCTAATATGAGAGTATCACCATTCAATTCCCAAACCCCTTGAGTTTCAGAAGGACCATAAACAAAATCGTTAATACTATAATATTTGAATTTATGATTCGGATAAAATTCAATGCAATAATCTTCAAAAAGAAAATTATCTGAAATAGATAAGGATTTTGCTTCATTTGGAATTTCAAATCTACCTATTATTTGACAATCCTTTTGTTGGCTAAAAGCTGAGAGAGCCCCAAAATACATATTAATAACCAACAGACTTAATAGTTGTTCTTTTCCCATTATTGCTTTTCCTAAAAACATTATTTAACCTATTATGTGAGGCTATAACAAACAATTTTCTATAGTCATCGTAGTCAGGAATACGATTTTTCTTTTTATCATAAATTTGATAACGAATACCGTTTTCAACTACTGATTGCACATTAAATGCAGCAACCTCATCTGTTATGTCATATAAATACCCAGCATCTCCTGTAATATAGTTATAAGAAAGTTGTCCAGACTCAAATTGAATCCAATGTTCATTTTCATGGGCAACTAAACCCGGTGAATTGTTAACAGAACAGTTTATCCTTGTTATCAATTTATCACTATTAGGATCAAAGTTTGTGTAGGCTTGACCTTCGCCTATTTCATTGGAAAACTCTATTCTATAAATCTGATTAGATGCATTTAATATCTCTAATTCCGACAACTTGTTTTTATATAGATTTGCACAATTTTGCAGAAGGGATTTTGTATTTTTATCAAGATCCGAGTTGTTTGATAACCATTCTACTATGTTAATATAATTGCTCTTATAAAACGATTGCAAATTATAGACATAGCCATCAGGATCTTCTATTATGCATCCATCAGGGTCTATTAAACGAATCGGGTTTCCGGCGCACCAGGTGTAGGGGGAGAGGCTGTAGTATTTTTCTGCCA
>JBJECV010000228.1:0-19454 GCA_051871435.1 Sodaliphilus sp. | reverse complement strand
AGCGGCTAACCAAGTGCGAAGCACGGCTAACCTTCAAATTGGTGTTTCAAGTGTTTCTTTATCGTACCTTGGCGGTAATTTTTTTTGGGGGTTTAGTAAAAATTAACAAATGAAAAGGAATGGTTACACATTATTATTTGTATTTTTGTTTGTCTTATTAGTTTTTGACACAGAGGTAGTGATTTCTTGGTAATTCATTCATTAAATGAGATAAGCTATGAAAATGTATTTTTATATGGATGCCAATATGCAGCGTCGTGGTCCGTATGCACTTCAAGTGCTGGTCACCTTTATTGCTCCGCACACTTTGGTGTGGACCGAAGGCATGGCGCAATGGGCACCCGCTGGTACCATCCCGGAAATAGCCAAAGTGTTGGGCATATCAACAAATGGTTCACGGCCCCCTTTTGAGCATCACGAGAGTTTGCGTATGAATGTTGCAGCCGGTGCACCATCTTCACTGCCGGCTTCACCCTCAAAAAGGGGCATACATCCCGCTATGTGGGCTCTCGTGGCAATACTTGTGGTAGCTATAGCGGTGCTTATTGGTGTGCTTGTGGCGAAGAATGTTAAAAGTGAGCATTCCGGTGCAATTGTGAACCAATCAAATACCCACCAAAAAGATACAGTGGTGGTGACTCAAACCGTTCCGGTAATGGTTCCCGTCACTGATGCATCGGAGAATACGGCTTCTCCCGTTCTGATTTGCGCCACCATCAGCGATCCCGATGGATACACCAACGTGCGCAAAGGTCCTTCCATCTCTTATCCCGTGGTGGGTGCCGTGTATGAAGGCGAAGTGATTTATTATGAAGTGGTAAAAGGCTCAAATTGGTATAGAGTTTATGACGACGACCAATGTTTTTGGGGCTATATCCATAAAAGCCGCTTAAGAAAATTGTAAAACAATACTGTGTAAAGTTGAATTTATAAAACATATAGATGATGAATAAATGTCCATATTGCGGTATTTCCCTTGGGGGAAAAGAAAAATTTTGTCCTAATTGTGGTAGACTCATTCCAAGGGATGAAACGCCTGCCGCTTCGCACCCTAATGTGGCTGGCAAAGAAGCCGAGCATTTGATTGCAGACACCTATAAGGAAGAAGCGGCCACTGCTATCATTCATGAAGCGCCTGTTGCAAATATGGATATGTCGCTGCCTCCCATTCCGCCAGCTTCGGCACAATCGCCGGTGTTGCCTCCTATTCCCGACGGGCCGGTATTGCCTCCTATTCCCGGCAAGCCAGAATTGCCACCCGTGCCCGGCAAGCCCACCCCTCCTGTACCTCCCATCCCTCCCGTACCTCCCATCCCTCCCGTACCTAAGGCGGTAGCACCCACACCCTCTGAAGAAGAACCTAAGGTTGCCAATCAGTCTGAAATCCCGGCGGAAATGTACACACCGTCATTTATGGACGAACCGATAGAGGAACCGGTTGCAATCAGCGAGATTGTGCCTGAGCCCGAACCCGAACCCGAGCCTGAACCCGAGCCTGAACCCGAGCCCGAACCCGAGCCCGAACCCGAGCCCGAACCCGAGCCCGAGCCCGAACCCGAACCCGAGCCTGAACCCGAGCCTGAACCCGAGCCCGAACCCGAGCCCGAGCCCGAACCCGAACCGGAGCCCGAGCCCGAACCCGAACCAGAACCCGAACCGGAACCCGAGCCAGAGCCAGAGCCCGAGCCCGAACCGGAGCCGGAACCCGAACCCGAACCCGAACCCGAACCGGAGCCCGAGCCGGAGCCCGAGCCCGAGCCAGAGCCAGAGTATGAACCCGAGCCCGAATCTGACGAGATTCCACTCGAAGATGATTTCGCTCCCGATTACAACCAGGATGCCCCCGATTCCACCCGAAAAGGTGGCAAGAAGTGGCTCTTTGTAGGTATTGCAGTAGCAGTGGTGGTAGCGATTGGCGCGGTGGAGGCTTACCTCTTCTGGCCATTTAATGGTTCCGCCTCAAAGTCGGCATCATCCACCGAACAGCTCTCGCAAGCAGATTCTCTGTCCCAGGCACAACAGCCGCAGAAATCCGTTGCCCCAAGCGTGCAAAGCATTGCCGATTCCATCAATGCCAATCGCCCCGCAGGCTCCAATGGTATGTCGCTCGACAAGGTGTCGTACCTTCAGAATGCTAATCAAGTGGAATATCTGTTCACCTACAGTGGCAGTGATGTGGTGTCGGATTATCTAACAATGATGAAAGCGGCAATGATTGAACAACTCTCGCAAGAGTCCTGGGCGAAAGTATGGAAACAGAACAGCGTGAGCGTGAAAATCTCATTCTATTCGCCTAACGGAAAATTCTTGGGCACCACCTCCATATCTCCGGCTGAATATTAATTGAAATAAAACAACAACGATGAATAAATTGATAAAATCCGCAAAGAAAATAGTTTTGCTCTTGCTTTTGGCATGGTTGCCAATTGCCGCGCTCGCCGATGATGCGCAGCTTTGGAATGGCGCAAACGCTTTAAGCATTGATGCCCTGCTTCATGGCTCAGAAGGCACAAGCGCGCAATGCACACCCGTTAAAAAAGATGGTTTGGCGCCCGTCACGCGCAATGCCGTGAATTTCTACGAGTGCTCCGCAATGCTTGAAAAATCCACCGGAGTGGTCTACAAGCAAATAGAAAACGAATTTTCTTACTACTATGTGCTGTTTGCCGGAGTAAAAGATATCAGAATGGGGAAGAACCCTTCTCAATTCGAAATGGAATGTGCCGACGCTTCGGGAGCACCTATTTATTTGGCATACGACATGGTAAGCAACACTGCCACTCGACTTCCCGACCGCTCTCTGCCCAATGCCAAGCGCATCGCCAATAGCACACCGCAATTGGTGTATAAGCAAAATGGCTCCATGTATAAGGATTTTCGCAATTATTTCAAATGCTTGGCAGCAGGCGAATATGCTGATGCATTGGCGAAGCGCAACGACATCTATGCCAATCTGAATAAGGACACCTACAAAGCCTATCCGCTTTGGGAACTGGGTGAAGCTATGTTGCTGAGCTATCCTGCCAATTATACCAAATCGGGTATGCCTCCTCGCGACCTTATGAAGGCCTACAATTATGTGGCTGAAGTGTTCCGCACCGATAAATACATTAGCGAAGCCAACACTTTGATGGCTTTGTCGGAAATCCGACTCTCTGCCGGAGCTATCAAAACCAAAATCGAAAACGAACTCATCGACGAAGCACGACGCCAGCACACAGAAGCAGCTTACGACCAAATTTTAGAAGTGCTCTACGAATCGCCTGTCTACGCGCAAGCGCGCACCGAACAAGAGCAAATCGCAATGAAAAAATTGGGCGATTCCGAAAATTTGGATCTCATTTTCAATTATCTCAACAAATATCGCTACGTGAACAACGATAACACGAAAATCGTGGAAAATCGTTTATACACAGTGGAATACAAAAGAATGGGGAGCAAATGGACAGATTGTAGCACCTATCTCAATAAGTATCCGTTGTCGCCCTACGCCGACGAAGTGAGAAGTATGCTGCACGACCGCCAGTTTAGCCAAATTTCGTGTGCTGCCGATTGCAAGGCGTTCCTCGATGCCCATCCCGAATCACCACGATGCAACGAAGTGTGGCTCAAATATGCTGATTTGGCTTTCCAAGAGTTGCCCGACGACGAAGCTGCACTCAATAAATACCTCGAGGATTTCGCTTTTGCCAACAAGAAAAAAGAGGTGGAAGAAAGAATTCTCAACATCCGCTACAAAAAAGCAATTCAAGAAGGCACCGAAGAAGCCTACGATGAATTCCTCGCCAATAATCGCTACAATAAGTACACCGACGAAATTGAAGAGCTCCGCAAAGCATTCACTGCCGATGAAGAAGGTGATGCAGAGGAAGAATTCGAGGATGAAGAACCGGCTGTCACTAAGTCGACCACCAAGCGAACTTATGTGAAAAAGCCAAAGAAACGCTCTACTTCCACTCCGGGAGCAAAACAAAAAACGCCCGCTCCTCAGAAAAAGAAATCCACCACAGTGAGCGACTTTAAGAAATTGATAGGCGGATAATTGATTATGATTTTTTGAAAACTACGAATATGAAAAAAGTATTTGTCTTTCTGTGTTTGCTGTTTGCCATCGCCGCACATGCTCAGAAATTGGCGGAATTTAATCTCAATAGCTATCAGGGATGGACCTACACCCGCTCGAGTGTGGATCTCAACACCTCCAATATCTCTACCAATAAAATCAATCTCTATGGTGATTATATGCTTGTGTCGCCCCTCTTTAGCGCGCAAAATGTAAACTATGTGAAAGCACAAATCCGAATCGTTTCAAAGAATTATGTGCAAGATAAATATAGCTACCTAAAAGCCTCGCCCACACTCCAATTGCTTGATGTCAACGGCACGGTGGTATCTACAGTGCTCCACTACTATAGCGAGCCGCTTTTAGAGCAAAATATTGAAGCCTATCTGCCGGTGCCTGAAGGCTCACAAATGCTATCATTTCGCATTTCTGTGCCATCAGGCGACGTGAATAGCACCGGCGCTGTTCGTGAGGTGACACTCACCGCCAGCGCCACCGATGGAAAAGTGTTTGGCGACGTGAACGGCGACGGCGTTTGCGACGTGACCGACGTTACCACTGTTGTCAATATCATTCTCGGATTAGAAGTATCCACCCCCATCGCCGACGTTAACCAAAGCGGCACCATCGACGTAAGCGACGTAACCACCATCATCAACCAAATCCTCAGCTAATTCTATTGTTTTTTGCGGGGGAGGTTGAAGATGATGGAGAGAATCACCATAAGGGTAAGCGACCAGGTGTAGTAGAGGTAGGGGAGGAATGCCACCGGGCTGAGGTGGGCAAGTCCTGCCGCCATAAGGGTTTGCGCACCGTAGGGAATGAGGCATTGCACGATGCACGAGCAGGTGTCGAGCAAACTTGCCACCTTGCGAGGGTCTAAATGGAATTGCTTGGAAATTTTGTGTGCTATATCGCCCACGGTGATGATGGCAATGGTGTTGTTGGCAGTGCAGAGGTTCACAATTCCCACCAATAGTGCCACCACTCCTTGCCCCGCTCTGGGGCTACTAATGCGGCGGGTGAGCACTTGAATAATGTATTTCACGCCGCCATTGTAGCTGATTACGCCGAGCATACCGGCTGCAAGCAGGGTCACGATAATCAAGTCGCTCATATCTTTGATGCCGTTGCCCATAAAGCCACACATTTCTATTAGGCTCACATTGGCAAAGCCGCAAAGGGCGATAGCGATGCACGTGAGGATGCCCAATGTGAGCACCACCAGCACATTCACACCCATCACAGCCGACACAATCACGATGAAGTAGGGGAGCACATTCCACCACGAACTTTCCGCGGCGGGCGCTTGATGGATTTGGTGAATATCGCCAATGCACGCATACACACACAGGGTGATAATGGCTGCCGGCAATGCAATCCAAAGGTTGGTTTTGAATTTCTCGTTCATTTTCACCTTTTGGCTGCGCGTGGCAGCAATGGTGGTGTCGGAAATGAAGGAAAGATTGTCGCCGAAAAATGAGCCGCCCAGCACCACCGACACCATAAAGGCGCTATCGGCACCGGTGCTTTGCGCCAGCTGGAAAGCAAAAGGGGTGAGTGCCACAATGGTGCCCACTGAGGTGCCTATCGACATGGATATGAAGCACGCAGTGATGAATAAGCCGGGCACAATGAATTCGGATGGCAGCGACGATAAGGCGAGCTGCACCGTGGCGTCGATGGCGCCAATCCCTTTGGCAAGGGCCGAAAATGCTCCCGCCAAAAAGAAAATCCAAATCATATATAGCACATTATTATTGGCTGCCCCTTTTGAGAAGATTTCGATGCGTTCGCTTATCTTCATTTTGGGCATAAATAGCAATGCCCACATCGATGCGATGATAAATGCCAGCGACATGGGCATCTTATAGAAGTCGCCAATCATTACCGATACCACCACATAGAGTAGCAAAAACACCACAATGGGCGAGAGCGCCATCAATCCTTTTCCCGTGGGGATATGCTGTTTAGTCAATTCATTTCCCATAACAAACAATAAATTTTACAAATCACAAAAATTCTATGCAAAATTACTGCAAAATTCTAAATTTGCAAAATCATCTTCTTTTTTATCTTAAAAATTCCACTTTTTATTGCTTTTTCCCGTCATTCTCTTTATCTTCGTAAAATGAAACAATGATTGCAGCATAAATGAATATTTTGAAGCAAATAGGGTTTGGGGCTGTTGTTGCCTGTGCTTGCTGTGCAATGAGTGCACAGCAATTTGAAAGCGATGGTGTTAGTTATATGCTCACCGATTCCACCCATGCCAAGGTGGTGCTTGCCGACACCTTTTACTCCGGCAATATCCGGATTCCTGATCAGGTGAATGGCGCTATGGTGACGGGCATCGGTTTTGGCGCTTTTAATGGCTGCCATGGCTTGGTGTCGGTGGAAATGCCTTCGGGCATCGTGAGCATTGGCGACTACGCTTTCAATGCCTGCGATTCGCTCACGTCGGTCAATTTTCCCGATTCGCTCACCCATATCGGCAATTGGGCTTTCCATGGCTGCACGCGCATCACCAATGTGGCTTTGCCGCCAAAGGTGAGCCGTATTGGCGATGAGGCTTTCTTTGGGTGCACTGCCCTCAAAACCATCGCTATAGGCAAACTCGTGACCGAAATAGGGGAGCGTGCTTTTCAGCGATGCACCCAGCTGAAAACCATCACTGTGGATGCCGAAAATCCTAATTATTGCGACATAGATGGCATATTGATGAGCAAAGATTCCACCACTTTGGTGGCCTTCTGCCGCAAAAATGCTTCGTGGCGCAACTACGCCGTGCCTGCTTCCGTCAGCCATATTTCGCCATTTGCGTTCTACGGCTGTGATGCCATGCGCTGGCTCACCCTTCCCGAAGGACTCACCTCCATTGGAGAGTGGGCATTTGCCAATTGCTCTATTTTAGAATCCATCACTTTGCCTGCCACGGTGAGCCACATTGGCGCAAATGCTTTCTATGGCACCACCAATTGTAAAAAAGTGTATTGCCAAAGTGTGGAGCCATTGCCTTTGCGCGAAATTGCCACCCCGTTCGGCATGTTCACCGACCTTTCTTTGCGCACGCTTTATGTGCCCAATGGCGATGCGGTGAAGCGCTATCGCCAGGCGCCCGTGTGGAAAGATTTTGGTAGCATTGAGGCATATTTAGGCGACGTGAATGGCGATGGAGTGGTGAATGTGAGCGATATCACCACATTAGTGAATGTGCTGCTCAATGAGGCTGAAGCCGATGCCACACTTTGCGATATCAACTGTGATTCAAATATCAATGTAAGCGATGTAACATCTCTGGCTAATACTATACTTGAAAAATAATGCTCTACTAACAGATGACATTCCAACCACTGGCAGAGCGATTGCGTCCGAAATCGCTCGATGAATATATCGGACAGCATCATTTGGTGGGACCCGGTGCGGTGATTCGCCGAATGATAGAAAGTGGCAACATTGCTTCTTTCATTCTTTGGGGACCTCCGGGTGTGGGGAAAACCACCCTCGCGCGCATCATTGCCGAGCAAACGAAGGTGCCGTTCTACACGCTTTCGGCAGTGACTTCCGGCGTGAAGGATGTGCGCGATGTGCTCGACCGCTGTAAGCGTGATGCGCAAAGCATTTTCATCAAAGGGCGCCCCATTCTGTTTATCGACGAAATTCACCGATTCAATAAATCGCAGCAAGATTCGCTGCTCGGTGCTGTGGAAAACGGCACTGTTACCCTTATTGGCGCCACCACCGAGAATCCTTCTTTTGAAGTGATTCGTCCGCTTTTGTCGCGTGCGCAGGTCTACGTGCTGCAATCGTTGGAAAAAGACGATTTGCTCCGGCTTTTAAACCACGCTATCCAATCCGACGAAATTTTCAAAAACCGTGAGGTGAGGGTGGAAGAAACGGAAGCCTTGCTCCGCTTTAGCGGCGGTGATGCCCGGAAATTGCTCAATATTCTCGACTTGCTTCATCAGTCGCTCAATGAGGACGAGCCTTTTGTGCTCAACGATAAGGTGGTGACAGAGCGCCTTCAGCAAAATCCTATGGCTTTCGATAAGGATGGCGAAATGCACTACGACATTATCTCGGCTTTTATCAAATCCATTCGCGGAAGTGACCCCGACGCCGCTGTGTATTGGCTTGCGCGCCTCATCGCGGGTGGTGAAGACCCCAAATTCATCGCTCGCCGCCTGTGCATCTCTGCTGCCGAAGACATCGGTTTGGCTAATCCCAATGCCTTGCTCTTGGCTAACTCCACTTTCGATATCATCAACAAAATCGGGTGGCCCGAAGGCAGAATTCCGCTGAGCGAATGTGCCATCTATCTTGCCACCTCGCCCAAAAGTAATTCGGCCTACAATGCCATCAATAGCGCTCTCCAATTGGTGGAACAAACCGGCAATGCACCTGTGCCACTGCATCTGCGAAATGCACCCACCAAACTCATGAAGCAATTGGGCTACGGAAAAGATTATATGTATGCTCACGATTATCCCGGGCATTTCGTACAACAGCAATATTTGCCCGACTCCCTTCAAGGCACCCAGCTGTGGGCACCGCAGGACAATCCTGCTGAAGCGCAAATGGCAGCACGTCAGCAAGCCCGATGGCATCCACAGCCCCCAAAAGAAGAAACATGAACGAAATAAAGACCGGCTCCATGTTTGGGAGTCGGTCCTTTTTACTATGCCGTTGCCATCACATAGCTGCTATGTGGAGCTTGGAGTTACTTTTTGTGGTCGGCAATCCAGTTTTTGGCGTTGACGAATGCTTGTATCCAGGGGGTAACTTCGTCGGCACGGCGCGATTGAGGGTAGAAGGCGCACTGCCAAGGGAAGATGGCGCGTTCCAAGTGTGGCATCATTGCCAAATGCCGTCCATCCTTTGAGGCGATGCCGGCGATGCCGCGTGGCGAGCCGTTGGGGTTGGCGGGGTAGGAGCGATAGCTGTATTGAGCCACCACATTGTAGCGGTCAGCGCCTTCCGGGAGATAGAATTTACCTTCGCCGTGAGCCACCCAAATGCCGAGTTTGCTACCGCCGAGATTGCCAAACATCACCGAATTGTTTTCCGGAATAGTGAGGCCCACAAAGTTGGATTCAAATTTGTGGCTATCGTTGTGCTCCATGCGCGGACGGCTATCGTATTCGGGATTGATCAGATTGAGCTCTATCATCACTTGGCACCCGTTGCAAATGCCCAAGCTCAGCGTGTCGGGGCGGCTGTAGAAGTTTTCGAGTGCTTTTTTAGCGTTTTCGTTCCATACAAATCCGCTTGCCCAGCCTTTTGCCGAGCCCAGCACGTCGCTATTGGAGAAACCGCCACAGAACACAATCATATTCACATCTTCCAGTGTTTCGCGTCCGCTCATCAAGTCGGTCATATGCACGTCTTTCACATCAAAACCGGCGTAGTAGAGCGAATAAGCCATTTCTCGGTCGCCATTCACGCCTTTTTCGCGAATGATGGCGGCCTTAATGCCGGATGGGGTATGCTTATATCCGGTGATGCCCAAATCGGCGGCTTTTCCGCTAAATCCGGCAGGCATACGCCAGCGAAGGGGTTGCTTCTTATAGTTTTCAAAGCGCGCTTTTGCCAAACGGTTGCCGCTTTGCTTGCAGTCGAGCAGATACGAACTCTTGAACCACAAGTCGCGCAAATAGTCGATGAAGAGCAAATATTCTTTGTCGTCTTTTTCGATGCTCACGGTGCGCTCTGCAGCTGGTTCGCCGATGCAAATGAATTTCACGCCGCGCTGAGCGAGCAGGCGTTCCACCTTGCTGCATTGCGCATTTGCCACTTGCACCACTAATGCCGGATTTTCGGCAAAGAGCACTTTTATCAAATCTTTTTCCGCCATACCGTTGAGGTCGAGGTTCACGCCGCCTTTGGTGTTGGCAAAAGTCATTTCCAAGATGGTGGTAAGCAAACCGCCGGCACTTACATCGTGTGCAGCAAGCAATAGCTCGCCTGCTACCAATTCTTGCACGGCATTAAATGCATTGGCAAAATAGTCGGCACTCTTCACTTCGGGAGCTTTATCACCCACCTTGCCCAAGGCTTGTGCCAGTGCGGAGCCGCCCAATTCCGGCGATGTGCCGCTAAAATCAATGTAGTAGAGTGCGCTCTTCTTCGCTTGGAGCACGGGGCTCACGGTTTTCCTCACGTCGGTCACTTCGCCGCCGGCGGAAATAATCACGGTGCCCGGGGCAATCACCTTTTTCTTGCCATATTTTTGTGTCATCGAAAGGCTGTCCTTTCCCGTGGGAATATTGATACCCAAAGCGCAAGCGAAATCACTACAAGCCTTCACGGCGCGATACAGCCCGGCATCTTCGCCCTCGTTGCGGCAAGGCCACATCCAGTTGGCGCTCAGCGACACCGCTTTCAGACCGCCATTGAGGTTTGCCCCCACAATATTGGTGAGCGCTTCGGTGATGGAAAGCACCGAACCTGCAGCAGGGTCAATCAGTCCGGCTTGTGGTGCGTGACCGATGGAGGTGGCAATACCGCTTTGTCCTTTATAGTCGAGCGCCACCACGCCACAGTCGCTCAGAGGCAATTGAATTTCGCCTTGGCATTGCTGGCGTGCAATTTTTCCGGTCACCGAGCGGTCCACCTTATTAGTGAGCCAGTCTTTGCAAGCCACGCCTTCGAGTTGGAGCACGGTTTCAATGTAGTCGTTGAGCAGAGCAGCATCGGTTTTCACACCTTTATATTTGCGAGTCACGGTGGTGTCGGTCATCACCGTTTTAGGCGAACTGCCAAACATATCCTTCATACCTAAATCGATAGGCTTCACACCATCGGCTTGTTGGAACACAAAGCGGTCGTCGCCGGTGGTTTCGCCCACCACATAGAAGGGAGCGCGTTCGCGTTCTGCAATTTTTTGGATGCGGGGCAAATCGTGCTCATCCGCCACAAATCCCATGCGCTCTTGGCTTTCGTTGCCGATAATTTCCTTCGACGAGAGGGTAGGGTCGCCCACGGGAAGAGCCGCCATATCGATACGGCCGCCGGTGGCTTCCACCAATTCTGATAGCGCATTCAAGTGGCCGCCTGCGCCGTGGTCGTGAATCGACACGATGGAGTTGTGGTCGTCTTCTGCCAAAGCACGAATCACGTTTGCCACACGCTTTTGCATTTCAGGGTTGGCGCGTTGCACGGCATTGAGTTCAATGGCATTGGCATATTGTCCGGTGTTCACGCTCGACACCGCGCCGCCGCCCATACCGATGCGATAGTTGTCGCCACCCATCAGCACCACCTTTTCGCCGGCTTCGGGGGTGCCTTTCAGCGCATCGCGTTTGTTGGCAAATCCCACACCGCCTGCAAGCATAATCACCTTATCGTATGCCAATTGGCGTTTGGCTTCTTCGTGTTCGAAAGTAAGGAGCGAGCCGCAGATGAGCGGTTGTCCGAATTTGTTGCCGAAATCGCTGGCGCCGTTAGAGGCTTTAATCAAGATTTCTTCGGGCGTTTGGTAGAGCCAGGGGCGTGGAGGCATGGTGCAACGCTCCCATGCGCGCTCAGCTTCGGTGCGAGGGTAGCTGGTCATATACACTGCCGTGCCGGCCAAAGGCAAACTCGCTTTGCCGCCGCCCAAGCGGTCGCGTATTTCACCGCCCGAGCCGGTGGCAGCGCCATTGAATGGCTCCACGGTGGTGGGGAAGTTGTGTGTTTCGGCTTTCAGCGAAATCACCGAATCTATTTCTTTCACTTCAAAATAGTCGGGTTGCTCGGGATGTACGGGCGCAAATTGGTCGATTTTCGGTCCGTCGACAAATGCCACATTATCTTTATAAGCCGAAATCACCTTGTTGGGGTTCTCCTTCGTGGTCTTTTTAATCAGGCTAAATAGGCTGGTGGGCATTTCTTCGCCATCAATGATGAAGGTGCCGCCGAAAATTTTGTGCCGGCAGTGCTCGCTGTTCACCTGCGAAAAGCCAAACACTTCGCTATCGGTGAGCGGGCGGCCAAGGCGTTCGCCCAATTGCTTCAAATAGTCCACTTCTTCGGGGCTGAGTGCCAATCCCTCGGAGTGGTTATACGCCTCAATGTCGTGGATATAAACGATAGGATCCGGCGTACGCGTGATGGTGAATGTGTCGCTGTCTAAGGTGTGATACACACGTTGCAGCATTTTGTCGTACTTCGGATCCTTCTCTTTTGTGGTAGTAAATTCTTCGATGCGGCTGATGCCATGCAAGTCCATGTTTTGCGTGATTTCCACCGCATTGGTGCTCCAAGGAGTAATCATCTCCTTTCGCGGGCCGATGAATGTGCCTCGCAGCGTTTGGTCCTTTACTTGGGTGCCGCCAAGCAGCCATTCCATTTTCTCTAATTCTTGGGGGGAAAGAGCGTGGTTGGCATCCACAGCGTAGATGGTGTTCGCTCCTTTTTTAAAGAATGTAATCATAAAGATAATCGGTGAGGGATTACTATAATTGCAAAAATCTACCACAAAGTTACGCCAATCCCCTCGCACTACAAAACAAAACTCCACATTTTTTTTTAATCGCTTGATGTCATCAAATCTTCGGATTTCGTACTTTATCGCAAAAGGCTCGTACTTTAGGGGATTTAGGGTATTGACAGCAATCAAATTAGTGATTAACTTTGCAATGTGAAATTAAAACAAGCAATTATTATTAACTCATTTTAAAAGATACAACTATGGATAACGAAGCTACAAAAACCGTGACCCCTCCCGTTCCTCCCGTTCCTCCAACTCCTCAACCTCAACAAAAAAAATCCGCAGGTAATGGCTCCCGCGCTGCCTTTGCTGCTGCCGGTGTGGCTGCCGGTGCAGGTGCTGCTATGGCAGGAAAAATGGCGTATGATTCGTTTGTTGCCAACGATGAACCCAAGCCCGAACAAGACTCTGCCGCCGCCGAAGCCGCCGCTCCCAAATCGGAACCCAAACCCGCTCCCAAATCGGAATCGAAACCCGAACAACAAGAACAACAAGAACAACAAGAACAACAGGAAATCGTTCAGCAACACGATGCGCCCATTAAGTCGCAAGGCCCTGCCCAAGAAGTTGGCGACGATGAAGTGCGCGTGGTGGGCGTGGCTGTGCAAGACAACGGACATGGTGGCATGGCAACCATCATGGGCATTCAGCAAGGCGAAGATTCCGCATTGCTGGTGGATTTTGAAACCGATGGCAGAGTGGATGCGCTCATTCACGACGACAACCAAAACGGCACCATTGAGGACAATGAAATCCACGATGTGAGCGAAGTCAATATCGCAACCGCTAAAGTGGTGGAAGAATATGTGGCAGATGCACACGAGCAAGGCAATGTGGCCAAGGTGGTGAACCTCAACACCGGCGAAACTTTCGCCCTCGAAGATACCCCGCAAAATGGACCTGCGTATGCCAATAACTCCGATGAAACCGTGGATTCCGGCTATCAAAATGTGATGGATGAACCTGCTCCGGAAGATATCGCTTCGCCTTACGAACCCACCGATATGATGGACGATCCCATCGCCGATGCCAACGACGCCACTTTCGACATCTAATTCCAAAACCTGAATATCAACCATCAAGTTTCGCAAGTGCTTCATGCCTTTGAGCCTTGCGAAACTTCAAAACGAATACTGAAATGAACGTATTAAAAGTAGTATGTCCCAATTGCCGCTCACGCCTTTCTTTGGAAAATGTGCCCGGCATTCAAGATAAAATGCTCACTTGCCCCGTGTGTAAATACAAGGCAAAAGTGAGCCTTTTCCAATTGGGCCGCGCAGCAGTGGGCGCGCAAGGCGCTTCCGACGACCCCACATTGCCACCGCCTGACTTCAATCAGCAAGCCTGCCTCGATCCGGGGCAAATGAAGGTGACCCAAACCGGACAAATTTGCGAACTCAGCGAGGGCACTCAAGTGCTGGGCAGATTGGCAAAAACCGGCACTGCCGATATGCAAATCGGCTCCGACCATTATTCCGACATGTATATGAGCCGCCGACACGTGCAAATTGATGTGGTGAAAACCGCTCACGGATTGGAGCACCGGTTGGTGGAAATCGGCTCCAAAAACATTATCAAGCTCAATGGCAAAGACATTCAGCGCGGCGACGTGATTGTGCTCCATTTCGGCGACCGCATTACATTGGGCAACACCGAACTCATATTTGAATCAACCGACCAAGAAGCAACTCAAACCGTATGATGATCTCTATCCGACAACCCCAATGCTTCTCTGAAATTGGTGCCAGAACCAATCAAGAGGATTTCCTTTGGCCTTCGCCACAGGAGGTGAACACAGAAAATCGTGTGTTTGTGATGTGCGACGGTATGGGTGGGCACGATAAGGGCGAAGTGGCGAGCCGCACGGCTGCCACCGCTTTGGGCGCTTATCTTGCCGACCATCTCACGCAGGGCGAGGTGCTCACCAAGGCTGCCTTTGAGCAAGCCCTTGCCCACGCCTACGATGCCCTCGACGAAGTGGACGATGGCGCCTTCAAGAAAATGGGTACCACCATGACGTGCATCGTGCTCCATAGCGGCGGTGTGCTGGCGGCGCACATTGGCGATAGCCGCATCTACCATGTTCGCCCTTCGCTTGCCGATGCCGACGGCCGCTCGGGCATTATCTACCAGTCGGCCGACCATTCGTTGGTGAACCAACTGCTGCGCATTGGCGAAATCACCGAGGAAGAAGCCGCCGATTTCCCGCAGAAAAATGTGATTACGCGCGCCATGCAGCCTCATTTGGAGCGTCGCCACAAAGCTGATATCATCAACATCGACGACGTGCGTGCGGGCGACTATTTCTTCTTGTGCAGCGATGGTGTGCTGGAGCAGCTCTCCAACGAGAAATTGGGCGCTATCCTCAAAACCGACCAAAGCGATGAAGCCAAACTCCATGCCATCCTGCAAGTGTGCGAAGGCAAAACGCGCGACAACCACACCTGCTGGCTCGTGCCCATCGATAGGGTGGAGGCGGAAGAAGCCGACGTGGAAGTGAGCATTGAAAATGAAGATGATGCACCCGCCACTGTGCTCAATTGCCAACCCGAAAAGCAGCCCGTAAAGCAACCTGAAAAGCAGCCCGAAAAGGCGGATAAATCGGGATGCTTGATTTGCTCTTTGGTAGTGAAAATTTTCAAAAAGTAAGAGCCAATGGATAGCAATAAAGAAATAGGGGTGCTGTATTTCAACACGCGCGACGAACTGATTCGGGTCAATCTCCAAAAGGTGGCATATTTCAAAGCCGACCGCAACTACACCGATGTTTTCTTCGTGAATGCCTACCACGTGACGCTGCCCATCAATATGTCCACCTTGGAGAAAATGCTCAATAGCCACATGGTGCAGGGGCGCACCGTGCCCTTTGTGCGCATTGGCAGGAGCCTGATTGTGAGCGTGCCGCACATTATGCATATCAATATCCCCAAACAAGAGCTCACCCTCTGCGATATGAACACCTCGCAGGTGCTGAAAGTGAGTGTGAGCAAGGAAACATTACGCAAACTTAAAGAACTCTTTAGAAATAAATGACGATTATAGTAGGACGTGGACGCTCGAAAGCCACGCAAAGAATTGAAATCTCCGACCCTACGGTGAGCCGTGAGCATTGCCACCTCTCAGATAATGGCGACGGTACATACACCCTGCAGAATATCAGTCCGCAGGGTACGATTGTGGATGGGAAGCAGGTGGTGAAAACCACGGTGACTCCCTCCACGCGCATCACACTCAGCCCCACCACCACGGTGAGCGTGGCTGATTTGCTGCCGCTGCCCAAAAAGCAACCCAAGCCGGAACTCAAAACTTACGACATTAGCCACCTTGAACAGGTGTGGAACACCTATCACAACACCATCATCGGCATCCAACTCCATCAAAAAAATATCAATTTGCTCCGTAGCGCATCGCCTATGTTCACCATCGGTAGCGGTGCAATTGCCACCTTGGCGAAAGCCATGGGGTGGGGCGATGCTATTTTCGGCGTAACGATTGTGTTTACCGTGGTGGGGCTGGGACTGATGGTGTATAGTTTCCTGAAAGGGCTTAACGACAATAGTATACTGGAAAAGGAAAAAGCTGCCGAGCGCCTGATGCACGATTATGTGTGCCCCAATCCCGATTGCCACCACTATATGGGCAACCAGCCCTATAAGGTAATCCGCCAGCACAAAAAATGCCCTTGGTGCAAAAGCCCCTTCCAAGACTAAGAAAAAAGCCTACCCCCGGCCCCTCCCTAAAGGGAAGGGAGAAGCAATAGAGGCTATAGTATCTATAGTATCTATAGAGGCTATAGGGGCTATGATAGCTAATGGCAATTATGCATTATGCATAAAGCTAAAGACTAAAAGCTAACGGCTAAAGGCTAAAAAAATCTCCTCTTTTGTGGGAAATGAATGTGAAATTTATTAATTTTGTAATTTGTTAACGAATAATCCAATCTATAACGTATTGATATGACCGCTCTACAACCCGGCACCACGCTGCAATCCGGCAAATATCGCATCCTTTCCACGCTCGGACAGGGGGGCTTCGGCATCACTTATTTGGCTGAAAACACCATGCTTGAGGGAAAGGTGGCTGTGAAGGAGTTTTTCTTTAAGGAATATTGCGACCGCAACGAAGCCACTCGACACGTGACCATCCCCACTTCGGGCAATCGCGAGATGGTGCAGCGTTTCAAGCAGAAGTTCGTGAAGGAGGCGCGCACCATTTTCAAACTCAATCACCCTAACATTGTGCGTATCCTCGATGTGTTTGAGGAAAACAGTACCGCCTACTATGTGATGGACTACATTGAGGGTGAGTCGCTGAGCGATATGGTGAAGCGTCGTGGTAGCATTCCGGAGGCGGAGGCACTTGCGTATGTGCGCGATGCCGCACAGGCGCTCAACTATATCCACAGCAAGAATATCAACCACTTGGATGTGAAGCCGGGCAACCTGATTAAGCGTCGCGACGATGGCAAAGTGGTGCTCATCGATTTTGGCGTGGCGAAGCAATACGATGCCGCCACTTCTGAAGGTACCACCACCACGCCTGTGTGCATCAGCGCAGGGTATTCGCCCATGGAGCAGTACTTGAAGAAGGGGGTGCAGAGTTTTTCGCCCCAAAGCGATGTGTACGCTCTTGCTGCCACGCTTTATAAATTGCTCACCGGCGTCACGCCGCCGGAAGCGATGGCGGTGCAAGATGAGGGGCTGCCGGTGGATGAATTGTTGCAAAAACGCGTGTCAAATCCCGTACGCCTCGCCATCGCTATGGCAATGAAAAGTAAGAGCGAGCGCACTCAAAGCATCTTCCTTTTCCTCAATAGCCTCGCCGCCACCGACGATGAGCCCACCGAACCCAAGCCAGCGCCTAAGCCTGCCCCCAAAAAGCCTGCTCCCGCTCCCATTCATATCGTTCAGTCGGCCGACGATGCCGACCTCAAAAAGAGCCTGAAATATTGGTTGATGGGCGGCGGTGTGGCGGTACTGGTGGCGGTAATAGCGCTCGCAATAGGCGGTAAAGGTTGTGCCAACTCGTCGGCTGATGCTCCATCCGATACCTTAGCAGAGGATTCAGTGCTGGTAGACACTGTGCCGTATGTAGAACACGAAACCATCACCCTCGATAAAGGCCACAAAACCAAACGCAATTTCGTGTACACCGGCGAGGTGGACGCCGAAGGTCTCCCTCACGGCACCGGTAAAGCCGAATACCCCTCTATTCCTACGTATGGCAGTGCAGTGTTTGAAGGTACCTTTGCCCATGGGCTTCCCTCTGAAGGCGAGATAAAGTACGACACCGGCTACAAATTTAAAGGCTCTTACAATGCCGACGGAAGTCCTCAAGAAGGTACTTGGACCGAAAAAGATAACTACTATTTCACCGGCACCTTCAAAAACGGTGACCCCTACACGGGCACCTGGTACAATCCCGATGGCACAGTGTATACGAAAACTAAAAATGGCAATACAGAATAAACAGTTCAAGCAATGAAAAAATACATCTTTATCCTCATAGCAGCCCTTTTGGCGTGCACAGTGGCAATAGCCCAACCCGACGACGGCTCCAAACGCCCAAAAAAGAAGAAACAAAATAACGAAAAGGTGGTTAAAAAGGATGATTCGAAGCAGAATCAGTCCGACAAGAAACAAAAAACCGATAAGGTGGTAAAAAAGAAAAATCCTTTTGAGAGTGTGCCGCAACAGAAAAAGCAGTATCGCGAGGAGCCAAGGGTATCTTCAAGCTATACACCGGATGTGAAAACTTATTATGCTAATGGAGTGTCCTTCGAGATGGTGGAAGTGAGGGGCGGCACCTTCACCATGGGCGCCACCTCAGAGCAAGGTAGCGATGCCTACAGCGATGGAAAGCCCACCCACCAAGTAACTTTGTCCTCCTACTACATTGGCAAAACGGAAGTTACCCAAGCCCTCTGGCAAGCGGTGATGGGCAGCAACCCCAGCTATTTTAAAGGCTCAAATTTGCCGGTGGAAAAGGTTTCTTGGGACGATTGCCAAACCTTCATTCGCAAGCTAAATGCCCTCACCGGCAAGAACTTTCGCTTGCCCACTGAGGCTGAATGGGAGTTTGCCGCTCGTGGTGGCAACAACAGCCGAGGCTATAAATACAGCGGTAGCAACACGCTTAGCAACGTGGCATGGTATACTGATAACAGCGACGGCACAACCCACCCCGTAGGCTCCAAGTCGCCCAACGAATTAGGCATCTACGATATGAGCGGAAATGTGTGGGAATGGTGTAGCGACTATTGGGGCAGTTATAGTAGCTCCTCCCAATACAATCCTACAGGTCCAGGTAGTGGGTCGGACCGCGTGGGCCGTGGCGGGGGCTGGAACTGCGATGCGGGGAGCTGCCGCGTTTCGTTTCGTGACGGCAGCACCCCATCGTACCGCGGCCTCGGGCGCCGGCTTGCCCTCTAAGTTTACAGTATTTCACCTTTGGGCAGAGATCCGTCTTGCTCCGTTTCTTGGTTTGTGTTCTAAGCTCTTATGGGAGCGACTCTTAACCTCCTGAAGCGGTAAGCGAGGGACGAGCACCGCCACAGGAGGTTAAGTGTCGCTCCCTCTTCACCCCCCACCCTGCGAAGCCCGGATGTATCACAAAAGCCGAGAAAATAGTGCGCGCTTAGTATTCGCATCTCCGTCGGCCGCCCCAATCGGCCCCGTCCGACCGGTCAGGCTGGTCCGACCAGTCGGACAACTCCTGCAATCTTCATGTGAGCCGCCTGCCATCGGAGATGGCGTATTGTGGTTAACTCCATGCAAGCGAAGGCGCAGCCGGAGCGCAGCTTGGAGACTGACTCTGAGCAGATTATGAGCCTCGGAGAGGGTCGGTTGTGGCAAGTCGACACTAAAGTGTTTCACAAACCTCCCTCCCTTCCCTTCAGGGAGGGGCCGGGGGTAGGCTTTC
>JBJECV010000227.1:0-4437 GCA_051871435.1 Sodaliphilus sp. | reverse complement strand
CAAGGGAGCGCCCCATGTGCGACCACCATCGGTGGAACAATACACCGCACTCACTATGCCGGAGGAGGACAGACTATAAGTAATAACAATATTTTTGCCCTCTTGATAGGCATCCACATTGGTCACCTTTTGGCCATAAGATATTCCTACAGCCCAAAAGAAAAAGAAAATAATGATAATTAATCGATTCATATCAGTTTACAATATCACTTATTCCAACACAATCACTTTTGCTGTTGCATTTTCCATTTTTGGCATTGTTCTTCCCACAGGAGCATTAAAGAAAGTGGCATCAGCGATTACAAATTTTTCTCCTTCCACCAATAGATAGTCGCCACTGACTTGTTCAGTAAAGCACACTGCAGAGGCAAGGTGATTAGGATAATACACCAGCACACATTTCAATCCCAGCAGATTACGCACCAAGCGAGAAAAGAGAATGGACCGGTCTTCACAGTCGCAGTAAGGATAATATAAAGTTTCTTCAGCGAAGAAAGCTCGATCGTGTCCCCACACTTTGTTGTCGTATTCATACACGAAACCGGTTTGCACCCAATTCAGAAGCATATTTGCCGCTTCGAGTTGGGTTTTTCCTTTCAATAGTGGCATCAATTGTTCGCTTAAAGCCTCGTTAATGCTCGGATTTAATGGAGCATTGGCAAGCATGGCCCATCGTGTCATAAAGTTCTCATCGTAATATCCCGGTGGATAATCCTCAAATTGAGGCATTAAATTTTTGTTCACCGTCACATTGACCACCATTTCTTTATAGCGTTTGGAAGTGATGGTACGCTTTTCTGATTCGGCTACAGCCAGCTTAGGCGATTGTGTGATGATTAATGACAGCGCCTTTTCACCCGGGAACGAAGCATTACAGATATCAATGCTATGGCTGATTTCCTCTCCTTTGTGGAGGAGTGGGTAGCACGAAAAGCCGTCAAGATAATACGATGGCACATCGTAGATATCTTGCTGTGCTCCAAACAGCATTACCACCTTGCCATTAGAAAGGGCTAATCGCATTTTGTAGCCCGATTGGCAATAAAGCCAAGCCGTGAGGAGTGATGAGGCGTTGTTGGCTCCACCCAACCAGCTTTCACTGAGCGTGCGAAGCATCATCAAATAGGCATAATCGTGAAGCAGACAAGAGCTACGAATTTGCAAACAATCGGAAAGCGCTTGGTCGAAATTTCCTGCTGAAAGCTCGGACCAAGCTTGAGCCACCAAATGGCTATTAGCTCCGGAATTGAGCGATAATAGCGCATCCTTACCTTCCTTAGGTAATCTCACATCACCTCTTGTGCCATAAAAGGTGAAATGAAACGCTTGTGTGGGTGCGGTGGGTGATGGTTTTATGGGTGAAACGGGTTGAGGTTGCACCACAAGTATGGGCTTTGATTTTATCACAGTGTCGACCAAAAGCGGCTTCACTTTAACAGATTTATTGCGCTCTTCATCGGGCAACACCACCGGAGGAACCGGAATTTCTTCCGGTTTCTTAACGGCAGGTTGCTGTTGAAAACTCTCCCAAGCTGTTTTCAAAAACTCAACATAGCGTGCATTAGCTTCATTTCTAAAATCGGTGTACGATTTGGTGGCCTGTTGCTTAAATTTTTCATATTGCTCACGATAATCTTGAGCCAAAGAAGAAGACGAAGTTATCAACCAAGCCAATAAGAAAAGAACGTATGGCTTCATTGGTGGTGTCGATTTATGAACATAAAAATAACTACTAATTATTTGAGTTTGAGTCCACGCCATTGTGCAGCGATACCAGCAGAGGGCACTACAGTGGGAGTTTGGCTCTTGCTATTTTCCACGATAGAGCGTTGCCGCACATTTTGGCTGATATAATCGCCGAGTTCACCCAGTGTTACATCGCCTTTGGTTTCTTGTAGCTTTTTTAGCAAGAAATAGGTAAACATACCGTGGGATTGAGTTTTGTAGGGGAATGCAGTTTCATCGCCTTGAGAGGCTGCAAACACCACCATCTTACCTTGCGGCGTGTCTTGGCGAGCCTTTATCGCCACACCACGAGCAGATGCCAACATTTCACCACTACGCTTTGCTCCGGAGAAACAAGCATCCATAAATGCCACCACACTTTGTGCATTGAGTGCAGAAAGTTCTTCATAGAGTTGACTCACAGGATAACCGGTGTTAAAATCCTTGCCGCTACCATCCACTGGCAGCAAATAGGCTTGGTTGGTGGCTTCATTTGGGATACCATGGCCGGAATAGTAGAACACCACCTTTGCTTGTCCATTGTAGGCATCACTCACCTGCTTAATCCAGCCAAGTGATGCACGAATATTGTTGAGTGTAGCATCTTGTACCAGCCTTACATTTTTCTCCGGCATACCAAGTGTTTGAACACAATATTGCTTCATCATTTCGCCATCGTGTTTGGCAAATTCCACTGCCGATTCGTATTGATAATTTTCATTAGCGATAATCACGGCAAAAGTATGCTTGTTGCCGTTTCCATTGTTCGGGATATTTTTATCCACATCACTACCAAGTGTGGCCATTGTGATGGCTTCGCGCTCGTTCACGATTTCGTCGACAGAAATTTTGTTGCTGGCAAAGGTTTGATTGAATGCCAAGTCAATGGTTTTGTCTTCAGCATATTTGCCATACTTTTCTTTGATATGAATTTTCACCGGAATGCTATTGCCGGTATAATTATTATTGGCAATCAAGCTATACACCAGCGATTTGGTTTTGCCTCCGTTGATGGTTGCCAAAGATGCATATTCATCGCCATCGAGAAGCATCACATTTGCAGGCAATTCAATGCTCACGGTCACATTTTCTGCGGTGCCGTATTTGGTGTTTTGCAAGAGCACTTGCAGGTCGAACGGGCGTTTTTTCTGCAAACTACTTCCAGAATTACCGGTCACGGTGTAGTCAGCCACTTGCAAATAGGGAGCTTCGAAAGCACGAGTATTCACGCTGATGTACTGGGGGTCGGTACCAAAGCCGTTAGGCTCGTCGACTTGCACGGTGAATTGAACCGTTCCATCGGCGGTATTCATCCCTGTACGAACCGGAATGCTCACATCGGTGGTAGTGCCCATCTTCAGTACGTTCAGATTCACGTTGTTGTAAGAGATATCATTGGTGGAGCCTGTAGCCTTTACCACAGCCCGACAGCTATAGCCATCGCCCATACCGGAGTTATTGATACGGAACTTAATGTAGCACGTTTCGTTGGCATCAATAGCATTGTTGCCGGAAGCATCAACAAATTGGAGAGAGCCGGGCACAATATCCAAAATGGGCGGCTTCACTTCCTTCACCACATTAAAAGCCTTAGGCTTGCTCACATTAGATTGTGCCATCGCCACCATTGCTGGGCACAACAAGCAAATCAACATTATTCGTTTCATATTATCACATTATTTATAGTTAGTATACTTTACAATTTATTTTTATTCAAAAACGAGGTGTAGCTTTCAATTCATTTGATGCTTACTCACAACACCTCGAAATTTGCCACCCACGGTGGCGTGTTTTCGAATGTGAATCACATTCAAGATGCACTCCGGGTTAAAATCTTTCTTTGTTTGTATGCCGACATCCATCAGCTCACATTAATTAATTCAATTTTAAGCTCAGAGGGCGAGGCGCAAGCCGAGGTTGTTGTTGCGGTTCGTCGGGTTGTTGTTGTTACGGTTCGACACGCGGCAGTTCCTCGCGTTGTTGTTCCAGCTACCGCCACGGTTCACGCGGTTCGACCCACTATTGGAATGCACCTTCCATATTTGCTAATTTTTAAACAATTCTTTCTAAAGCATTTGCATTTTGACTGCCTCACAAAAGCAAACTTCTTTTTTCAGCCGCTTTCCTCTGCATGCTTTGGTGTAAGCCAAGTATAAATTATCGAGGGCGGCTATCTTTTCAATCAGATGTCCCACTCGCTTCATCTTCTTCGGTTGAGTTCACAAAATATTTGCCATATTTCTCCAATTTCTTTTCTCCCACGCCATTCACCTTGCGCATTAACGACAAAGTGAGACTTTCATGCGTTGCAAATTCTGCCAATTCAGCATCTGTAAAAACCACAAATGGCGGGATGGCTTCGCTCTGCGCCAGGTCCTTACGAATTTTCCGCATTTGAGAAAACCGCTTAAATTCTTCATCTGAAAGCAAATCCTTGTAGTCGATCTTTTCCGTGGAGCGTTTCACATTTTTCGCATCATCCAAATAGCTGATGCAAAAGGTCCAAAAGTGACTATCATTTTGCAAACCCAATTCTTTGCGCACTTCAGCCACACGGTGAGCGCGCAAAAAAAGATTAAGCTGTTCTTGAGCTTCTTCAGAGCCAATCAAAGGTATTGTAAATATTTTAAATTGCATGATTGCCAATGATTTTTGTAAAAGAGGGATTGGTGTTATGCCCTCCTCGATGGCGGTGCTCGTCCCTCGCTACCG
>JBJECV010000226.1:0-4468 GCA_051871435.1 Sodaliphilus sp. | reverse complement strand
TAATTAGTTATCAGCGACAGAAGCTAACCGTAGCAAAAATTAATTATGCATTATGAATTATGAATTGTGCCCTGCCGGGCGCAATTTTTTTGTTTCAAAAATGAGCGATAATTGAATTTTATTTGTAAATTTGCGAAATAGTCAACCATTTTATTATCCACTCCTAAAAAACTTTTGTGGCGGAATTTGTGCCGCTGTGAATTTTATGAATTAAAAAATATTCGATTATGAAAAAATTTTTCCTTTCCACCTTTTGCGCCCTGATAGCGCTCTGCGCCTCTGCGCTCTCGATTGGCGATTCTTTTTCGGTGGATGATTTAACCTATGTGTTTAAGACGAATGGTGCTCGTGGCTCTGCTTATCCCGGAGTGTGGGTAACCGGTTTGAGCGATGCCGGCAAGGCAAAATCTGCGCTCTCGCTCTACATTCCCACCACCATCATCTACAATGGCTCCACTTATCGCGTGACTCAGATTGATATGCAGGCATTTGCTGATGCCACCAACCTCACCGGCGCCACCATCGGTTATGGCATTACCGACATCGGTGTTTGGGCTTTCCAAAACTGTACGAACCTCGAATTTGTGCGCATTCCAAGCTCCATTTCCAATATTTCGGGTGGCGCATTCATGGGATGCTCGGCGCTCAAAATCGTGTATATTGCCAACCCCATCCCATCCACGTTCACCACATCAACAAATGCATTCCCGAGTAATTCGGATATGCATCTCTATGTGCCCAAAACCATCATGGGGTCGGATTATTATTACAGCAATTCGCCGGAGTATTCTAAGTTTTCCTCAATAGAGAGAAGTAGCAATGTTTTCGACTTTGGCGTGGAGGGTGAAAAGCTCTTTTGCGTTACAAAAGCTCCTACACTTAGTTCCCCCGGCGAAATCTCGTTGGTGAATTTGAATCGCAACGAAACAGGCAACTACACCTTCGAGGCTTCCTATTCCGTGGACGGCTACAACTATAAATTCGTATCGGTGGCCGACAGCGCCTGCTGCTATTATACCAAGGAGGAAGGCGAAGGCTGGTACCATCATGTCAACTACATTAAATCGCTTGATTTCTCCAATGCCACCAACCTCATTTCAATATATGCAGACGCATTTCGAAACTGTGCAGGGCTTGCTAATGTAAATTTAGGCAGCACGGTGGAAAGAATTGTTCAATATGCTTTTGCAGAGACAGATTTAACCTCGATTACCATTCCTAAAAGTGTTACATTCTTTTCTGGAGATGCGCTATTGAATTGTCAAAAATTAACATCAATTGTGGTGGAAGATGGAAATGCTAAATACAAGTCTATGGGTGGTATATTATATGAAGCAATCGATGAACAGCCACAATCCTTGCGATTATTGCACTGCCCGTATGCCTACCCGAACGAAGCATTATATGAATATATGTTTCCGAAAAATTTGATAGAAATAGGCAGAGATGCTTTATTCTCCTGCCGTAAAGTGCGTACTATTAGATTGCCTTATGGCGTGAAGAGTCTTGGCATTGCTGCCTTCCCCTTTCATTCTATGGATGAAGTGAAGATACCAAGTTCTGTCACAGACATTAATGAAAGGGCATTTGTTCGAACAACCATTAAAAAACTTTATATTAATCTTCCCGAACCTCCTGTTCTGAAAGATTTTAGTGAATCACATGATACAACCGGGTTTAGTTCCACTCAATTGTTTGTGCCTTATGGTGCTGTGAGCAAATACCAGGCTGCCGATTATTGGAAAGACTGCGCATCTATCCAAGAAGGCTCCTACGATGTGGGCGCAGTGTGCACTAAAGCCGCTACCGGTAGCACTTTGAGCAGTGTTCGCTCAGGCTTCACTATCTCAAGCACCGAGCCCACCACCATCAATGGCACCACCTACGATGGCACGATGAAGCTCACCCATCAGCAAGCCCCGAGTCAAGAAGCCACCCTTCAGATTCCCGCTTCGGTGACCTACGATTCCAAGAACTATGCCGTGACTTCTATTGATGGCAAGGTGATGGTCGACGATATGACTTCACCCCTCAGCATTGAATTGGGCGACAATGTGGAAACTATCGGCGATTATGCTTTCTACAATCAATCCAACATCTCCGGCTTAAAGCTGAACAAAAACCTCAAAGAGATAGGCGCTTATTCCTTGTTTAAGTGCGGTATTGCGGGAGAACTGTATCTGCCTTACGGATTGAAGCGCATTGGCATCAATTCGCTCATCGGCAACAAAATCACTACCATCCAAATTCCATCGTCGGTGGAAAGCATCGGTTCGAATGCCTTAGGATGGAACACCCTGCTGTCCAAAATTTACCTCAACAATGCTTGGGCTGCCAATATCACCAGCTGGGTGCTGACCGATGTGCCTACCTCGTGCACACTCTATGTGCCCACCGGACAAGTGCAGCAATATAAAAACAATAGCAAGTGGGGCACCCTCAATGTGAAAGCCGGCGCCTACGACTTTGCCTACGGCGATAAACCAAACTCCATCTACCACCTCACCGTGACCGACACCAATCCCGTGGAAGCAGATGGCGTAACCTACGACGGCAAAGCAAAATACGTGTACGGACCGCAAATCGCAAGTAGCACCACCAATGTTTTTACTGCCGACCGCTACGAATCTTACAACAATAAAAAATATCTCATCACCGAATTTGGCGACAGCCTCCTTCATGGCGCCTCACAAATGGATGTGAGATTGCGCAACAATCCGCTCATTGAACGCATCGGCGCTTATGCGTTCTATAATTCCGGTGTCACATCTTTCGATGTCCCCGCCTCTTGCACCGAAATCGGTAGATGGGCTTTCGTGAATGCACAAAAACTCAAAGAATTAGTGCTGCTTAGCGAAGCATCTTTCCCATCTTTCAGCTCCGACTTCTACGGCTTGAACGCATCGGGATTCACTTGCTATGTGCCGTGGGGACTGTATGCCCGTTATAAATCATCTATTAAATCTTGGATTCCCTTCTCTGCTGATTCCGGCACACCGTTAGAGCGCCTCAACGCCTTCTTCAAATCTGCCAACACCGCCGAAGCCATCTGCATCGACCATCCCGTGGACTGGGATGCTTCAGGCATGGAAGCCTACACCGTGAATCAAGTGAACATTAGCGCGAAAATTGCCAACACGCATAAAGAAAGCGCCACTCCTGCCGGCACCGGACTGCTGGTGAAGGGCTATAAGAAAGGCGACATTTACAAACTCGTTCGCTTTGCCGATACCCCCACCATTGACAACAATCTGCTCGTGGGCGTGACCTCTTCCGTTCTCACCAATGTGAAAAATGTGTCGGTGGGCTACATTTTCGACGTGCCTACCCTCACCTTCATTCGTCCCACATCGGATGTGTATGCCGGAGCGGGATCCGCTTATTTGAAGTTGGGTAGTAACTTGCTCAGATACCCGTCTTCGCTCACCGTGAGTGGCTTTGAAGTGGAAGCCCTCATCGGCGACGTGAATGGCGACGGCGTGGTGAACGTGAGCGACGTCACCGCCTTGGTGAACCGCATCCTCGGCGACACCACCTACGATGACTCCGTGTGCGACGTGAACGCCGACGGCGTGGTCAACGTATCCGACGTAACCGCCCTCGTCAACCTCATCCTCGGCTAACTTCCCAAGCCTAACGTGCACCGGGGTATACACCCATCACAAAATAAACACCTATTTTCACCCTATCCATAGAAAATAGGTGTTTGTTTTTGAAACCAACCCCCGCAATAAGATGGTCGGTTTTTGGGCGCGATAATTTGATGTGTGGAGAAAAAATTGTAACTTTGCACCCTTGTGGCGGCTATGCCCGACGGGTATCGGCTACCACCATTATAATTAGCAAACAACCATTCATTTACACATATTTTCTATACACTATGGCAAAAGTGATTCTTACAGGCGACCGTCCTACCGGCAAATTGCATATCGGACACTATGTGGGCTCGTTGCGCCGCCGCGTACAGCTCCAAAACGAGGGCGACTACGACCGCATGTTCGTGTTTATGGCCGACGTGCAAGCGCTCACCGACAACGCCGACAATCCTGAAAAAATTCGTCAAAACATTATAGAAGTGGCGCTCGATTACCTCGCTGCCGGGCTCGACCCGGAGCGATGCGTGCTCTTCATTCAAAGTCAAATTCCGGAATTGGCGGAACTCACCACCTATTTGATGAACTTGGTGAGTGTGGCGCGCTTGCAGCGCAACCCTACCGTGAAGTCGGAAATTAAAATGCGCGGCTTCAGCCAGCAAGAAGATGAGGCGGCTGAAAATGCTGCCGGACAGCGTAAGGGTTTGCCCGTGGGCTTCTTCTGCTATCCCATTAGCCAGGCTGCCGATATCACTTTGTTTAAGGCCAACATCGTGCCTGCCGGCGAAGACCAACGCCCGATGATTGAGCAAACGCGCGAATTGGTGCATAGCTTCAATAGCACCTATGGCGAAGTGCTCGTGGAACCGGAAATT
>JBJECV010000225.1:0-4471 GCA_051871435.1 Sodaliphilus sp. | reverse complement strand
TCGCTTCGCTCGTTAGAAGTTAAGACGATAGTCATTGCTTGATGATGAACTTAGCGGTGATTACAATCTTCAATCCCATTTTTCACTTGCGAAACTTGAATATTTTAATTTTTCAGATAACAAGACGCGTGGGTCGGCGTCGGCACGCCAACGCTCTCACAATACCACATTCTGTGGCTTGCCTTCCACAAAGGCTTTCACATTGCTGATGATGGTATCCATCAAGCGGACGCGAGCTTCTTGGCTTGCCCAACCTATGTGGGGCGTGATGTGGCAGCGAGGTTGCGAAAGCAGCGGATTGTCGGGAAGCGGGGGCTCTTGGGTAAGCACATCAAGCCCGGCGCCCATCAGTTTGCCGCAGGCTAAAGCATCAGCCAAAGCCGCCTCGTCCACGAGCGGACCGCGGGCAGTGTTAATCAATATGGCATCTTGCTTCATTTGCGCCAACCGCTGCGCATCCACCAAGCCGCGCGTTTCGGCAGTGAGCGGACAGTGTAGCGACACCACATCGCTTTCAGCAAACACCGTGTTGATATCCGCTTTGGTGACGCCATCAGGCAATTGCGATGGCGCTTTCGATGTGTGTGCCAGCACCTTCATTCCCAAAGCCAACGCAATTTTTGCCACCGCCATACCAATATTGCCCAAGCCCACTATGCCCATCACCTTGCCGTGAAGCTCCACCACGGGCGTATTATAGTAAGTGAAATCGCTACATTTGCTCCACACACCGGCGTGTGCCTCGCGCGTGTAGTGCTGCACACTGTTGGTGATGTCGAAAATGTGGGCAAACACAATTTGCGCCACCGAATGAGTGCTATAAGCAGGCACATTGGTCACCACCACCCCATGCTCGCGAGCCGCCGCAATATCCACGATATTGAAGCCCGTGGCCATCACCCCAATGTATTTCAATCGCTCAAGTGATGCAATGGTGGAGCGGTCCATCACCACCTTATTCGTGAGAATCATATCCGCCTCAGCAGCTCTGGCGAGCACCTGGTCGGCGCCGGTACGGTCGTAGATAGTGCAATGGCCCAAAGCCTTCAGCGCATCCCAACTCATATCACCCGGATTGCCCGCATAGCCATCCAGCACCACAATATTCAAAACATTACCAGTCATATATCAGCAAATTTTTAAAATCCACACACAAAGTTAGCACCTTTCCCCAAATTATGCAACCACCCCACCCACTCCCCCCTATCCAAACCAAAAAAAACACCAATTTTTGAACAAGGGGACAGTCCCTCTGTTCAATATTTTAACATATGTAAAAACACACAATCCCGCACAGAAAGCATTCTTTCTCAATTTTTAAACAGAGGGACAGTCCCCGTTGTTTAATATTTTAACATTTTTAGAACATTTCTAAATCGCATCGAACGAAAGCTATCCCAAATATTTGCATTTGTGTGTGATATTGCTTATTTTTGTGGCACAATATTGTTTAAACCACCACTAAATCCCAATTGCTATGCCTCGCAAAAGTCGACAAATTAGCCCCACCGGCATCTACCATGTGATGCTTCGTGGCATCAATAAAGCTGATATATTCTTAGAGGAAGCCGACTGCCGAAAGTTTCTCAAAATTCTGAAGCTCGTGGCTTCACCCTCAGAAGAAAACGGACACACCAATGCCCCCGATTGCAACATCTATTCTTATTGCCTGATGACCAACCATGTGCATTTACTCATCGGCGAAAATGCTGCATCCATCGGTGAAGTGATGAAAAGAATTGGTGTGGCGTATGTGGCATACTTTAACAAGAAGTATGGGCGATTAGGGCCTCTTTTCCAAGGGCGTTACAAGAGTGAACCGGTGTGCGACCGAAATTATTACCTCACACTTCTTCGCTACATACATCAGAATCCGATTGAGGCCCATATTGCCGATTCGCTCGATGCATATCGCTGGAGCAGTTGGCACGAATTCACCGGAGCAATGCTCTCCGACACCATCTGCACAAAAGGCGTGCCTTTCGCCAATTTGTCGTGGGAAGAAGTTTGCGACCTCGTGATAGATGCGAATCGCCCATCGAATGCTCGGCACGAAACGCAGGAATCGCATCTTTCAGATGCTAAAGCGAGAGAATTAATCCACCTTCACTATGGGAATCAATCTATTAAAAGTATGCCGGCTTTACACAAAATGGCGGCTGTGAAAGCGCTTATAGATGCTGGGGTGGGCAAATCCCAGCTGGCGCGCATCACGGGCATCAGCAGAAGTATGATTTGTTATTATAATAAGGGGTGAATAGTAGGAAGCTGTCAAATTGTTAACGTAATTTAAAAAATCGGACAGTGGGGACTGTCCCCTTGTTCGATTTTTTAAAGGATTTTAACATTGCAAACAAAGATGCTGCACTTTTGTTTGCCAAAAATGCACTATCTTTGCGGCTAAAATGATTGGGTTATATGTGATTTTATCAAGGCAAAATATTGATATGACGAAGAATCTTTACAAAATAATGGCGGTGGCGCTGGCTCTGCTTACTTATCAAGCCGCTTGGGCTGCTGCCATCGATGCCTCTCGGGCACGCGAAGCAGCGTTGCAATTTCTCAACGCCAATAGTGGCGCACAACGTATGCTGCGCTCCGCAGCCGATTTACAATTGGCTTACACGGCACCGGCGCAAGAACTATATGCCTTCAATGCGCTGCCGGGTGAGGGCTATGTGGTGGTGGCTGGCGACGACCGTTTTCCATCGGTAATCGGCTATAGCGACGAGGGCGAATTCAGAGAGTCGGATATGCCCGAGAATATGCGCGAGTGGCTCGAGCAATATGCAGAGCAGGTGCGCTATGTGCAATCGCACCCCAACGTAAAGGTATCGGCTTCTTCGTCCTTCACTGCCGGGAATGTGTATCCACTGTTGGGCAGCACCAAGTGGAATCAGAGTGCTCCTTACAACAATCTGTGCCCCACCTATGTGGACAGCAATGGCGAAACCAAGCGCGCCGTCACCGGCTGTGTGGCCACTGCTATGGCTCAGGTGATGTATTATCACCGATGGCCACAAGTGGGTTCGGGTAGCAATTCCTATAGTTGCAAACTCAATGACGATGAATCGCAAACCGTAACTCTCTCCGCCGATTTCAGCCAAAGCCACTACGATTGGGATCATATGCTACCTGTGTACACCGGCAGCGAAACCACGGCGCAGAACAATGCCGTGGCGCGCCTGATGAGCGATTGCGGTGTGGCAATGAATATGGGCTACGGTGCTTCGAGTGGCGCCGTTACGCGCATAGCCATGAACCGCATGGCGCAGCATTTCGGCTACGACCGCAGCATCAAACACCTCTCTCGCGACGCCTATCCGCTTGACCAATGGCTCAGCACATTGAATAGGGAATTGACAAGCGCTCGCCCGGTGATTCATTCCGGCGCCAGTGTGAAAGGCGGACATGCTTTCGTGATTGATGGCTGCAATGCCTCGGGTTACTACCATGTGAATTGGGGATGGAACGGAAAGTCGAACGGCTATTTTCTGCTCACCGACCTCACTCCCACCGACCAAGGTATCGGCTCCAGCGAAGGCGGCTACAATCTGCGCCAAGGCATGATTTGCAACATTATGCCCAACAAGGGCAGCTCGCCATCTTTGGTGGGGCACATCGGCCAATTTCTCTACGACAATGCCAAAGACCTTCGCGGTTCCTCCACCACCCTGCGCTTTAAGAGCTACTACGTGCTGAGTTCTGCCGACGGCGATGCGCAAGCCACTTTGGCTTTAGGCATTACTGATGGTGCGGGCAATTTGCTACGCGTGGCTACGAGCAAAAATTTCAGCGGTTTTGTGCCCTACTACAATTATTCCAGAACGTGGGATATGCCCATCCCGTCGGACCTTGCCGACGGCGACTACTATGTGGTGCCGCTAATAGCACCCATCGGCACATCCGATTACCAACCCATGGGCGTGGACCGTGCCTCCAACAGCCGCATCAAAATGACACTCCAAGGCAATTACGCCTATTTTTCAGCTTATAGCCAACCGGAGCAATTGAAAGTGGCAGCCCTCTCCTATTCCGACGTGCTGGCTGCTAATCGCGATATCAACGTGAAAGCCACCATCAGTAATAGCGGCGGCGAATTTGTCGACAATTTGTGCGTGGCGCTCCTCAAAGCCGACGGCTCGGTGGCTGCCACCAGCGTGCCCAAGCGCGTGGATGTGCTTCCCGAGGGTGAAGCTGTGTTCGAAACCACCGTTAAGCCTACCGCTTCGGGCAATTACACCTTAGCCATCATCTACGCTTCCGATAGCACCGTGGTGGAAGGGCAGCAACCGGTGCTCACCATTAGCACCTCACCCTCAGCCTTCGATATGGCGATTGCCACACCTTTCTCACTCGCCAAAGAAGTGATGCCCACCACCCACCTCGAAGGAAAAGTCACCCTCTACAATCGTGGCGGAGCTTTTGCAGGACGATTGGAAATTATGATTGTGCCCAAAACCTCTAATTC
>JBJECV010000224.1:0-4503 GCA_051871435.1 Sodaliphilus sp. | reverse complement strand
TTTTTTCGCCCCGACGCCCAAATATTACGCCGTTTTAAGGGATTTTATAGGTTAATTGTAGTTAAAAATTTCGTTCTGTTTTCGCTTAGCTTACTGTGCAGATGCCATTTTGTTCAGAATTTTGGTGTAGCGTGCCACTTGGCTTGCCGACATTGAGCCCTTGGCATTAGCCATCTTGTTGCTGAGCGCTTGTGCTTTTTCCATATAGGACGCAACTTCTGTCATGGCGCTCATATCACCATTTTCGGCTTTCTTCATCAATTTGATATATTCGTCCACATATTCTTCATAAGAGTCGAGCAGAGCATCCCAATCTTCACCACCGGATGCCGATGCAGTGTCGTCGGAAGAAGAAGCACTCTCATCGGAAGAAGAACTGACAGTAATGGTGCTTATTTTATCCTCATCCTCATGAACTTCTGAAGTTAAATGAATTTTCACCGGGGTTTTCCCTTCCGGAATTGATAAATCCCCCCAGGCCATATCCAACAGAACAGACACTGTTTGCCCCGGAGTAGCTTTATATAAAAGACTGCAATCTTCTAAAAATGTAGGTTTACAAGAACCAATAAGTGTACCATCTTCATCAAGACAATTAAAACCTATCTTACCATACAAATTCTCGGGAAGTGGTTTTATACATTTCAAATCAATGGCCATATCGTCAAAAATACTTTTAGGTATAAAGTAAGATTTGTCCTCCACGGTGAAATATTCAGAGAGGTCACCTTCGAGTGTCGTGTTGTCAACTGACACCTCGAAGGATAAATCATTATTACTTGCACTCTCACTCTTGCCACCGCAAGAAGCGAGGAAGATTGCAATTGCTGCAATTGCAAAAGATTTGATAGTTTTCATAAGATAATTATTTTAAGTTAAACATAGTATTATCTGTTTTTTTTATTTCGTTCAAAATTTTTTGCAAACTAAAGCACTTTTTGCATTTTTTCAAAATGCCAAATTGTGCCAAACCATACCAAAGCGTGCCAAACAAAAAAAGCCTACCCCCGACCCCTCCGTTTTTTTGGGGGTCAACGAGACAACAAGTCAACGAGTCAACAAGTGGAGCCTACCCCCGACCCCTCCCTGAAGGGAAGGGGGAAACTACAATAGCTACTCTATCGACCATTGGCAATTATGAATTGTGCATTATGAATTAAGCATTGATTAAGCATTGTGCATTATGAATTATGAATTGATTAAGCATTATGAATTAAGCATTGATTAAGCATTGTGCATTATGAATTATGAATTGATTAAGCATTATGAATTAAGCATTGATTAAGCATTGTGCATTATGAATTATGCATTGATTAAGCATTATGAATTATGAATTATGAATTGTGCATTAAGCTAATGGCTAAAGGCTAACGGCTCGCGGCTTTGATTATTTTTTGGAGGGAATTGGGTGGGTGTGGCGGAAAATCACTAACTTTGTAGCAAATTTTAAGCAAAGATATATCCGATGAGTGAAAATTTTGACATGGTGGCAAAAACCTTTCAGGGATTGGAAGGTGTGTTGAGCGACGAGTTGCAAGCCCTCGGGGCGCAGGAAGTGAGTCAAGGCAACCGCATGGTGGCGTTTAGGGGCAATTTGAAAACGATGTATAGGGCAAATTTCTGTTGCCGCACGGCACTGCGCATTCTCAAGCCCATCTACAAATTCCGCTCCACGGATGCCGACGACCTCTACGAGCAGGTGCGCCAATTTGAGTGGGATGCGGTGCTGAGTGTGGAAAAAACTTTTTCTATCGATGCCACGGTGTATAGCGAGGTGTTTCGCCATTCGCGCTTTGCCACCTACCGTGTGAAAGATGCCATTGTGGACTATTTCAAGGAAAAGCACGGTAAGCGGCCGTCGATTCGCGTGTCGGGCGCCGATGTGGTGCTCAATGTGCACATTTCCGGCGATGAGGTCACGATTTCGCTCGATTCGTCGGGCGCGCCGCTCTATAAGCGTGGCTGGCGCGTGGCGCAAACCGAAGCGCCTATCAATGAGGTGCTTGCGGCGGGCATTATCAAGCTCAGCGGCTGGGATGGGCAGTGCAATTTTGTGGACCCGATGTGCGGATCAGGCACGTTTTTGATTGAGGCAGCTATGATTGCTACCAACATCAATCCCGGGGTGTATCGCCAAGAATATGCGTTCCAGCATTGGAGCGACTACGATGAGGAGCTGTTTCACTCTATCTACAACGATGATTCGCAGGAGCGCGAGTTTGCGCACAAAATATATGGTGCCGATGTGTCGGCGCAAGCCATCGCCATTGCGCAAGCCAATGCCAAGAGCGCCGGGGTGAGCAAAATGATTGAACTCTCGCGCCGCGCCATTGGCGAATGGGAGGAGGCACCCGAAAAAGGAGTGCTTATCACCAATCCGCCCTACGGCGAACGATTGAAATATCAGGATATTAACGAGCTATACGACACCATTGGCAATCGGCTGAAGTTTGTTTTCCGGGGCTACGATGCGTGGGTGATTTCGTACGGCGAACTCACCGACCAAATCGGGCTGCGCCCATCGGTGCGCTATCCGTTGCTCAACGGCGATTTGGAGTGTGAATTGCGCCAGTACAAGATTTTCGACGGCACCTACAAGGAAATGAAAGCCGAAGGCGGAAGTTTGCGCAACGAGGGTTTCCGCGCTGCCGACAAGGACAGAGGCGCACGCCGCCGTGGCTTTGAAGAAACGTTTAAAAAGCGTGACCGCCGCGATGCCGACGCTCCGCGCCGCAGTTTCAAACCCCGCCGCACCGACGACGAGCGCCCCGAACGCTCCGAGCACATGAGCCGCAACGAATATTTCCACAGCGAAGCGCATCTGCGCACGGTGGTGCGTCACCAAGAGCCCACTTTGGGCAAAGACGCTGAGCGCCCCATCATCCACGGACGCCGCAAAGGCTGGAAACGCCGGGAACTTTGAAAAAAGCCTACCCCCGACCCCTCCCTAAAGGGAAGGGGGGAAGCAATAATAGCTAAAATAGCTATGATAGCTACTCAAAGCGATTAACGGCAATTATGAATTATACATTAATCATTATGCATTATGAATTAAATCAAGAATTATGAATTAATCTAAATATTTATGCACAATATTTTGCTTCTTGGCTCCGGCGGGCGCGAATGTGCCATTGCCTGGAAATTGAACCAAAGTTCTTTACTCAACACGCTGTGGGTGGCTCCCGGAAATGCCGGCACAGCACAGTATGGCACCAATGTGCCGCTCTCTTCCATGGATTTTGAAGCCGTGGGCAAGTTTGCCGTGGAGCACGGCGTAACCATGCTCGTGGTGGGCAACGAAGACCCCTTGGTGGCCGGTATCACCGACTATTTCCACTCGCATCCGCAATTGGCGCAAGTGAAGGTGATTGGTCCCTCGAAAGCAGGTGCCCAACTCGAAGGTAGCAAAGATTTTGCCAAAGGATTTATGCAGCGCCACCACATCCCCACAGCAGCGTATAAAAGCATCACGGCAGAAAACCTTGACGAAGGTTTTGCCTTCTTGGAAAGCCTCGAAGCACCCTACGTGCTCAAAGCCGACGGTTTGGCTGCCGGCAAGGGCGTGCTCATTATCAACAACCTCGAAGAAGCCAAGCGCGAGCTGCAAAGCATGCTGGCGGGCCGCTTTGGCGCAGCCGGCAGCACGGTGGTGATTGAGCAATTCCTTTCGGGCATTGAGTGCTCGGTGTTTGCCATCACCGATGGCGAGCACTATCAATTGCTGCCCGTGGCAAAAGACTATAAGCGCATTGGCGAAGGCGATGTGGGGCTCAACACCGGCGGCATGGGTTCGGTGTCGCCCGTGAGTTTTGCCAACGAGGCATTTATGCAAAAGGTGGTGGAGCGCATTGTGGAACCCACCATTGCCGGGCTGAAAGCCGAGCGCTTGCCCTACGTGGGCTTCGTGTTCTTCGGACTAATTAATGTGGGCGGCGACCCCTACGTGATAGAATACAACTGCCGTATGGGCGACCCCGAAACCGAAGTGGTGATGCCCCGCCTGCGCTCCGACTTGGTGGCACTACTCGATGCCGCAGCCGATGGCCGACTCGGCGAAATGGAAGTGGACATCGACCCACGCTATGCCGTGACGGTGATGATGGTGAGCGGCGGCTATCCCGAAGCCTACCAAAAAGGCATGCCCATTGAGGGACTTGGCAAGGTGGAGCACAGCATCGTGTTCCACGCCGGCACAGCACGCAATGCCGAAGGCGAAATCGTGACCTCCGGCGGCAGAGTGCTGGCAGTCACTTCCTATGGCCACTCCAAAGATGAAGCCCTCGCACAATCGTTTGCCAATATTCAAAACATTCATTTCCAAAACAGTTACTACCGCCGCGACATCGGTTTCGACCTCGAATAACCCACCCCACCGGCAGCAGAAGAAAGAAAAAAACCAAAAAGCTAACGGCAATTATGAATTGTGCATTATGAATTATGCATTGATCAAGCATTGTGCATTATGAATTATGCATTGATTAAGCATTGTGCATTATGAATTAT
>JBJECV010000223.1:0-4579 GCA_051871435.1 Sodaliphilus sp. | reverse complement strand
GATACTATAGATACTATAGATACTATAGATACTATAGATACTATAGATACTATAGGGGCTATAGAGGGAGATTTGATTTTAAAATCTGTGTGAGGTCAAATATCTGTGTGGCGGTGAGGCTTAGCGGGTGGCGTTTTGGTAGTCGCGGTATTTGTTGCCGCTGTAGGCGTTGCGGCCGAAAGCTGCGCTACCAAATTCGTCGTCTTCTTCTTCGGTTTTGGTTTCGCGTTTTTCGAGCGAATCTTTTCTGCGTTCGGGTTTGTTTTTCTTGATTTTATCCGGCTTTTGCAGGTTGATGGGTGTGGCGTAGATGTTCCACGTTTCTTCTCTGCCCCAACTTTTGCGCACGCGCAGTTTGTCGGCGTAGGGGTAGTAGTACACCTCTTCTGGCTGGCGGTGGTCGGCGTAGTATCCTGGGTCCCAACGGTCGTTGGCGTTGGTATCGATAATGAGGCGGGCATAGTAGTCGGCAGGCAGGAGGTGGTCGAAGCGCACGGTGCCACCGCTCACGCGCTGATGTCGGAGCACATTTTCGTTGGCATCGAGCAGTTCCACAAATGCGCTGTCGCCGCTATTCACGTGAAGAATGATGTAGCCGTATTCGTCGAGCGATTTCACCTTAAAATTAAAAGTAACGGAATCGTTGGCCAAGCCATACACATTTTTTATTGCCGCCGAATCCACGGTGAGCCGGTATTGCTCCTCGGGATTGAGGTGAGCTTGAATTTTGTAGCGTAGCGGGCACAGCGTGTCGGCGAGCACCATTTTGGCGTTGATGCGAAGCCAAGTGCTGTCTTTCTGCATACGCTCTAATCGCAAGCCGCTTTGGCGAATGTGGGCGATGGGTTGCGTGAACTCAAAACTGATAGAATCGGTCACTTCGAGCAGATTTGCTTTCTTTGGCACGAGTTCGAGCACCTTGCGTTGCTCGTGTTCCTGCTTATCCAATGCCCGGAGGTCGAGGTCTATTTCGGTCACGTCTTTGCCTTCCGCCACGAGTTTTTGGCGGCGTTTCATCAGCTTTTCGCGCTCCTTGTTGAGCTCTTCGCGTGCTTTAGCCGCTTCGCGTTCTTCCTTGATTTCGGCATTGGTGCGGCGCACTTGGAAGATGACAGTATCGTTGGTAGCCACCAAATTTTCCAGCGAATCCATCTTCATGTAGTGCATATCCACCGTGATGCTATCGGCTTGAATGAGCGTGCTGTCGGTGAGCCAATAAATGATGGAATCGTTCGCCTCGCGGCGCTCCATCACATACCAGTCGGGGGTATGCTGCGCGGGCGAGATGATATTCAGTTCGGGCAACTCATTGGCGGCGGAAAAGAGCACAAAGAGGCGCTCGCGCCCTATGCGTTCGGCTTTTTTGAGATAGAGTGGCGTGTAGCGCTCGTTGAACATGCTCAGCAATATGTCGTTGGGCAAATATTCGGTGTGAGAGCCGGTGCGCACGGTGTCGATGCGGTGGTCGAAAGTGAAGGTGGTGTCTTGCGAGGTGAATTGGCGCACGCTCGGCACAATGATTTTATCCAAAAACGCATAGTCCTCGCTACGGCTCATGCGGTAATTGCCATCCACATCGCCTAAGGCGAAAATGTGGTACGACCCCGGCTTCACGCCTTGCACGGTGAATTCGCCTTTGTCGTTGGTGCTTGAAATGCGCTCAAAGCGGCTGTGGGTGAACGCTGTGTCGGCGAGATTGCTATGAAGCCCCACCATCACGTGCTGCATCGGCTCGAGGTCGCGCGCACGAAGCACCATGCCCGACACACTCATCGTGTCGATGGCTTCGCCGGTGGAAAACGAAAAGCAATAGCCGTCGAGCCGATTGCCCTCGTTGTTGTCTTCAATGGCATCGCTAAAATCGATGGTGTAGGTGGTGTTGGGGAGCAACTCATCATTGAAAATCACTTCCACGGTGCGTCCGAGGGCGCGGATGGATGCCGGCTCCTTTTGCACAGGCGAAATCACCACCTTTTTTTGCTGGTCTTTCAGCACCACAATTTCGTCGAACTGGAGCGTCACCTTTTTGCCGTTGAAATTCACAGTGCGCGGTGCCGGGCTGGATTTGAGCAGCACCGGGGGCGTGTAGTCGCGCGGTCCACCCGAGGGCGAACCGATATTGGCACACGACCACAGCAGGGCGGAGGTGCACACCATCAGTAAATATGTGAGCCACTTTTTTGTCATCACACGATGCAGAAACTCGATTCCGCTCCACAAAGGTACACATTTTTCTATAATGGACAATAATCCTTTTGCGGAAAGCAAAGATTTCAAAATGTAAACTTTTGGTGCCCGATTAAGTTTAATTTATATTAGATTGAAATATTTTTATGTAAATTTTAAAAAAAGTCCAATAAAATTTTGTGAATTACAAAAATTTTATTAGTTTTGCATCGAAATCAAACATACGACATAAGTTTTTCAAATTATATCAGATAAATCATAACACCATAAAAGTAAATTTTCTCATACTCTAAAATGAATGCAGGAATCGCTTTGTGAAAAGTGGTTCCTGTTGCAATTTATAGGCGGGGGTAGTTTTTTGGGGTCAACTTTTTTACTCCGGGGGGAGGAAGAGGTGGTCGGCTGTGATTTGACTTTGCACGGCTCCCGTGTTTGCATTTTGTGCCAGTCCGTGCGGTGTGACGATGGTGAGGTGCAAAGCCTTTTTGGTGTGTGTGATGCTACGGAATAGTTCGCGCCTATCGTCCATTTCTTTTGCATAGGCTGAAGTGATGGCAAACGGGCGACTGCCATATTTCATTTCACACAAATTAATGATGCCGTCGGCTCGGTCGATGAGCAAATCTATTTGTCCGCCTTTATGGGGTTCTTCGGCTTCGATTTGTTTGCCGGGTGCACAGTACCACGAGCACACGGTGGTGAGCATTCCGCTTACGCCTAACCCATACTTCAATTGATCGATGTGGCGCAGGCACACTTGCTCAAAGGCATATCCTTTCCACGCATTTTGTGCGCCTTGTAGCATCATATTGGTCCACTTATGGTGGTCGGTGTGGTTATCGTTTTTCACAAATCGGATGTAGAACAGGGTGTAGGGGTCGGTGAGTTGGTACATCATATCGCGTTCTTTTTTTCCAAATGCGCTAAATCGGCGCAAAAAGTCGCACGACACCAGATTGTGTAGCACCTCGGTGAATGACCCATTATCGGTTGCTTTCAGCGCCTTCACTATCTCAGCTTTGGTGAGTCCCTTGCCATGCTTGGCGAGCAATTCCACCACGCGGGTGTATTTGCCGGCATCTTTGAAAAGCGAGCGCCAGAGTAGCGTGTATTCGTCGCGTAAAGGCGCATCGTCGGCAAAAAAGAGTTGGTCCACATTTTGCTCCACACCCAGCGATGGGCGAAGCATACTCAAATAAAACGGGATACCGCCCACAATCATATACACATCGATGATTTGCTGCCGATTGTACACAAATCCGTTGGCTTTCAGATAGTCTTCCGTTTCCGAAAGAGAGAAAGAGCGAAGGTAGATGCGGTGCGTTACGCGATTGTGCAAACCGCCCCGGTCGCCAATTATTTTGCTCAGCATCCAAGTGGTGGCAGAGCCGCACACGATGAATTTCAAACGAGTGCATGTGGAGCCCCATGAATTCCAGAATAGTTCCAAGGCTTTCATGAAGCGGGAGTTGGGAGTGTCGAGCCACGGCAATTCGTCGATAAACACCACCAATTGTTTTGCTTTATCCACACCGTCTAAATAGGTTTGCAGCATTGAAAAGGCTTCAAACCAGCTGGCAGGAATGGCTTGGCGTTGTCCGGAATGAAGGCTAAGGCGCACGGCGAAATTTGCCAGTTGGTCGGCGAGAGAGCCTTCAAAAATCCCCGTCATATAAAAGGCAAATTCATTGCGAAAGAAATTTTTCACCAAAAAGGTTTTGCCCACACGCCTTCTGCCATACACCGCTATAAATTCGGCTTTATGGCTTGCGCAATACTCTGCTAAGAGCATTTGTTCGCGTTTTCGTCCAATGATTGCTTCCATCCTTCTGCTTTTTGATTATGATGGCAAAGATATGTAATTTTAGAGTTATCGCCAAAGTCGAGCGTTCGGTTTTGGCGATAATTATGTTTTTTTAGCAGTTATCGCCAAAGTCGAGCGTTCGGTTTCGGCGATAACTCCGTTTTTTTTATTCAGAGAGCAGGGCGGTGATGATGGTGGTGATGTCGCTCACGTTGATTTTAGAGTCGGCGTTGGCGTTGGCCTCGTTGTGGTTGAAGGGATACACATCGATGCCGAGAATGTGGTTCACGAGAGTGGTTACGTCCGACACATTCATCTCGCCATCCACATTCACGTCGAATGGCACGGGGTCTGCCAGGGTGAAGGTGACCCCGGTGCCCCAAATGTTGTAGGAAGATGTGTATTTGGGGTTGCGCAAATATGCCGTATAGGCTTGTCCCACCTCGCCACGGGTGAATGCGCCCGCAAAATGCACCTCTTTCGATTCGCCGGTTTTGATGGTCACGAAGTCGCTATAGATGAAACTCAGAATTGAATTAGAGGTTTTGGGCACAATCATAATTTCCAATCGTCCTGCAAAAGCTCCGC
>JBJECV010000222.1:0-4618 GCA_051871435.1 Sodaliphilus sp. | reverse complement strand
AACTTTCGGATGGGGCTACATGGTGCTGTGGCGGCGATTTTGTGCCCAAGTGTGAACTTTCAGTGAACTCTATGTGAACTTTCGGGTGAACTCTATTTTGAAGTCAACAAGTCAACAAGTCAATGAGTCAATGAGTCAACAAGTCAATGAGTCAATGAGTCAATGAGTCAATGAGTCAACAAGTCAACAAGTCAACAAGTTGCGGAGCCTACCCCGGCCCTCCCTAAAGGGAAGGGGGAATTATCATAGCTAAGGTGGCTTCCGGCAATTGTGAATTGTGCTTTATGAATTATGAATTGTGAATTGTGCATTCAGTTTAAAGGCTCGCGGGGCATTTGCGAAAATTAAATAATATGCTTAACTTTGTGGGATAATAATCCAATTATCCAATTTATTGCTTTTGTGTCATGGACAACGAACTGAGAATCTTTTGCACCAATATCGGAGAGTATGTTGATGTGGAAGGGGGCGAAACGCTTCAATGTGTGTACGAACGAATCAAGGACCGAATTCCTTTCAAGCCCATCAGTGTGATGGTGAATAATAGGGATAAGCATTTGGCTTATCCGCTTTACGGACCTAAACACGTGGAATTTATTGACCGAAATTCGGTGTCGGGCCGACGCACCTACACCCGTTCGCTGGTTATGATATTGCACAAAGCCACCAAAGACCTTTTCCCTAACGAGCGCCTCGCAGTGCCGCACGCCATCGGAAAAGGTTATTTTTGTACGTTTAAGCACAATCATTCGCGGGTGGATGGCACCACGGTGAAGCAGCTCAAGCAGCGTGTGAAAGAAATTATTGCTGCTGATATGCCTTTTGTGCGCCATGAGCGCCCCACGGTGGAAGTGCTCGATATGTTTCGCAAGCGCGGCATGAACGATAAGGTGCGCTTTTTGTCGTACTCCAAGCAGCTCTACACCGTGTACTACAAGCTCGATGATATTATCGACAGTTTTCAGGGTCCGTTGGCGCCGTCCACCGGGCATATCGACACCTTCGACCTCGTGCCTTACAAAGACGGCATGCTGCTGCTTTGCCCCGACACTGAGAACCCCAATGTGCCTGCCAAAGCCGGCAAACACGAAAAGATTTTCAATGCCTTTATGGAGCGCAAAGCTATCAACCATATTATTAATGTGAGCGATGTGAGTGAGCTCAATAAGGCGATTAAGGCAAAACGAGTGGCGGAAATCATCAACATTGCCGAAACCATCCACGCGCAAGTGCTGGGCTCCATTGCCACACAAATTGCGGAGCGATTTAAGCGCGGCGGCGCACGCATCGTGCTCATTGCCGGGCCGTCGTCGAGTGGTAAAACCACTTCCACCAAGCGATTGGCCACCCACTTAGTGACTAAATTCTTGCGCCCGAAAATGATTTCGCTCGACAATTATTTCGTGAACCGACTCGACACGCCGCTCGACGAAAACGGCGAATACGATTTTGAAAATCTCCACACCGTAGACCTCGAGCTCTTCAACCAACACATGCGCGATTTGCTCGATGGCAAGGAGGTGAAAATGCCTACCTACAATTTTGAAACCGGCAAGCGCGAATACCGCGGCAATACGTTGCGACTGGAAGCCGACAATGTGCTGCTTTTGGAGGGTTTGCACTGCTTGAACCCCGAACTCACGCAATTCATTCCGGAAGAACAAAAATTCCGCATCTATGTGTCGGCACTTGCCACACTCAATATTGACGACCACAACTGGATTTCCACGTCAGACTGCCGCTTGCTGCGCTGCATTGTGCGCGACTACAAGAGCCGTGGCTACAGTGCGCAGGAAACCATCAACCGCTGGCCGCGTGTGCGCAAGGGCGAGGAGAAATGGATTTTCCCCTATCAAGAGAATGCCGACGCCATTTTCAATTCGAGCATTGTGTGCGAATTGCCTGTGATGAAGCAATATGCGCTCCCCATCCTCGAGCAAGTGGCGCCCAATGTGCCGGAGCACTCCGAGGCTCACCGCCTGCTGATGTTTTTGCAGTGCTTCGAGCCTATCAGCCCACGCGACGTGCCCAAAACCAGCCTCTTGCGCGAATTTATGGGCGGCAGCGTGTATTGAAGCCGTTAGCCATTAGCCGTTAGCCGTTAGCTTGCTCTGTCTATAGAATAACTAAATGCTCCCGGCAATTGTGCATTATGAATTATGAATTATGCATTAATTAAGCATTGTGCATTATGAATTACGCATTAATTAAGCATTATGCATTATGAGTTATGCATTAATTAAGCATTATGAATTATGAATTATGCATTAATTAAGCATTGTGCATTAATCTAAAACGGTTCAAAATTTGCTTTATGAAGACATTATGTTTGGCTCGCCACTTGGTGATGGTGGCGGTTTTGGTGGTGGCAGTGTGTGCCGATGCTCAGAAACAATTTTCGCTCGAAGATTTAAATTTCGGCGGCAAAAACTATAGGCAAATGACGCCTCAAAATCGCACTTTGGTGTGGTGGGGCGAAAAGTTGGTGCACACCACCGATAGCGTCCACTCGGTGGTGGACGTGCGTTCCGGAAAGGAAAAACCGCTACTCACTTTGGCGCAAATGAATGATGCTTTGGGTGCCGAATATCACCTCTCCTCGCTGCGTGGCGTTGCTTATCCCTACGCCGATAGCAGTATGGTGGTGGTGAACACCCACATGCGGCGCCTAATCGTGGATTTTCGACGACAGGAAATCGTGTGGGCGCAATTGCTAACAGCAGGACGCAAAGCTGAAGCCTGGAATATGGCGAGCCGCGCCGATGCCTATGTGGCTGCCGACCATAATCTCTATGTGCGCGATGCGGCGGGCAATGTGAAACGCCTCTGTGCCGATGGCTCGCGCCACATTGTGTATGGGCAAACCGTGCATCGCTCTGAGTTTCACATCGATGGCGGGCTGTTTTGGAGCGCCGACGGCAGCAAATTGGCGTTCTATCGCAGCGACCAAACTCTGATTCCGGATTATCCGCTTATCGATGTGCCCGAGCCCACCGAAAACCCGGTTCGGCAAGCCATAGTAGATTTCACCAAATATCCCATGGCTGGGCAAGCCACCGACGTGGTGACCATCGGGGTGTACGACCTGCAAAAGGGCACCATCATCTATCTCAACACCGGCGACCCCACCAACCGCTATTTTTGCGGCATCACATGGAGCCCCGACGCCGGCACCATCTATGTGCAGGAAATGAACCGCGGGCAAAATGATGTGCATCTCATGGCGTATGATGCCGCCACGGGCAATGCCATCGCGGAATTGGACCACGAAACCGACGAGAAATATGTGGAACCGGGCGAACCCCTACAGTTTTTGCCGTGGGACCACACGAAATTCGTGATGCAGAGTTCGCGCTCGGGCTACAATCATCTCTACCTCTACGACCTGCCCACCCGCGCCATCACGCCGCTCACGCAAGGCGAATGGGAGGTGACGCGCTTTGTGGGTTTCAACGCCAAAAATCGCTCCGCCATTTTCGAAGCCACCGCCGAGCACCCGCTACAAATCAATATATATAGTGTGGACATCGCCACCGGCCGCCGCACGCGCTTAGATGCCACCGGCAAAGGTGTGCACTATGGTTTGCTCAGCGCTTCCGGCACCCGGATGGTGGACTGGAGCCAGGCGCCCGATGTGCCGCGCCTTATCGACATCGTGAACACCGCTTCCGCCACTTCGCTTCGCTATTTCACCGCCCCCAACCCCTGGGAGGGCTACGCCGTGCCCACTTATCAGCAGGGCAGCATCAAGGCTGCCGACGGCACCACCCAGCTATTCTACCGCATGGTGCTACCGCCCGATTTCGACGCCTCGAAACGCTATCCCACCGTGGTGTATGTGTACGGCGGACCGCACACGCGCAATGTGGAAGCGGGGTGGCACTGGAGCAGCCGAAGTTGGGAAACCTATATGGCACAGCGCGGCTATGTGCTATTCATCCTCGACAACCGTGGCAGTAGCCGCCGCGGACGCGACTTTGCGCAAGCCAATTTCCGGCAATTGGGCAAAACGGAGATGGCCGACCAAATGCAAGGCGTGGAATTTTTGCGCACGCTGCCGTTCGTGGATATGGACCGATTGGGCGTGCACGGCTGGAGTTTTGGCGGCTTCATGACCATCAGCCTTATGACCCACTACCCCGACGTGTTTAAGGTGGGTGTGGCAGGCGGCCCGGTAATCGACTGGCGGATGTATGAGGTGATGTACACCGAGCGCTACATGAGCACCCCCGACCTCAACCCCGAGGGCTACCAACAAGCCTCGCTCATTCCTCAAGCCAAAAACCTGAAAGGACGCCTGCAAATCATTCACGGGCTGAACGACCCAGTGGTCATCCCCCAGCAATCCTACTCCTTTCTCAAAGCCTGCATCACAGCCGGCACCCAACCCGACTTCTACGTGTACCCCGGCGAGCCCCACAACATGCGCGGCCACCAAAGCGTCCACCTCCACCACCGCATCACCCGCTACTTCGACGACCACCTGAAAGGGAGAGATTAGAAATTGGAAATTAGAGATTAGAGCCTTTAGCCGGGAGCTATTAGCGTGTGGCTACCAAAGCTATTGTGGCTATGCAGCCCCCCTCTTTTAGGGAGAACCGAAGTAGGTTTTATTTAA
>JBJECV010000221.1:0-4629 GCA_051871435.1 Sodaliphilus sp. | reverse complement strand
GATTGGTCGAAAACTGGGTCACTCGCGATTTGGGTAACGCATGACGAAAACAGGAAAGGGGCATTATTGTTGAAAAATATTGGAATGGTAAGTGCTTTTTCAATAGATTTCAACGCAATCGTGCCGACCGGCTGCCACGCCAATCGGCACGATTTATGATATCGGGGTGTGCAATTTATTTCACTGTGATGGGGATGGAGGCTTTTATGCCGGTGTTCTTATCTTTCACGGTGAGGGTAGCTGCTCCGGCTTTGGTTCCGGCTTGCACCACCACCACGAGCTGACCATGGAAAAGTTTCATGGTGGGCTGTGTGAATGATTCCAGCGATGTGGCATCGCCATTGCAAGCCGAATTGAATGTGGCGGCGCCGGTCACTTTAAATTCGAGTTGGTGGTCGGCATCGGGGCAGAGTGTGCCTTGCTTGTCGGTGAGGCTCACGGTCACGAAGGCGAGGTCGCTACCATCAGCAGCAATCACATTGCGGTCGGCGGTGAGCTGAAGTTTGGCGGGCTTTCCTGCCGTTTTCAGCACTTTTTCGCCGGCTTTATTGCCTGCTTCGTCGTAAACCACCACTTTGATTTCACCTTTTTCGTATTTCACATTTTGCCAGCGGAGGCGGTAGCGGTCTAATCGGCTGTCTTTTTGCTTGGTGATGCGGCCTTGGCTTTTGCCATTCACAAAGAGTTCGGCAGTGGGATAATTGGTGTAGCAATACACCGGGGTCACTTGTCCTTCGCGTCCCTTCCAGTTCCAGTGAGGCAGCAAGTGGATGGTGGGTTCGTTTTTGTTCCAGTGGCTGCGATAGAGATAGTAGCGGTCTTTGGGCAGTCCGGCAAGGTCCACGATACCGAAATAGCTGCTGCGGCTGGGCCAATACTTGTCGTAGGGTGTGGGCTCGCCGAGGTAGTCGAAACCAGTCCATACAAATTCGCCGGTCACCCAGCTATAATCGTCTTGCATTTTCCAATCGTCGTCGGGCAGATTGCTCCACCAGCAGTATTCCACATCATAGCTGCTGCATTGTCCGTTGTGATGCTCTTTGTTGGTTGCCACGGTGTCGGGGAAGAAGTATTCGCCGCGTGAGCTCACGGTGGAGGCAGTTTCGGAGCCTAAGAGGAAACCTTGGGGCAACTGTTTGTGCATCATTTCGTATTTGTGTACGCGATAGTTAAATCCCGGCACATCAGCCACCTGCGAGAAGCCCACTTTGTAGGTGGATTCGGGCTTATCGGAGCCGCAGGTCACTTGCCGGCTCGGGTCTAATTGATGGCAGAGGGCAATGAGGTGCTTGTAGCGCTCGGTGCCTTCTGGCATCCATTGCTCCGGAATTTCGTTACCCACGCTCCACATAATGATGCTGGGGTGATTGCGATGGTTGAGGATGAGGTTGGTGATATCTTTTTGCCACCATTCATCCCAATATTTGCCGTAGCCGTTTTTCACTTTCGGCACTTTCCATCCGTCGAAACTTTCCGCCATCACCATCATGCCCATACTGTCGCACACTTCCATTTGCATGGTGGAGGGCATATTGTGTGAAGTGCGGATGGCGTCGGCGCCCATCTCTTTCATGATGCGAATTTGGCGAATGATGGCGGCTTTATTCACTGCTGCGCCAAGCGGACCAAGGTCGTGGTGCAAGCACACGCCTTTAATTTTGCGGGTCACGCCATTGAGTTGGAAACCTCCTTCGGCGCTGAATTTTGCTGTGCGGATGCCCAATTTTTGGTGCTGTTCGTCGAGCACTTGGCCGGCGTTGACCAAACGGAGCGTTACATCGTAGAGATACGGTTGCTCCGGCGACCAGAGTTTGGGATTGGCAATGTGGAATTGTGTATGAAATTCGCCCATACCGTTGGCTGCGGTGGCATTTTCGCCCACCACGGCACCGCTTTTGTCGGTGATGGTTACTTTCAGCACATCGCCAGCGGCGAGGGCATTGCCTTTGTGGCGAATATCGATGAGCGCTTCACTTCCTTCGATGCTAAGCGTTTGCATTTGCAATCCCCATAGGTCGAGATGGCGCTCGTGGTCGGTGCAAATGAGCGTAACAGGGCGGAAGATGCCGGCGCCGGGATACCATCTGTTGCTTTCCTCGTGGTTTTCGGCAGCCACTTCCAAGGTGTTTTCACCACTGTGCACAAAGGGGGTGGCATCCACGCGGAAGGCATTGTAGCCATACGCCCAGTGTCCGGCTTCCTTACCATTGATTTTCACCACCGGGTTTGCCATCACGCCATCGAAATGGAGTTCCACATGCTTGGTGCCCTCCTTCACTTGGAAAGTGGTTTTGTAGTACCCCTTTCCAATCCAGGGCAGTGCGCCCGAGCGTCCGGAGTGCTCGGTAGCCACGTCTTCACCATTTTCCTTAATTGCCACCACTTGGAGGTCCCATTTCTTGTCGAACGGGCCGCTAATTGCCCAGTCGTGAGGCACTTTCACATTTTTCCATTCCGTACCGGATTGCGAGAATTGCCAATCTGTGAGTTGACATTCGCGATGCGGCTGAGCGGTTGCCATCAGTGCACCGGCCAGCGCGAAAATTAAAGCAAAGTTTTTCATATATTCGTTTCAGTAATAGTTTTCAATCCACAAATATAATGCTTTTTCTTCATTGTATAAGGCACACACCCCAAAAAAGTTAGAAGGTGGCTACGAAGGTGAGGCCTTTGTAGTGGCGGCTGAGGGAAGGAACGAGCGAGGCGCCTTTGCCGGAGAGCGACTTTTCGGCGGCTTTTGCGTGGGCGGCTTTTCGTGCCGGATTGCCTAAAAACAGGCCGGTGAATTCGTTCACCGGGTCCACCAAAAATGTCACGATGGTGCCCAACACCGGCGAGCCCAGCAGGCGATAGTCGCGGTCGGCTATCCATCGCTTGGCGCGATAAAATCCCTCGCCTATCATACTGCCCACCACCGGTGTAATGAATAGGTCTTGTATCGAGGGGCGCTCCATAAATGCCTCAATGCCAAACTCCCATCCCACGGTCGACACGATGGTGCCATAGAGCGCCGACTGCCAGAAATTGAAACCGCAGGAGCGGGCACCCATAAAGTAGGCAGCACCGGCGTAGGGGTGAAGCACATAGTTGAATATGATTTTGTCGTGGTCCCATTCGGGGCCTTTTTTAATCACGTGGTTGTACCATCGCTCAAAAAGGGGCACGTCTTGCAATTCGGCTCGGTTCCACGAGGTGGCGTCTTCGGGCAAACATTCCAGCACCAAAAGCGTGCCCACAAATGCGCCACTCAGCACGGAGGTGTTGATCCAGAGTCGATGCCAATCGTAGGATTTTCCACTCACGGAATAGGGCAACGCATAGGGCGAAATGGGCGGAATTTTGCTCAGCGACAGGGTGCTGTCCATTGGCAATAGTGCGATGCTATCCATCGGCACCTCACTGCCAAGAGCGATAGTATCCGCAAAAGAAATGGCGCAAGTGTCGGAGATTTGTGCCCGAGTTAAGATGGAAGAGGCAAGCACAAATGCCATCGTGATGCTCAGAAAACTGATTTTTCTAATCCATGATACGGATATGTGGATATGTGACAACAAATTAGTTAATCTTTACTCTAAAAAAAACAGAATAGTGTGTAAGTGTTATTACGTTAATGGCAAAATTAGGCACAAATTTCATGGTAGGTGTGTTCCAAAAAGGTACGAAATAGTGATATAATTCCACACCAAAGTTAAACTCTGTTTAAGGAAATAGATAAAGTTAAAAGCAAGGGAACCATTAGCTATAGGGGCAATTGTGCATTGTGCATAATCGCCACCATAGATGCTAAGGCTAAAGGCTGATGGGGTGTTTTCGTTTTAGTTTTAGTTTTAGTTATCGTTATCGTTATCGTCATCGTCATCGTCAGGCGTTGTTTTTTTTCGGCGAAGCCGACTTTTTTTTCGCGAAGCGATTTTTTTTCGGGTGGCGGGGATGTGAGTGGGGAGCGCAGCGGACCACCGTGGGAGTGATGAAAAAATCTGACGGGGGAGCTTGCTTCCCGTCAGATTTTTCAGCACTCACACGATGGGGCGATAGCCCTCACATCCCCGCCGCACGACTTTTTTCTCGTTTCATGCAACAAAAGCCGGAAGTTAAAAGCTAACCTGCTGTCGGCTATTCGCTTTTGAAGCGTGCTGCTTGTTGGGCAATGAGTTCGGTGTCGTTGAAATAGTCGATTTGCATAGCGTGGCGCACTTCGTCCATAGTTTGTGCTGCCACTTCGCGTGCTTGCTCGGTACCTTTTTTCAGGATGTCGTAAATGGCAGGGATGTCTTGCTCCAATTCCTTGCGGCGGAGGCGCATCGGTTCAAGCGATTTGTTGAGCACTTGATTGAGGAATTTTTTGCACTTCATATCTCCGAGACCGCCTTTGGTGTAGTGCGCCTTCAGTTCGTCGAGGTTGGCATATTCGGGCCAGAATTGTGCAAAATCTTCATCGGTGCAGAATGCGTCGAGATAGGTGAACACGCAGTTGCCTTCCAAGTGTCCGGGGTCGTCCACTCGCAGGTGGGTGGGGTCGGTGTACATGCTGCGAACTTTTTGCCACACATCGTCGGCTGAATCGCTCAGGTAGATGCAATTGCCCAAGCTCTTGCTCATCTTGGCTTGACCATCAGTGCCGGGCAAACG
>JBJECV010000220.1:0-4637 GCA_051871435.1 Sodaliphilus sp. | reverse complement strand
GCGCTGATTTTCAGCGTATAAAAATTTCACGCCAAAAAAGTGACGAAAACAGGAAGTAAGGTGTTGGTTTGCATGTCACGGGGTGATAGCATTTTTTTTGTATTGATGCGGAAATGCCTCAAAATGTGTTGGGTTATTCTATATGGCGGCGTGCTTTTTTCTATTGCAGGGGGATGGGGCGTTCTGTTACGCCTTTGTTGTGCTTTTTGAAGAGGGCGCGTGCGGCGGAGGTAAATTGGTTGCGCACGGTGCGCTCGCGGGTGGTGAGCAGGTGGGTGGGCATCGACACGGGGTATACGAAATACTGTCCGCGACGGTTCATTTCGGGTCGGCTCACGAAATAGAGCGAATAGTCGGTGTTTTCCAAGGTGGTGACATTGTGTTGCTTTTTCAGCTGCAGGCGCACGGTCATTCCGCCGGTGGTGTTGGCTTTGCTCATATTAGAAATGAAATTGCCCATTGAGTAAACCAGCACATGCTTATTGCCTTGCGCATCGGTGCGCACTTCCATAGGTTCCACCACATGAGGGTGACTGCCAATCACGTGTGTAACGCCTTGGCTAAAAAGCCAGTCGGCGAGTTGGCGTTGCTCCGCCACTTCGCGCAGGGTGTACTCTATGCCCCAGTGCATACAAGCGATAATGGCATCGGGGTTCATGGTTTTTGCCTTCGCAATGTCGGTAGCCATCACCTTTTTGTCGATATAGTTCACCACATTGGGTTTGCGCACGGGTATGCCATTGGTGGCGTAGGTGTAGTTGAGCAGCACGATGCGGAAGCCGTTTTTCTCCAAAAGGAAGGGATAATTTTGGCTTCGCTCCTGCTCATCCACGTAAGAGCCCAAATGCGGCACCCCGAGTGAATCCATCATTTGGATGGTGCGCTCAATGCCGGTTTTGTAGCGGTCGCACACGTGGTTGTTGGCGGTGAGCATAATGTCGAATCCGGCGTCGCGGCAATCCTGCAAAAAGCGGTCGGGCGAGCAAAATTGCGGATAGCCGGTGTAAGGTGGACCGGCAAGGGTGGTTTCAAAATTGGCAATTGCCACATCGGCGCGCTCAATTTCCGGCTTCATGTACTGAAAACACGCGCTGTAGTCGTAGGTGCCGTCGGCGCGCTTGCCGGCTTTGATTTGCTGCGAATGTTGCATCAAATCGCCTGCAAACAGCAAAGTGATGGTGCGCGTGGTGTCGGCTTCGGCTGCTGCGAGGGAGTCTGTCGAAACTTCGGGTGAGGCTTCCACCGATTTGGCGGAATAGATGGATGCGGCACACAGTGCCGACGCCAAAATGGCGAAAATGGAAGCCAAGATGTAGATTTTGCGACGATTCATCAGTCGATGGCGTTGTTATGAATAATGTGCTGAATGGCTTTGCCCACGGCATTAGCCACATCGGGAGCGATGAGTCCGTGCGAACCTTGTTCCTGCACAGCGATATCGCCTGCCAATCCATGCACATACACCCCAAGCGCCACGCTCCAGTCGGGCGAATAGCCTTGGGCGATGAAAGCGGCAATCACGCCGGTGAGCACATCGCCGGTGCCGGCCGTAGCCAATCCGGGGTTGCCGGTGCTATTGATATACACTTTGCCGTCGGGGCGCACCGTTTTGGTGTATTTACCTTTGAGCACAATGGTAATCTCGTAGAGACGCGACACATCGATGGCTTTTTTCAAGCGGTCCTCGTCGGTTTGGTGTTCGCCAAAGAGGCGGTCGAATTCGCTGTTGTGCGGTGTGAGGATAGAGCCTTTGGGGATGCTATTGATGAGCACGGGGCGCATAGCGATGCAATTGAGGGCATCGGCATCCAAGATGCACGGGCGGCGATAGCGCTTAATGTAGGAATCGATGGCGGTGATGGCGTCTTTGGTGGTGCTCATGCCCGGGCCTAAAGCCACCACATTATAATTATGGTGCAATTCAATTTCGGAAGTGAAATACTCGTTGGGGTCGGCTTCAAACAGCACTTCCGGCACGGTGGCGGAAAGCGGCATAAAGCCACATTTGGGCGCGTGCACAGTCACCAAGCCCGCTCCGGCGCGCATTGCTCCGCGAGCAGCCAAAGTGGCGGCGCCCATCATACCATAACTGCCGGCAACCAAAAACACGGTGCCGTTGTCGTATTTGTTGATATACTGGCCGTGTGGCTTCAATTGGCGTTTCACGTCGTCGCGCTCAATGAGATAGAAGTCGGTGGGTGTGCTGGCGATGGCATTTTGGTCCATATCGATGTCGAGCACCACCACTTCGCCCACAAATTCGGCATTTTCGCTAAAGAAAAACGATAAGCGGCGGAATTGGAAAGCCAAGGTGAGGTTGGCTCGGATAATGTTGCGACGGTCGGTGCCGGCATTCCATTCTCCAAACAAGCCGGAAGGGATGTCGATCGACACCACGAAGGCGCCCGAATCGTTGATATACTGCACCGTGGAAGCATAGCCGCCTTTCAGCGGATTGGTCAATCCGGAGCCAAAGAGCCCGTCGATTACCAAGTCGGTTGGTCCTAATTCGGGCGGTGTGAAAGTGTCGAGCACCTCTATCAAGTTTACGCGCTCCACCGATTTCAGGCGGTCGCGATTCGTTTCGCAGCAATGCGAAAGGCGCGTGCTTTTCACATTAAAGAGATACACCTCTGAGCGGTAGCCTTGCTCGGCAAGCAAGCGTGCCACTGCGAGTGCATCGCCGCCGTTATTGCCCGGTCCGGCAAAAATCACGATGCGCTTATGCGGATGCCACCGCGAAATGATTTCATACACCACAGCCGATGCGGCGCGCTCCATCAAATCAAGCATTTTTATGCTTTCGCTCTCTATGGTGGCTTCTTCTATTCGTTTGATACCTTCAGTAGTGAAAATCTTCATAGCTCTGTGAATATAATAGAAATGTGAAAAATGAGCGGAACTCCGTTTTGAAAAACGAAAATTCCCACAAAATTACGCTTTTTTTGCCACTTGCAGCGAATAACGCCCCAAAAATATGCGGCTTTCCACAAAAAATTAAAATAAAAAAATATATGTGGGGATAAAATTTGGAAACAATACTAAACTTTTTTACCTTTGTGGAAATTTTTCTTTAATTCATAGAAGGATGCAAGAAACCGTAGTGAGAGGTATGACCTTTGTTCCTTACCTCAGCGAAGCAGAAATTCAGCAACAAGTGAACCGAGTGGCTCACGAAATTAAAGCAGGTGTCGACCCTGCCAACCCGCCCATTTTTGTGTGCGTGCTCAATGGCGCTTTTATGTTTGCCGCCGATTTGATTCGCGCATGCGAATTGCCCCAAGCCGCCATCACCTTTATCCGGCTGAAGAGCTATGAAGGCACTTCGTCGACCGGTGTGATTAAGCAAGTGATGGGGCTCTCGGAAAGTCTCGAAGGGCGAGATGTAATCATTATTGAGGATATTGTGGACACCGGCATCACAGCCAAAGCGCTGCGCGAAACGCTCGCAGAGCAACATCCTAAAAGTGTGAAAATGGCCACACTGCTATTTAAGCCCGAATCGCTCACCACCGGACAAAGGCCCGAATTTGTGGGATTCGAGATACCGTCGCGCTTCATTATCGGCTACGGCCTCGACCTTGATGGCGAAGCACGCGGATTGCGCGACATCTTGGTGCTGAAAGACTAATACGCTCATTTTTTTAAATCAAATAAGATCATTCACTTTTTATTTTAATTTTATAACACCATGCTCAACATTGTAATGTTCGGCGCTCCAGGTTCCGGCAAAGGAACTCAAAGCGAGGTTTTAATCAAAACCTATGGACTCTTCCACATCTCCACCGGCGACGTGCTTCGCGACCACATTAAGCGCGGCACACAGCTCGGAAAGACTGCACAAGAGTTTATCAACCAAGGACAGCTCATTCCCGACGAACTGATGGTGAACATTTTGGCTTCCGTGATGGACGACAACAAAGCCGCCGCCGCTAAAGGCGTGATTTTTGATGGATTTCCTCGCACCATCCCGCAGGCTGAAGCCCTCGAAGAAATGCTCCATCAGCGCGGCACTAAGGTGAGCGCCGTGATTGGACTCGACGTGCCGGAAGAAATTCTTATCGGACGACTGCTCAACCGCGGCAAAGAAAGCGGCCGCAGCGACGACAATCTTGAAACCATCACTTCGCGTTTGGAGGTTTACAACAATCAGACCTCCCCTCTCAAGGCATTCTATGCTCAGAAAGGATTGCTCCACATGGTGCAAGGCACAGGCGGTGCAGAAGTGGTGTTTGAGCGCGTGAGAAAGGTGATTGATGCCGTGAAATAAGCATCACTCGCTTTTTCTATCCCTTTTTAGGCTAAGGGGGCACAATTGAATAATGCCCAATTAGCAAGCGAGAAGTATATACACATTATATAAGAAAACGGTAATCCCGACGAATTTCCGGATAGTGATTCGCCGGGATTGCTGTATCCGCCCATCAAATGGCTCAGGAGAAAAATTGTGGGGGCAATATGCCAAAGCCATAACCCTTGAAGCGCGCTTCAGGTGGATGCAATTATCTATTCTCATCAACACAAAAATTCTCCCGCACACCATCTTGCCGTATTGGGATTGACCGCACCCCACCACCCACCGTATCTTTGCCCCCGAGTTCATTGAAATTTTTGAGTCAATAAGGTAAGACCTCACA